>NZ_CP083955.1:0-300000 GCF_006442975.2 Mesorhizobium sp. B2-1-1 | reverse complement strand
GGAAGAAGGCTGAGAAGGAAGGGGAGGGGAAAACCTGCTCGCAGATCGAGCGGACCGCTGACGCTTGCGCTCAACCGCGCCGCTCGCGATCCCGGCCACGTCGTCCTTCGCAGGGCTGTTAGCCCCGCTTGTCCTGCCGGGCAGGGATGCTCGGCCGCAGTTGCACCGGCCCGCTCGCTCCGCGGGCCGGGGGGTGTCTTCGAGAAGAAGACGAGAAAGGACGCAGCGACGGGCTGTGTCCGGCAACCCCGTAAGGAGCATTTCCATGGAACTGAAATTTGTCGATCCGCGCGCGCTGAAGGGCAACCCCCGACAAGGCGCGACGTTCCAAGTCCAGCCCGCAAAAACCAGCGCGCTGAAAGCGGCACGGGAGGCTTGGGAACGCGAAGGTTTTCGCGTCGTTGGTGGGGCGCTCGCCGGCAAGGCGGCCGAAGGCCTGGAAAAGGAAGCGGCAATCGCGGCGCGCACATTGGCGTCATGGGAGCTTCGGTGGGGGAGGGGTACTGACCTCCTCGACGGCAAGACCGTTTTCGTGATGGACGAGGCCGGAATGGTTGCGTCGAGGCAGATGGCGTTGCACAGGATCTGGGCCAGTTGTTGCGGATCTGCGGCGACAAAGGCGCTGTCCTCGACCGCGGCCGGCCTGGCGAAGCGGGCATTGTGAGCTGGTAGGTAGGTCTGGGCGATGAACCGGTTGGCGGCCTCGATGTCGGCAATTCCGGCCAGCGCCAGCTCCCTCGGCAGCCGATCCTGCAAGGTGGAGAACATCCGCTCCGAGCGGCCTCGCGCTTCAGGGGAATAGGCTGGAATATGTTCGATACCCAGCCGCTCGAGCGCCCGGCCGACCTGGGTCAGCCGGCTTTTGTCGACCGCCTCGCCGGCCTTCAGCGTCACGAAATAGTGGCTGCCGCGATCGCTGTAGAGGCTCGATGGCAATCCCTTGGCGACGAATGTCTCCAGAAGGCCCTGAAAGCTCGACGCCGTGCCTTCCTCCTCGATCAGGAAGGCCGAATAGATCGTGCTCGTCGCATCGTCCATCGTCACGATCAGGTCCAGCATCGGCTCACCCACCAGCCATCGATGACGGCTGCCATCCTGATGCAGCATCATCCCCTCGCAAGGCTTCCTCTCCCGCTTGCGCCGGTGAGCACCGCGCCGCTTGGCCCGTTCCACAAGGCCCGCCGCGTGGAGCTGCGTCTTGATGAAGGTGTAACCCCAGCTGAAATGGTGATCGCGCAGCAGGTGCTCGTGGAAATGCTTCACATTCCAGCCGAGGTAGCGATGACGGTAAAGCTCCAGCATCTCCTCAATCGCTTCCGCCGGCACCCGACGCGTCGAAAGCTTGCCCAAGCGCCGATCCAGCAACCCTGCTTCCCCAGCCTCTTCGTACCGGTCGCGGTAGCGTCGGAATTGCCGCTCCGACATGCCAAGCAACTCGCCTGCCTCCATCATCGAAAGATCGCCACCATTCCAGCGGCTCAATACGTCTCGAAACTTCTGCATTCTCCGGTCCTGTAGCCACGCTGCCCGCTTCATCCCCAGCCTCCATCCGCTGGCGATAAAACCGGACAACTCACGTGCTACCTAATCCGGACAACTCATCTGCTTACGACAGTTGGGCTACGGCCTTCTTGTCAAGGCTCGCTCCATAAGCTATATGACTACTTTGGTCACAGGGCTGTCAAGATGAAAGAGATTCAGCTTAAAGACGTGAAGGCGACGTTCTCGCATGTGGTCGACGAAGCGGTTGCAGGCGCACCGACGGTTGTCACCCGTCACGGCAAAAGAGAGGCTGTCGTAATCAGCTATGCGGACTACGAGCGCCTTTCCCGTGTGCCATCGCTGGGTTGGTTGCTTACAAACTCGCCCTTGGAGGACGGCGACCTGCCAGCGCGAAGCCGAAAGCCCGCACGGGCTCTGCGTGACCCGGCGTTTTGACGTTGTACCTTCTGGATACGAATGTCGTCAGTTTGCTCGCCCCCTCGAGACGCAGGACACCCTCCGATGAAAGACTAGTTGCCTGGATCGTCGACAGATCCTCCGACCTTTGGCTGTCCGTCATCACCTCGGCTGAGATCGAGGACGGTATTGCGAACGCCAAGCGAACCGGTGCCACCAAAAAAGCGGCCGCGCTCGCTGAGTGGTGGGGAGAAATTCGTCACTACTACGGTAGCCGCATTCTGCCTCTTGATCTCGAGACGGCAACGATAACCGGGCAACTTATGGCAGTCGCCCGCGGAGCTGGCATCTCTCCCGGTTTCGAGGATATCGCGATTGCTGCCACAGCCACGCAACACGATCTAATCGTGCTCACGGACAATGAAAAGGATTTCAGACCGCTCGGAGTTCGGTATCAGAATCCGTTCATCGGGCTTCCCGGTTAGCTTGTCCAATCGAAATATTGAAGTTCACATAAGTATATGAATAGTAATCACAAATGTTAGTTCCATAATACATGTTATGCGACTTATGGGTATTGCCGCAAAATAGAAATGTCTTGATTCCGCAAAGTAGGAATGTCGCCCTGCTCGCCGATGAGCGAGGGAGACGGCGGGTTGGGACTGATCTTAATGAGCGAGCGCGAGCTGCAACGCATCGAGGTGCTGTCGAAGGTTTTGGAGCGGCGCATGACGGTTGTCTCGGCGGCGCATGTCCTGGATATGACAACGCGCCAGGTCCAGCATCTGCTGAAGGCGTTCCGGACTGAAGGCGCCGCGGCACTTCGGCACAAGGCTCGAGGACGACCGTCGAACCATCGATATGTCGCCGGCATCGGTGAGTTGGCGGTTCGGCTGGTTCGGGAACACTATCTCGACTTCGGGCCGACCTTGGCGGCCGAGAAGTTGGCGGCGAACCACGGCCTGATCGTGTCGCGAGAGACGTTGCGCAAATGGATGGCGGAAGCCGGAATCTGGCTGTCGCGCAAGCAGCGCCGGACATTCCATCAGCCTCGTTTGCGTCGAGAATCTTATGGCGAGCTGGTGCAGATCGACGGCAGTGATCACCGTTGGTTCGAGGAGCGGGGCGATCCATGCACCCTGCTCGTCTTCATCGACGACGCCACGAGCAAGCTCCAGCAGCTTCGCTTTGTGAAGTCGGAGAGCACCTTCAGCTCCTTCGAGGCGCTGGAACTCTATCTGAAGGCACACGGCTGCCCAGTCGCATTCTACTCCGATAAGCCCCAGTCCCCTGGTCGATCATGAGAACCTGAAAGAACCTACCCGGCCTGTCGTATCCGAAGTGAGCCGCGAGCCTTCGGTTCTGCTTCCTTCCCTTCGAGAAGCTTAAGGATGTGACCAATCTCCAAAAGCTTGCCAGTGACGCCAGCGGCTATCGCCTGCGTCATGCGGCGCGAGGCATCAATGCGTCGCTCAATTGTAATACCTGGAATGGAGGCCACCGGGCTGGCGTGAGCCTCTGCCTTGTTAGAAAAGCCATTGGTCTGGCGCGTGAAATGGCGCTAGTACATCCGCTTGGTCATGCGCAGGGGCCGCAAACGGGGGTTGGCGGGCGCCGATGCTCGTCGCGCGCGCGCTGATCTCATGATGCTGCGAGCATTCGCCGGTTGTTTAACAACTTCGTGATGCCGTGTGCGGTCATTGGTCGGCTCAGCGCATAGCCTTGCAAGATGTCACAGCCTAAATTCTTGAGGACCTTGGCCTGCTGCATCGTCTCGACACCTTCGGCGATGACCTCCACGCCCAAGGACCGGCCAATCTGCACAATCGATTGTACGACCTCTCGCTGCTGGGCTGACCTGGCGATTGGACCAACTAGCTGGCGTGCAATTTTCAACCGTCGCGGTTGAAGCTTGAGCAAGCTGACAATCGACGCATGGCCGGTGCCGAAATCGTCAATTTCGATGTCGATTCCGAGTTCCTTGATCTGGTTGACGTTCCAGATCATAAGCTCATCGTTGTCGTCGAGGAAGATTGATTCTAGAAGTTCGAACGAAACGGTTCCTGGTTTTATCGAAAGTGACGTCAGGCTGGTGATCAGCTCCTCGTCCTGAAGCCGTCTCGCGGAGACGTTCACCGAAGCGCGCGGAACCAGGAGGCCGGCCCTCTGCCAGCGATCAAGGTCGTGGAGGGTTTGTTCCAGTACTAGTCGGTCAATAATTGAAACGACATTCAACTCTTCAGCAATCTTGAGGAACCCGGCTGGCGTCTGAAGTCCGTCGGCGGGATGGTTCCAGCGCGCCAGCGCCTCAACGCCCGCAACCTCCAGCGTTTTGGCATCGAACTGTAGCTGGTAATGTGGAACAAACTCGTTGCGTTCCAACCCTGCGAGGATCTCGTCGGCTACCCGTTTGGTCCGGATGATCTCAGAGTGGAGGTCCTGGGTGAAGAACTCATATCGATTGCGTCCCCGACTCTTGGCCCGGTAAAGGGCTATATCCGCGTTGACCATCAGGCGTGGGCCGTCGATGGGACCGTCCGCATCGACTGCGATCCCGATGCTAACGCCGATACGGCATTGATGGTCCTTGTAGGGAATCGGCTGCCGCAATCTATGTATGATGCGGTCGGCCAGCTGTTTAAGCTGATCAGTTGAGATATCGCGTCTGCAGACTACCACAAACTCATCGCCTCCGACTCGGGCAACGAAGTCTGATGAGCGAACAGTTGATGTCAGCTCCTTTGCGGTATGGATCAGCACGGCGTCGCCGATGGCATGGCCGAGCGTGCCATTTATCTGTTTGAAACGATCGAGATCAAGATGCAGAAGCGCGGCGCCGCTGCCAGGCGTTGAGCCTGTGACGGCGTAGCTATCGAGCATCGTGTCAAGGTGGCGGCGATTCGGAAGGCCGGTCAGTGAGTCGTGAAGCGCCGTATGCTCATTGCGCGCTGTCGCCGCCTCAAGCTCAGCACTCCTCGTTTCGGCGAGATCCTTTGCCCGTTCCAGTTCCCGTGTCTGGATCACATCCGCCGTCACGTCCCATTCCGCGCCAACCATTTTGTGATCGGTGCCGTCCCTGTAAGTCTTGGCACGCACGCGGACGTGTCGGACAACTCCATTGGGAAGCACCACACGATATTGCGAAGAGTATATGCCGGTTGCGATCCCTTGCGCGAAATCCCGCTTAGCCTCGTCGAGATCGTCAGGGTGGATCGATCTTGACCACTCTTCGAAGGTTCTTGGTTCGCCATCTGCTGACTTGCCATAGATTTCGTTCAGGCGGTCGTCCCAGAATATAATGTCCGAGTCGAGATCCTGCTCCCAGACGCCAATTTGCGAGGCGTCAAGCGCAAGCTCCAGCCTCTCTGAAAGCTGTGCCAGTCGTCGTTCGCCGCGGCGCAGATCGGCGTAATGCTTATACCGCTGATTGAGAAGCCGCCCCGCAAAGACGATCGGAACCACGACCAGGGCGCCGCCGATGAGCATTGTTAGTCGCAAAATCCAGGCGTTGCGGGGCGTGGTGTTCCAGCCACCCTTGGGAATGGCGGAAATTTGCCAAGATCCTGTCGGCAACCGCACCTCGGAAGTGACGGGATCTTGTTCCGTCACGTACGCGGGACCGTAAAATCGCGCCCCGCTTCTCCCGAGAGCGTCCTTACCTGTCAGAGCGATTTCGATTGGCAGGTTCTTGTCTAAAAGACCGCTGTCCGCGTACAGCTTCGGAACGTCGATCACGGCGGCCACTATGCCCCAGAACGTCTCGCGAGGGCCGTCACGGTCAAGGAAGACAGGAAATCGCCCGATGAATGCCTGACCTCCTTGTTTGAGTTCTACCGGCCCGGCTAACACCAGTTGCTTGTTATCGCGTGCCCGAAGTACTGCTTCGCGCAGCTTTTCGTCTTCGCGGAAGTCCAGCCCTATCGCTTTTTCATTGCCTTCCCTCGGATACATCAACGAGACGACCAGGTCAGGGGCGCCGGCAATGTTTCTGATCTGTGTCTTCTCGCGAAAGAGGCTCTTTGCCAGTTTGGCAAAGCGAGCTTGGCTCATGTTCGGTTCAGTAACGATCGTCGCGACCAGACCACGCGCCAGTTGAAGGTCTCCGTTGACATTACCCTCAAGTTTGGCGCGAACGAGGTTCATCTCCTTCGCAACGTCAACGCGCAATGCCTGCTCGGTTACAATGCTGTTTTGATGGTCCGCAAAAATTCCGGCAGTTAACAGCACCGCAAGGGCGATCACTGCCGGAAGACTGGTCCAGGTCATCAAGGTGCGGAAGCGCTGATGAATAGCAAATGGCAAGATGGAATCTCGGTCGCCCTGATTTCCAGTTGGCGCAGGATATCGGAGCCGACTTAATCGAATCTCTTCGCCTCTACTCAAAATTTATAAAAGACACCTGGAAGACTAACGCGTATCTGGCGTGCGCTGATCTCGCCAGCAGGCGCTTGCGTTTGGATCCTCGCAGACCGGGCCCGATCCCCAGTGCCTGTTCGATGAGCCGTGGATCAAGGCCAACATGGCTCGCTGTCATGTTGGCGGCCGAAGTGGAAGCGGCTGTGCGCCCTGGCTCCGCGCGGCCATTGGCGCACCCTGACCTTCCGTGGCGCGCTGCGCTGTATGGGTGCGCGGCTGCTCCACGAATATAAGGCGATCAGCGCGGCCGGCATGGACTAAGCGGCGCCCCGCGGCAAAAAGATAATCAGCGGCCAGAGCTAACGACCGCACCTGAGCGACGAGCGGTTGAATGATACCGGCGTTTCGCGGTTTGACACCAACTGCGCTGCGCGCTGAATGAAGAGGCGCGCTGAGATCAGAAGCGTGGGGGCGGCTCGTAGCGAGGGACCGTGACTTCCTAATCGCAGGGGATATTGCCGCCGACATCCCATAGCGCCGCCAGGAGCACGCAAACTACCTACTCTCATATGCCGAGAGGCGGTGTCTCACAGATAGACGATTATGTTGAGAGTCGATAGGCACTACTTCCCAGGTGTTGCAGAGCATGGTGCCGCTGAGGAGACCGATGAATGCCTGGAAAGCCGCACTCGCGACCGCAGTCGGCCTTTTTCGCTTCCAACGAGCACGGGGGTTTGGGGTCGCCGCCGTCTGCGCTGCGGTGGCGGTGGCCGCCGCGCTCGATACGATCCTGGCCCTCGTGCTGGATCCGACCTCCGTGTAGCCCGCCGCGAGCCACCAAGTGATGAACGACCGACTCTCAGCACTCAGACTGTTTGCTCGCGCCGCGCGCGTCGGCAACTTCTCCCGTGCCGGGCGCGAACTTGGCCTGTCGCAGCCGTCCGCATCCAGGCTGATCGCTGCGCTCGAGGAGGAGGTCGGCGCGACGCTTTTTAGCCGCACCACGCGAGCAGTGACGCTGACCGAGGCCGGCGCGACGTACTTGATGCGCGTCGAAACGATCCTCGCAGCGCTCGACGATGCCGACCACGAGGCGCGCGGAACAGGAGAGTTGCGCGGCTCGCTTCGCGTCGGCACGCCGACAAGTTTCGCGCTCAGGGAGATCATCCCGCGGCTTGGCGCGTTTACGAAGCAGCATCCGGCGCTGAAAATCGAGCTCCGAGTGACGGACCGCTACCCAGACCTCGTGACTGAGGGCCTCGACGTGTCGTTGCAGTTCGGCGCCCTCCCCGACTCCAGCGCGATGGCGCGCAAACTCATCCACCAGCCAAGGGTACTCACGGCCTCGGCAGGCTACTTACAGGAGCGCGGCACACCCACGATGCCGTCGGATCTCGTGCACCACTCGGTGATCATCAGTCCAGCGCATCCCTCGCCGACTTTCTCCTTCCGCAAGGGCGGCCGCATCACCTCCGTGCGCGTTGATAGCGCGCTCTCGATCACCACCAACGAAGTAGCCACGGCAAGCGCTGTCGCCGGGTTGGGGGTCGCCGCATCGAGCGAAAACAGCGCGCGGGCAGAGCTCGACGCCGGGAAACTTGTTCGGGTGCTGCCCGACTGGGATTTCGGCTCGATGGAACTGAATGCGCTCTTTGTCAGCGCAAAGACCATAAAGCCCGCCGCCCGTGCGTTTACCGACTTCCTTCTCAGGGAACTCCGCGCTGCAGACGATCGACCATAGGATTGCAGCGATAGCGCGGCATTCCCGGCAGTTATTGATACGATACGTTTACCCTTCCTGCCCCGAAACTTAATGCTAGCAAAGCAAGCACCCGACCGGACGCCCTCGCGCCGGAGGTTTTCTGCATGCTTCGAAATAGCCGAAGACGCGTAAGCGGGCGGCGGTCAATACGATGAACGGCTCCCATGGCCAAAGTGCTAGTACTCTACTGCTCCTCCTACGGGCACATCGAAAAGCTCGCACACGAAATCACCGCGGGCGCGCGCGAGGCGGGCGCGTCCGCCGACGTGAAGCGAGTGCCTGAACTTCTATTTCCGGAGGCGCGAAGGCAGCCAACGACAACCTCGACCAGACCGCTCCAGTCGCGTGCATCGACAACCTCGCCGTGTAGGACGCGATCGTCTTGGGCGCAAGCAGGCGCTGCGGCAGGATGTCGTCCCAAATGGCAAGTTTCCTCGACCAGGCTGGCGGCCTATGGGCGAAGGGAACCCTCAATCGCAAGGTCGGCGGCTCCTTCGCGTCATCGACGACGCAGGATGGCGGCCAGCAGACGACGCTGTTCACCATCATCACCAATCTGCTCCACTTCGGCATGACGGTGGTCGGAATGAACTGCGGGTTTGCCGGCCAAAGGAAAGTCGATGAGATCGCCGGCGGTACGCCTTACGGCGCCACGACAATTGCCGGCCCCGACGCGCAGCGGCCGCCGACCGAGAACGAGCTTGCCGGCGCCCGGTGCCGGCGACGAGCCATCGCGGATATCGCCACGAAATTTCACGGCTAAACGACGCGATCAAAAACGCGGTGGGGCGCTGGCGCGTCGACCGTGCAATCAAGCGGAACGGTGCTGGCAACGTGGAAGAGAAGGTGGAAGACCAGGACGGCATGGAACAAGCCGAGCATGACCTGCTCGCCGACCTCAGGCGAGCGCGTCGCTCATTTCGTCTCCAGGACATGGATGAGTCCGCGGCGGCTGCGTGCCTGACGCCCGGGCAAAGGATAGCTGACGCCGTCGCCAGCGTCATGGGATCGTGGAGTTTCATCATCGTGCAAAGTGCGATCCTGGTCGTCTGGATAGGGGCCAACCTAGTCAGCGCGATCAGGGGCTGGGACCCCTACCCGTTCATCCTTCTCAATCTCGCGCTTTCTTTCCAAGCGGCCTACGCCGCGCCAGTCATCATGATGAGCCAGAACCGGCAGCAGGACATCGATCGCAAGGCCGCGGAGAATGACTACCGCATCAACGTGAAGGCGGAGCTCGAGATAGAGTTGCTGCATGAAAAGATCGACCAACTACGTGAGCGCGAAGTCCTGAAGCTGACGGAGGCCGTCAGGATGCTGACCGAGCTGCTGGAGCAGTCGGCGTCGGGCGCACGCGAGGCCGATGCGGAAGGCGGACGGCGATCATAACGCCCGGCTATCGACTTCATGGCGTGACGTCATTTCCCATTCGCGGCGCGGAATACTATGTTACGCCGGTACCTTGCTCATCCGGCGCACTACGGCTTGGCGTTGCGCGGGACGACGCTCTTTTTACCTGCCGAGGAAGGATGTCCGCCATGGTTACTCGCGGTTTTACCGGCCGCCAATCCGGATCGGAACTATCGGATCGGATTCCCCCGGGACAGCACCTCGTCGACAATTTCCCGGTGCTTACGGCCGGTCCCACGCCGAGGATCGAGCCCGCGGACTGGACATTCACGCTAAAGGTCGGACCTCGTCCGGTCAAAGCTTGGAGCTGGTCGGAGTTCAACGCCCTCCCACGAACCAAGATGACGCGAGACATCCACTGCGTGACCTCCTGGTCGAAGCTCAACACCGCGTGGCAGGGCGTGGCCGTCGACGATATCCTCGCCGACGCCGGCCTCAGCGCACCCACTCCGTTTGCGCTCGCCCATTGCTACGACGGCTACTCCACGAACGTGCCACTGGCGGACCTCGCGACGGGCAAGGCGATGATCGCACTCGAGTACGAAGGCCAGCCACTGCCGCGCGACCACGGGGGGCCGGCGCGGCTCTTCGTGCCGCATCTCTACTTCTGGAAGTCGGCGAAGTGGGTAAACGGGCTTCAGTTCACCGAGCGCGACGAGGCCGGCTTCTGGGAGCTGCGCGGGTACCACATATACGGGGATCCGTGGCGCGAGCAGCGATACACGAATGACTGAAGCGATTGGCACAACCGCGCGATGGCAGAGCTGCGCGATTGTCGAGATCGCGACGAGAACGCCGGCTATAAAGAGCTTCTTTCTTCGCCTATCCGAACCGTTCGAGTATACGGCCGGACAGCACGTTGACGTGCGGCTGACTGCACCCAACGGCTACACTGCCATGCGCAGCTACTCGATCGCGTCGGCCCCGGGCAATTCCAAAGTGATCGAGCTGGCGATCGAGCGCCTCGCGGACGGCGAGGTCTCCCCGTTCTTCCACGACGTCGCTCGAGCAGGAGATATGATCGAGCTTCGCGGGCCGCTTGGCGGTCACTTCCTCTGGCCGGGACCGACAGCGAAACCGCTGCTCTTGATCGGCGCGGGCTCCGGCGTCGTGCCGCTGATGGCAATGATCCGGCATCGGAAGGCCAGCGGCGAGCCAGTGCCTGTCGCGCTGTTGCTCTCCTCCAGGACCTGGCGTGACGTGCTTTTCAGGGACGAGCTCCTCGAGCTCGAGAGGTCGCTTCCCGATTTCGCACTCGCCCTGGCCTTGACGCGCGAGCCGGCGATGCGCAGCAGCGACTTCAGCAGGCGGATCGACGCGGCGATGGTCGCCGACGTCGCGGCACGTCAGCCTGTCTCTCCCGGCAGCGTCTTCGTGTGCGGGTCGACTGCTTTCGTTGACATCGCGGCGGACGCGGCGCTCGCATTGGGACTGGAAGCGAGAGCGATCAAGGCCGAACGCTACGGCGCTTGAGGGACCGTTCCTTTCGTTTTGCGAGAGCATAATTTTCGCAAACGCCAGATTATCCGTGCGGCCTGCAGCGACTTTAGTGGTTGAATGCGAGGACCCGCGCAGTGAATGAACGGGAGCCACTGGGGTGCTGTCCAAGGCGACCGATGTCGACGGCTGGAACGTCTTCTGCCGTCAAGAATATGTGCCTTTGTCGGGCCATTTCGACATTGGGACTGACTGCGTCGAAGCACTCTAGAGACGGGATACGAACATGTTTTCAGTGATTTTCGAAGTCCTCCCCAATAAAGAGAACTGGGATGACTACCTCGACAGCGCCAAGATGCTGCGCCCCGAGCTGGAGCAGGAAGAGGGCTTCGTCGACAACATCCGCTACAAGAGCCTGATCCGCGAGGGCTGGATCCTTTCGCTTTCGAACTGGCGGGACGAGAAGTCGCTCGTGCGCTGGCGCACCCGCAGGCATCATCACGAACTCCAGCAGAAAGGCCGCGACGAAATCCTCGCCGACTACCACCTGCGCGTGGGTCAGATCACTGCCGACAATCAGCTGCCGACGGGGTACGCCCTCACGGAGCAAAGGCTCGATGAGACTGAATTTGGGGAGGGCACGACGGTTACGCTGATCAACGCGACTCGCCCCGCGCAGTGGAAGCAAACCAACAACCCGTACGATTGTGCCGAGTGGCTTGGCCTGAATCCGTGGGCCGCCGACAGCACGTTCTGGGACATCTTTGACGCCGTACTCACGCCCGGCGACCTGATTCTCCTCATATCGTGGAAGAACGCCGCTGCCGCGCAGGCTTATGAGGACGCTTCTGCGCCGAATAACAAGGCCAGGATCCGAAGAGTGCGGATCGTGCGCGACTACGGAAAGTATGACCGTCGCGAGGCGCCTCAGTACTACGCGGATGCCGAAGGTGGCGAGACCCTCCACGCCTGATACCCACTGTCGGGAACCGTCGACCCGCAGCGTGATAAACCCTACGTTCGCAAAAGTGCGGGCCGCGGGGGAGCCAGGTCGCGCTCGCGAGGCCGTAGCTACGATACCTGGTCAAGGCGGGCCTGCCAAAAGGCCCTGTCGAAACCTGAAAGGAAAGCACGATGACGAACTCGAATGATGGCGCTCCCCACCCGCAGGCCGTGGTAGGCGGCGATCTTGACGGCGCCGGCGCGCTCAACGGCCGCGCCGGCGCATCGGAATTCTCCATTGGCGGCCTCAATGGGAGGGGCGGCATCACGGCCGGGGCAAACCCCTACGAGCTGCTCAGCGCTTCGCTCGCCGCGTGCACAGCGATGACGATACGGCTGCAGGCGCGAAGGCGGAAATTCCCGCTTTCTCATGTCGAGGTGGCTGTTTCATATCACCACGGCATCGAGGGCAGCCGCGACTCCTTCGAGCGTTCCATCCGGCTCGAAGGAAACCTGAGCGACGAGGAACGTGCCCAACTGATGCAGGCCGCGGACATGTGTCCGGTGGGGCGGACGCTTGGCCTCAGCGCCGACATCCGCACGAACGACAACGTCAGCGTCGGGCGAGCGGCTAGCTATGACGACGACTTGCGCAAGCTTCCGATCCCGAACATCGACCCCGACTAGAGGCATAATGCCGAAGAATGTGAAGCGGTTTTCGGGCAACACCATGCTCAACTTCTCCGATTTAGAGACGAATTCAGATTTCAGGTCGATTCGACCTGAAATCATCTGCTAGCGGGCCGCGAGGTAGACGGCGAACGCATCGGCATCGTCGCGTCGAGCGCCGGAGAGCGGCGTCACCTGGCGTTAGACTGCCTTCGCGGGCCTCACCTCCGGAAAATCAATCGGGGTCCGCACTGCATTGTTCACGAAGTTGGTCAACAGGAACTGAGCAGTCAGCGCGATCATTTCGAGGGTACTAGCATCCGTCCAGCCCGCATCCTTGACCGCCGCAAACTGGGCGTCGGAGAGTTTGCCGCGCGTCTCGATAAGCGCCTTCGCGAAGGCGACCGCAGCTTGGCGCTTGGAGTCGCTCGATCGGCCCTGCCGGTTTAGATCGATTTCCTCCGGAGGGATCTTCGCGAGGTTCGTTGAGACATAGCTGTGCGCTGCAAGGCAATAGTCGCAGCCATTTGCCTCCGAAACCGCGAGCGCGATGCCCTCCCGGGTCTTCAGATCGAGGGCCTTGGACAGCGACCCCATCAGACCGGCCCAGCCGCCCAGAACGTTCGGACTGATGGACATGAGGCGATAGTGGTTCGGTACGAAGCCGAGCATCTTGTTGATGTTGTCGAGGATTGGCTGGGATTCGGCAGGCGCGTCGTCGCGACCCGGGATAGCGATGCGGGACATTTCTTCTCCGTTGGACTCTGGCCGGCTCGGTTTTTGAATTGCTGTGGTAGCCTCTGCCGTTCGGCGCCATAATTGCCTAATCGTGAGAAATGGCCTCTCGGAGGGTGAGAGAAATGGACCGGTTTGAAGCAATGTCGCTTTTGGTAAGGTCGGCGGAGGCCGGCAGTTTCTCCGCGGCAGGCCGTCAGCTCGGCGTCCCTCTACCGACCGTCAGTCGGAAGGTCGCCGAATTGGAGACCCACCTCAATACCCAGCTGCTGGTCCGATCGACGCGGAAACTGTCCCTGACCGAAGCGGGGCTCGCCTACGTCGCCGCCTGCAAACGCATCCTGGAACAGGTCGAGGAAGCCGAATCGCAGGCCTCTGGGGAGTACACAGTCCCGCGCGGTACGCTCACGATGACCGCGCCTATTGTCTTTGGGCGCTTCCACGTAGTGCCTGTCGTGAATGAATTCCTCGCGCGTTTCCCGCAGATCAGCATTCAACTGACGCTCACCGATCACACGATCAACATCGTCGACGAGCACATCGACCTGGCCGTCCGCGTCGGCATGTTGCCCGATAGCACACTCGTCGCGACGAAGGTGGGCGAGATCAGGCGTGTGGTGTGCGGCAGCCCCGACTATTTCGCCGCCCATGGCGTCCCGAAAACGCCTGACGACCTGGCCGAGCACATGTGCGTGACGTTCACGGCACTCGCAGCTGGGATGACGTGGGTTTTCAAGCCGCGCGGCAAGGCGACGAGGAGCGTGCGTCCCTACTGTCGGCTGAAGATCAACACGGCGGAGTCCGCGATCGACGCGGCGCTCGCCGGCGTCGGCGTGACGAACGTGCTCTCTTACCAAATCGCGAGGCCTGTGGCCGCGGGGAAGCTCAGGATCATCCTGGAGGACTACGAGCCTGACCCGATCCCGGTGCATCTGGTGCACACCGGACAGGCGATCCTGCCCCTCAAGCTGCGGCGCTTCATGGAGTTCGCCGCTTCTCGGCTGCGCAAGTCGCTTGCGGCCGACCTGGCCAAGCTCTCCGCGCCAAAGATATGCGCAAAAACGACGAAGTAGCCAACTCTCTCTCGGGCGATCATTCATGCATGAGAAAAATAACTCAAACTCGCGCGGCAAGACTACCGGAGCCACGCTGCACCAGCGATTATGCTAGTGGCATGCCGGGCCGCGCGCGACGAGCCGAAGATGTTACTCCAAGACGAATTGGACGCCGTTAGAGCCGAGGATTTGGCCAGGACCCCGCCGAACGTGACGCTGGTTCGGCAACGGGCGGTGGAAGCGCTTGCCACATCCGGATTGGCCGAGCGGGCCGCGCAGGCCGGGGATCAAGCCCCTCCGTTCCGGCTGCATGATGGGCATGGCCGGGCATTCTCATCATGCGAGGCGCTGCGTCGAGGCCCGATGGTTCTCTTCTTCTACAGGGGGAGATGGTGTCCCTACTGCACAGTCGACCTTCGCGCGATCGAGGCGTGCTCTCACGACATACGCAGCCTCGGCGCCTCGCTGGTTGTCATCTCACAACAGACGGCCCACAACAGCCTTGAGACGCAGAGGTGGAATGCCCTTTCATTCGCGAGCCTGGTCGACGCGGGTGGCAAGGTCGCGCACGCTTTCGGCCTACGCTGGAGGGCCTCCGACGAACTGCGTTTCGTCGAGAAGGAATGCGGCATAGATCTCGCGACCTTCAACGGCGATCCGAGCTGGACGTTGACTATGCCGGCCCGGTACGTCGTTGCGCCCGACGGAACGATCAAATACGCCGATATCAGTGTCGACTATACGCGACGCGGCGACCCGTGCGATCTGATTCCGGTCCTCGCCAACCTCGCTGCGCACTAGCCGCTTTCTGGGGCTCCAGAAAGCGTGTCCGGGCGTCCAAACGAATAGACCCGGCCATTCCAACGTGCGCCTGCAAGTGGCATCCATGCTCCGTTGTTACGGCGTGCCCCGCACGCCACCGGGTGCATAACCTCGCCATCATAATGGTCAGCCACTTGACGGAGAAAACACATGGAGCTTCATCAAGTCCGCTACTTCCTCGCCGTCGCGGCCACCCTCAACTTCACTCGCGCGGCCGAGCAGTGCAACGTAACGCAGCCCGCCCTGACAAAGGGGGTGCAGAAGCTTGAGCAGGAGCTCGGCGGCGAATTGATTTACCGTGAGCGCCAATTGACGCAGCTCACCGACCTCGGAAAGGAAGTCCTTCCGATGCTGGAACGCACATTGTCCTCGGCGGAGGCGGTGTGTCGCAGAGCCCAGGAGTTCCAGCGCAAGGAGGTCGCACCACTGAAGATCGGCCTCGCCCCCTCCATCTCGGCGTCGCTCGTGCTCGATCCGATCGCGGAGATTGCAAAGTTCGTGCCTGGACTTCACGTGGAGCTGTACGAGGGTGTAGCGCAGAGACTCGTCGATTTATTGCTTGAGGGGGAGATCAGCGCCGCAATCGTCGGTGACGTGCCCGACATGCCCGCCCGCATCGACGACTGGTTGCTATTCGAGGAGCGCTACGTCGCAGTTCTCGCGCCAACACACCGCTTGGCGAACCGTCTATCGATCGGTATCGACGACCTCCGACAGACCGTCTTGCTGGATCGCGCGGGATGCGACGTCGCCCCAAAAATCCAACAGACGTATTTTCCAAAGGGACCACCCCATCTCGGCCACTGCAGCGGTCATGAATTGCACCTGCAGCACATGGCGGCGGCTGGCTTCGGCGTGATGCTCGCACCAGAGCACATGCCGCGCCTTCCCTCACTCAAGACCATTCCGCTCGAAGGCGATCAGGTTTGGCGGGAAGTCCGGTTGCTGGCTGTGCAGGGGCGCCGCTACTCGCCGGCGCTGGACGCTTTTGTCAAGGTCGCGCGGCTTCGCGACTGGTCGATCGATGTCCCCCATCGCGGGATGCTGGACCCAACGTTTCCGAAGGCGGCGGGCGTGCCGGCATGACCGCGGCACGCACGCCGCCGGCCAACCGCTTCCAGCCAACCGATCCGCAGTTTGACGCCAAACGGATGCCAAGCCAGATCGACAAGACACTCGCCCAGATTCGTTCGGAGCTGTTGACGAGGTTCAGCGAAGCGGACTGGGCGTCATACAACCACCTCGTGGGCTGGCTTCGCGATATAGACGTGGTATCGTACGCGTTGAAGGTCGGAGATGCCGCGCCGGACTTCCTCCTTCCGGACGCGGACGGTCGTCTTCACTCCTCCGACCAGCTGCGCCGGGGCGGCCCCCTCGTCCTGAGTTTCTTCCGAGGAGACTGGTGTCCGTTCTGCACCGCCGAGCTGTGCGCCCTTCAGGCGGCGAAGGAGGAGTTTGAGAGCGTCGGCGCAACTCTCGCGGTCGTGACACCCGAGACGGGACAATTCCCGCGGCAACTCAAGCGAAGTCTGGGCCTAGACCTGAAGGTACTGTCTGACGTCGACTACGGCGTTGCGTTGTCGTATGGCATATTGTTCCGGGTGCCTGACGAAATCAAAGCGCACTATTCCGGGCTCGGTTTCGACTTCGGTGCGCGGCACGGTTCGCCAGTCTGGATGCTGCCCATTCCCGCGACTTACATCATCGACACGGAGGGCCGGATCCGCAGCGCGTCCGTCGAACCCGACTTCACGATGCGGGCGGAGCCGGCGCAAATCTTGGCCTCGCTGCGCCGTGCCGCTTCCACGTCTTAGCCGGAGGGGTCCGCCACCCAACACCACGACCTGTTGCGGACCGCGGCCGGTGGGCGCGTCGCCCCGACAGGGATCGACGGCTTTGAACAAGCATGTCGAGGACGGAATCACTCCGACCGACGGCTCGCCAAAGCAGTGCTTCTTGCCGCTTGCGCTGCGTCGATGGCATCGTTTCGATAGCCCGAGGTGATTAGACGCTCGCCAACCCGCTACCTATTCTTCCAGCCTGCGCGAGAAGGAGCTCCGCGAAATGCCGACCTATAGGAAAAACCCAGCGACGGTCTCGAAGCTGACTCCGGAGCAGCACCGCGTCACGCAGACTGACGGGACCGAGCGCCCTTTTGCCAACGAATACTGGGGCAACAAGGAGCCTGGCCTCTACGTCGACGTGGTTTCCGGCGAGCCGCTGTTCGCATCTTTCGACAAGTCCGACAGCGGCACCGGGTGGCCGAGTTTCACGCGGCCTCTCGAGGCCGCGAACGTCGTAGAGAAGGACGACAGCTCGCATGGCATGACACGGACCGAGGTCCGCTCCAAGCACGGCGACAGCCACTTGGGCCACCTCTTCCCGGACGGACCGCTCGACAAGGGCGGGTTGAGATACTGCATGAACTCGGCCTCCCTTCGTTTCATCCACCGCGATCAAATGGAGAGCGAAGGGTACGGCCAGTACGCGAAGCCCGTTGCAAAACAGGAGGTCTGACAATGGCAGCGAGTACAGAACGAGCGATCCTTGCCGGCGGTTGCTTCTGGGGAATGCAGCAGCTGATGAGGCGTTTGCCCGGCGTCGTGTCGACACGGGTCGGATATTCCGGCGGTGACGTCAAGAACGCCACCTATCGCAATCGCGGCACGCATGCAGAAGCTATCGAGATCATCTTCGATCCAAGCAAGACGAGCTTCCGCGACCTGTTGGAGTTCTTCTTCAAGATACACGACCCGACCACGCCCAACCGGCAGGGGAACGACCGCGGCACGAGCTACAGGTCTGCGATCTTCTACACCAACGACGAACAGCTACGCGTCGCGCAAGACACGATCGCCGACGTTGAAGCCTCAGGACTGTGGCCGGGCAAGGTCGTGACCGAGATTTATCCCGCTGGCGATTTCTGGCAGGCGGAGCCCGAGCACCAGGACTACTTGGAACGTTACCCGAACGGCTACACCTGTCACTTCGTCCGGCCGGGTTGGAAGTTGCCGCGAAGGAACGCCGCCTGAGGGCGGCTGCGGTACGTGTGACCTGCGGCGGGCACATCTTGACTGCATGTGCCTCACAAACCGTTTTGTTAAATATTCCCGCCGCCGCGAAGTCGCCCACACACGACAAGGCTGCGAGATTTGGACGGCCGGACACAGCTTTCAGATTCCAAGCGCGGATGCATCAGATGTTCGGCGACGCCTGGGAATGGACACGCACAGCCCGTCCTCGCCTCACCGGGGTTCCGCGCGGTCGAGGGCGCGGTCGGCGAATACAATGGCAGTTCATGTCCGGGCAGTTCGTTCTACGCGGCGGATCTTGCGTGACGCCGCCGGGATACCTCCGCGCGAGCTATCGCAATTTCTTTCCGGCACACGCGTTGGCAATTCTCAGGACTTCGCTTGGCGGCGGACAGCTCGGTCCGCCTGTTCGCGAACGACTTGAAGGCGCTCCGCCGGAGGATCGCCGAAAGCCTTCTGTGAGTTCCGCGACGTCGCCTCGGCTGAGAGAAAACGCGGAGCCGTGATGATCTTCGTGTACCACCTGAAAGCCTTGATGTCTCAAAGCGTCCCGTGGCTGCTGGGGGCGCTGGTGCGTCCAGCGCACCTTACCGCGGTCGCGCCTACGCAATCCCGGAGCGAACACCGGCGTCAGGCTGCGTCGGATTCCTCGATCGCGTCTTCGATCGGCGTAGCGCTGTTGGACCAGGCTCGCTGCGCCTTGGCGCGGTACTCTGATGGGTCGCTGCCGTAATATCTGCGGAAAGTGCGCGTGAAGCTGCTTCTACTCTGGTAGCCGGCGTTCAGGGCGACCTGATCGACAGACAGCGCATTGGCCGCGAGCAGGTCCGCCGCGTGACGCATCCTCACGCGGCGGAGCAATGACATTGGAGACTCTTCGAAGGCGGCGGAAAACCTAGCCATAAAAGCCGAGCGGCTGAGACCGACGGCATGAGACAAGCTCTGGACAGTGTGCGGCGCGGATGGGCGCGAGGCCATTTCGGCAAATGCCCGTGCGATCGGAGGATCGCTCAAGTTCGAAAACCGCTCCACCCACGCGTTCGTCGACACCAGGCTGCGCCGGAGCAATGCGAGGAGAACAAGTTTCAGCAGTGCCGCCGACATCGGCCCTCCACCAACCTCCTGGGCTGCGAGCTCGGCCATCGCGTAGGTCATCACTTGGTCGAGCTGGTCGTGCACGTCGAACCTCTCGACAATGGGCGTTGCCAAGGAGGCGAACAAGTCGAGCGCCGGACCATAAGTGGCCCGGAAGGCCCCGCACGCAAGCACCAGTGTCGGATCACCGTCTCCGACGGTGTGCCGCTGAGACGACCCCAGTGTGAAGCCGCCGTTGTTGTGTTTGCCGGCGTTCCTTAGTGCGATCGGATGCTCCGTTGCGGTGATCGTCATCGCTCGCCCAGGAGGGACGACTACCAGCGTGTGCGGTATCAGGCGTATGGGCGTTTCATGATCACGGAGAATGAACCCGGCGCCTCGAAAGCAGTAGTGGATGGTGGAGGTTGCCGCGCGGGCAACCGCCAAGTGGGCTCCCGCCGCAAGCGTGCACTCCGACAGGCTGACTAGGGTGACGTCCAAAGTGGTCATCAACTTGTCGAGGTCTTGTCGCGATATACGCCAGAACGGCTCGCCTGCCACGTCCAGAAGCCTTCTTTATGGTGCTCAGGCCCAGCTCGACTGCGAGACAGCGGGACGATGCCATCTCGCCCACGCCTTCGGCCTGCGCAACCGGGCGAAGGGCCATTCACGCTCCCACCTGATGTGGGATTGATCGGTTCGATCTTCACTGCCTTCAACTGAAGACGCTGAACAATCACTCAGTTGCAGCTGACGGAGTAGTGGCTGAAGTCGAATTAGATATATTCAGGCGCAACATGAATGATCCTGCTGAGCGTCTCAGCGACCGGCAAACTTTATAAATTCACACAAACCGATGCCCAGGCGCCTCAACAGGAAGCCCCGAGTCTCGGTCGCACGGCCGAATTCGCGACCGACCGATCGCGACGCACCAGTATCGGACGTCAGCGTCATACCTACACTGTGCGTGCCGCGCGGCCACGCGGCTCCTCGGTCTGCGACAGTATCCGGGACAGTCCGGCAATGAGCGTCCTTGCAACGGCCCTGGGCAATTGTGAGCATGGCACCTTTGGATGACGATACCTCGCGCCTATCGAAAGCATGTCCAAAGGGAATTTCTAATTTCGTCCGCCGCGTCCGATCTTTGAGTCTGGCTGGGCCGGCCGAGCACACGCGGCCGCCTTGACATCGATTGAATTTATTGCAGCGCGTCGCGCGTGGGCTGCAAAGGAGCGCTCTATGGACTCGCGATTATGCCGCGACCAAAAAGTGGTTTGCAACTTCCTGAGCAACGAACAGAGCGACAAAATTTTCCATACGTCCGTCGCGGCTTTCTCGACGTTGCCGCTCCCCGCGGGCGCTGCTTCGCTGGCGCCGGGCGTCCTGGCAGGAACGGCGGCAAAGATCGCCGCTCTCGCGGAAGCATCCCAACCCACCTCCTCCCAAGCCGTGGATGCTTCCGCGAGTACTATCGCCACCAGATTGCCATCGCCAACGCCCTTCTATCTTTCATTCGGCCGGAACGAAGCCGGCTTCGTCGAGGTAACGGCCAACGTGATGTTTCCTGCGGAAGCGCTGATACCGCGCCCGCTGACCATCGCCGGCCCGGCCGGAGCACGGCCCACCAATGGATTGGCGGTCGACTTTGTCGTCGAGTCCAATCGTGACCAACTGAATGAGATTGTCCAACGGGTGCGGGACGGACGATTGCGGACGAACATCGACAAAGTCGTAACCCTCGACGAGGCGATCGCCGCGTTCAACGTGACCGAGCGACGTAAGGGGAAGACGATCATCCGCATTCGTCCGTGAGCGAATCGCGCTCATCGATGAAGCATTTCCGCTAAGCAGACAAAAGACCCGAGGAGACAATTCCCATGAAAGCGATCGTAGTGACGGACCAGGCTGCAGGAACGGCCGGGATGAAGTTGGTGCAGCGGCCCGAGCCGCAGGCGGCGATAAACGATGTCGTCGTCGAGATCCATGCGTCGGGGTTCGTCCCGACCGAGCTGACGTGGCCCTCGACCTGGACCGATCGCGTCGACGGCGACCGGACGCCATCGATCCCCGGGCACGAACTGGCCGGAGTGGTCACCGCCCTGGGCTACGGTACGACGGGACTGTCGGTGGGCCAGCGGGTGTTCGGCCTCGCCGATTGGTATCGCGACGGCACCCTGGCGGAGTATGTAGCCATGGAAGCGCGCAACCTCGCGCCATTGCCGGGCGATATCGACTTCACGGTGGGCGCTAGCCTGCCGATCTCGGGCCTGACCGCGTGGCAGGGACTGTTTCAGCACGGCCGTCTTCAGGCGGGGCAGAGCGTCCTTGCGCATGGTGCGGCCGGCGCCGTCGGGTCGATGGTGACGCAGCTCGCACGAGAGGCCGGCGCCTACGTCATTGGCACCGGACGCTCTGCCGACCGCCAGAAGGCGCTCGACTTCGGCACAAACGAATTCGTCGACCTCGAGAACGACACCCTGGAAGACGTGCGCGCAGTCGATCTGGTGTTCGATGTCATCGGCGGCGACATCCAGAAGCGGTCCGCGGCGCTGATCCGAGCCGGAGGCACGCTGGTGACCGTCGTCGGCCCGGCCGAGACGCGGCCCGTGGAGGGCCTGGCGGTCGACTTCGTCGTCGAAGCCGATCGTGCCCAGCTGAGCGAGATCGTCCAGCGGGTGCGGGACGGACGGCTGCGGACGAACATCGGCAAAGTCGCGCCCCTCGACGAGGCGATCGCCGCCTTCAACTCGACCGAACGACGCGCGGGGAAAACGGTCATCCGCGTTCGCCCGTGAGAGACACGTGCCGATCGATGCACGCAGCCAGCCGACGCCTTAATCCTTACCGGTCATACCGTTCCTGTCGCCGTGAGTGCAGGGTGACGGTCGGGAGCCGATTCGTCCGCATGGGGGCCATACCGGACGATGCACCATTCGAGGGAGTGGCTCCAAACAATGCGGCTCCGCAAGCTTGTGGCAAGGAGTTCCTCAATGGGTCTTGATGGATAACGGCGCGATCCGAGATGTCCTAGAGCGGTCGATAGAAATTGCCTTATGAGCTGCGAAGCGTCTTCGTGGCCCGCGTTGCCAACGTCCTGACGGTGGGGCGTTGCGCCGCGTTATTCGATCGCCGTGCTTCCAGGCACACGCTTCGCTCGCCGTCTGCCGGCAGACCACCGCCTATTGGCTGCTAACTTTGTTAGGCTGATGAGCAAGGAGACAGAAGGTGAAAAGGGAGATCCGGGACAATCCGCCATGAGCCGGTTTGCATTGCCTCTAGATTCGAAGACGGCGGGGTCGTCCTGCACACATTGGTGTCATAAGAGCTGTCCGGCCTGGGTACGGATCGCGGCTGGCGCATGGCGTTTTCGAAGCATTGCAACGCGACGGCAAAAGAGCGATCGCGAAGTGCCCCTTCATGTCTTCCTACGCCGCGCCGCACCCTGAGTACGGTGCGTTCCTCGACGGCTGATCGAAGACCGACGCGACGCCGGTTGCGACCGGAGCTTTTGGACAACGATATCCCATTCCTATCAAATGCATATCCAAAAGGAATTTCTAATTTCGTCGGTTGAGTCGGATGCTGACGTCCATTCGCCCGGTCGCGATGCGTGGCCGCCTCCAAAGCGATTGAATTCGCCAGCCAAGTCATAGTGTCTTCAGCGAGCGACAAAGGAGACCTCCAATGAAGTTACCGAGGACTGTCAGCCTGGGCGTTGCCATTGCGCCGGTCGCCGGCACCGCAGTGGCGCTCGCACAGGTCAGCGGAGCGGCTCCAGCCTGCCGCACGCGTAGGCGCTCACCTGCTGCGGCGGTTTCTCCGAGCCAATGTCGAGTCCGGCAGACTGGCGTGGCTAAATCGGAAGATTGATGGGCTTATTGTGACCACTCGTTCCCGTCAGCGACCTTTCGGGTCCGACGGACGTTCAAAGTACAAACGAGCGCATGGAGATTGGCGTGTCCTTCTCGGTCTATGACATCACTGTCCCTGTCATGGTACATGGCCTGAACGTGATGGATGATTATCTCGACCACGCTCAAGCGCTCGAGCGGAGCAAGGGATTCGATCCCGGGAGGATCCTTGGCGAACGGCTCACGCCCAGCATGCTGTCTTTCGGAGGACAGTTCTCCGTAAGCTGCAACAAGGTCGACGCGCACATGGCGAAGTTGATGCAGCGCCACCCGCCGGCACCCCGCACCACGGCGATGATGTATCCAGCATTGAAGGGGCGGCTCGTTGAGACGCGCGGCTTTCTACAAAACGTGCAGCCGGAGGAAATTGCCGGCGCGCAGTCCCACACATACGAGCTGACGCCGCCTATCGTGCGCGGGTGGTACGGCGGCGACGACTATATCCGGCACCTGGTTCTGCCTGACTTCTTCTTCCACATCTCGATTGCTCACGCGATCCTCAGGCGGCTCGGTGCGGCTATTGGGAAGCGCGACTATCTCGGTAACCTCACTCAGCAGAGCGGCGGTGATTACTCGTGAGGTGGTGGCGCGACGCACGATAACAGCCGATGCCTTCAAGCCTGGAAACGAGCTCCAGGCACATCAGTAGTGAGCGAGTTGCGAGAGGTCATTGGCGCGCGACAAGGCTTAGTTGAATTTGAGGCCGATATAGCCGAGCTGGGAGCTGCGGGTATCGACCCTCTCGTTTAGGTTCGGGCACAAGGGGATATGGCAGGCTCCTGGAAGGCGCCTCAGTCCTCCGGTCCCTCGACGGTCCGCGTCGCCTGGCATGCACGAGCCGACGGCAGTCGCCAGTTTGGCCGGATAATGGCAGCTTTGGCCGCCCGGGTGCCGTTGCAGGTAGTCCTGGTGCTCGGCCTCGGCCTGCCAGAACCGCTCCTCGGAGTTGATTTCAGTCGTGACAGGACCGGGCCACAACCCAGAGACATCGATTTCTGCGGCCGTCGCGAGCGCCGTCTCCTTCTGCCGTTCGTCGGGGGTAGAAGATGGCAGCTAGCTTGGTCCAAAGTCGCTCCTGCTCGTAGGTTGTCGGGTCGTGAAACTGGAAGAAGCGTTCAAGGATGGCCCGGTAGCTTACCACCGCGGGATCGAAGATGATCTCGATTGCCTCTGCGTGCGCTTGATGGTTGCCGTAGGTCGGATTGGGGAGGTCGCCGCCAGTGTAGCCGACGCGTGTCGAGACCACGCCTCGCACTCGCCGGGACATGGCCTGCATGCCCCAGAAGCATCCACCAGCCAACACCGCCTTTTCCGTCGCCATGTTGGAGTTCCTCTGACCGGCCACACGCCGTAGTGAGAGTACCGGTCGCCGACATGGTAAGATCATAGAAAGCGGACATCCAATCGATAACCGGCCGGGATGAGGTCGTCACGGACAGTCCTGCTACCCAGCCTCCGACAGGGCGCCTCCACGACCGGCTCTGACGTGCAGCTCGCTACGTGGAAAGCGGAGAACGAACTTACAAGCGGCTTGGGCGGTTTTGAAGGCTGACCGCCGGTATCTGATGAGCGTGATCTTTGTCTGACATCATTTGCTTTTGGCGAAAGTGGAAGAATTCGTCGCCTACAATTCCCGACCGGCATGAAATCCATACAACGTTTTCATTGGCCTGGATTGGCGGCTTCGGGCGAAATCTGAGCGCGCCAGAAACAACGCAATTTTCGATCCTGGGCAAACACACATTGCAGAAGAACTCCCGCAAACCAGAAGGACACCTACTAATGAACCTGAGACCCATTCTGTTCGGAGCATTGGCTTTTTCAACGCTTGGTGGCGGGGCTTTCGCAGGCGCTCTCGACTCGCCAGCGATGATGGCGCCGTTTTTCAATGATGCAGGAATGAAAACGATGAAGCCCAAGGCCGAATTCGAGGCCGCGTGGAAAAGCATGTCGAAGAGCGATCAGGACGCGATGATGAAAGAGTGCCAAGATGAGGCAATGAGCAAGCCTTACGCGGAATTTTGTGCGAACCTAAAGCCGCTAGGCGGCGCGAACCATTAGGCCGAAGCCCTTGATCGGCGACGGGCCTCGCGCCCGTCGTGCATGACTTGGCTGCAAGCCTACATCGAACGGCAACACTCCGTCAGTGGAAGACGGCTCATCATAAGCTGCTCGAGTCGACTTGATCGAGGCGTTTGCGTCCCCCCGCCCTGGGATCGTCGCGTGCGGCGTGGCGCCTGACGAAATGCCGGACCTTCCACATCGCTCGAACAGGTCGGCGGCTATGCGCTCGAGAACGTCAATAAAGCGATCGTCGCCCTAACCGGCGGTTTGACGAGCACGCGCCCTCCCCGCTCGTTCCACGCACGCCAGGGACTCCCACGTACAAAGACAATGAAAGGGCTGCCAACATGACAACAAATGTCCAAGAGCTGCCGAACGGCGAGCGAGACGAGCCGGCGGTGCGAAACTCGATTGCGACCTTCGCGGCAAAAATCAACCAGCTCCTTGCTGACGCTCTGTCGCTCTATCTCAAAACCAAAAACTTCCACTGGCACGTGAGCGGCCCCCATTTCCGGGATTACCACCTCATGCTGGACGAGCAGGCGAGCGACATTCTCGACCTGATCGACCCACTCGCGGAGCGCGTCCGCGCGGCCGGCAGCAGGACGATCCGCTCGCTTGGGCAGGCGGCGCGGCTGCGAACCATTGCGGACAACGATGCCGATGGCGTTGCACCGGTCGCTATGCTCGCCGAGCTCATGGAGGGCAACTTGGCCTTGGCGGCTTCGATGCGGCTGGCGCACAAGCTCTGCGACGAGTTGGACGACGTTGCGACGGCAAGCCTTCTCGAAGGGTACATAGACGCCGCCGAGAAGCGCGCGTGGTTCTTGCGCGAGGCGGCGCAGCCGCACTGATCATCGACGGATGCACTGAGCCGAAAGTTCAAAACACGATGGCGCGAGTCTGAAGCGGCGGCGTGTTCGCCAGGACTCACATTCGTTCATATCCAGAGTGAGCTCTGGTCTAGGCGGAAATCGGCGTGCGCGGACAAATACGGTCAGCGCACGCATTTCGACCGCCCACAGAATGGATCGGATGCCTGAGTTGAGCGACACGGACGAATTGCAGTGACCTCCAGCCGCGTCGAGACTGGCGCCCGCCGCTTCAGCGCCTTCCGGTGAAGTGGAATTCGATGTCGACCTTGTTCGTGATCGGGGGCGGGTCAGGAGACGTCCGCGCCGCGGGCGTGGCGTCGGGACCCGGCGCGAAGGTGATGCTCGCCGAGGGCTGCAGGTCGTGGTGCCGGTCGCGATCGAGTGTAGGCGTCAGGCGGTCGGGAATGAAATCGATAATGCAGCGGCACTTCCGTAGGGACGAACGCATTGGCAATGTGGCGTCGGCGGCTTGGTCCAGTGGCTCCGTCGACCCGGCGCCCGGCCCTTGTGCGCAGTCTGTGAAATCCTGAAGGTGAGTGCGATGATCAGCTTCTATTTCCACCCTACGCCCAATCCAGCCAAGGTGGCCCTGTTCTTGGAGGAGTCTGAGCTAACGTATGAGCTGGTGCCGGTCGACACCAGCAAAGGCGAACAACACCAGCCCTCATTTCGCGCCGTCAATCCCAATGGCAAGGTCCCTGTGATCGTCGACCCAGAAGGCCCAGGCGGAAAAAAGGTGCGGGTTTTCGATTCCAGCGCAATTCTGCTGTACCTGGCCGAGAAAACAGGCCGCTTCCTTGGTCAGCCCGCCGACCGGGGTGAGCTTTTGTCATGGCTTTTCTTCCTAGCAACAGGCCTGGGGCCCTTCTCGGGACAGGCTGTGCATTTCCAGTTTGCGGCTCCCGACGGCCTGGACTACGCCGTCAACAGATATCGCCGCGAAGTGGAGCGCCACTATCGCGTACTCGACAGTCAACTCGTCGGCCGCGACTATATCGTCCGGTCCGACTACACGATCGCCGACATGTCCGCCTGGGGCTGGATAGACCGTGCCTCACGTGTGATGAAGGGCGCCGACGATCCCTTGGCGCCGTTCCCGAACGTCAAACGCTGGTTCGCCGCAATCGATGGTCGGCCCGCCGTCGCGAGGGCGCGTGCGGTCGGAACGGATCACGAGTTCAAGAAGGTGAACGACGAGGAAACGATGCGTGCGCTCTTCCCGTCGAACTACGTCGCGGCCGACGGCTAGACCAGAGGCGACCGGATCTCATCCGGCCGCAATTGCGAGAATGGAAACCAGAACAGTACTGCATTTCCCAACGTCTGTTACGAAACTTAGCGTTCGGTGCGGGGTGTCTAGGGACCACTTGTCGTGTGGTGTCGCGTTCGCGGGTCTGTTCCTGTGACCGATATATTTTGCCGCCTGAGCGGCGAAAATCTAGGAGGATGTAGATGAACCTCGACGCGAGGGACATGGTCGTGGCTGTTTCAGATCTCTTGAGACGCGGCTACGACCACAAATACCGGATAAGGATGGCCAACTCTACGACCTGACTGCCGAGAAGCCCGTAGGTGGCGGCGGCGCCCGCGTTGATGGCGCGATAAGGTTCGAGAGCCCGCCCGAAGCGGGAGACGGTTCCAACATCTATGCGATCACCGACAGGGGGGGCGGCAGCAAGGGCTTGTTGATCGATACCTTTGATGCCTTGGACCAGGAGCGCTCGCGGGGGCTTGACGAACAGCTAAACGCGAACCGCCCCACACGTCACGACAACGGAGACTAAATAGCGAGCCGATATGGCCTGCGAAAGATATTTAAGGAGGAATTCGATCGGGATCCCGAGCGGTTTGTGCTGCGCATCGGGTTTCCTGACTTCCCCCCGTGTCCGTTAGGGCAGTCATCCTCCATGCTCGGGTTCGACACGGTGAAGCAATCCTACGTCTGTCTGGTCGCCAGCATCCTACGAGATTCCAGGGTTGAGAGAATCCCTTACCAGGGGGCTGACGTTCCCGACAACGAATGAGCGCGCAGTGGTCGGGCTTGCCGACACTGTCACCACAGCGCCGGCCCGCGGCGCCTCCTTTAAAACGACGTGAGATGAATAAGCAGATCGTGAAGCAAACAATGCTGTCGCTCGAGGCGCGCGACCTCGAGAGCGCGAGAGAAAAATACCTGGAGTATGTCGCGAGCGCCCGGCTGGATAGAAGTGAGCCGATCGAATACGATGAACAAGCGCAGGCGGAGCTCGCAAGCGACCTGTCTGAAGCCTTCGACGACACTGTTCACTCGCACTCCGACAAGATCGAGAAGCTCGACGATAGACTTCGGACCAAAGAGCAAGGTCGAAGAAGGCGCAATGCTGAAGCTACACGGTCGGTTTTTCGTTGTTGCCGTGCCGACGGCCAAATTTGCGTGCGACGGCAACGAAATTATGGGCATCTCCACGCAAGCGCCGATCTATGCTGAGTTGGAAGGCAAGCGCGCCGGTGACACGGTCTCGTTCAATGGAAGGGACCTCGTGATCGAAGAGGTCGCCTGACGGCTGCGACGCCGAATGTTGAAGGCAAGCACCCCGGCATAACGCGCGGCAAGTGATCCGGCTCTTGTGGGGTGGCTAGGGAATAAGCTGATGACGTAAGGTCTGAAGCACGGTCACGTCGTGCGCCTGAAGTGCACTCCGCACTTACTGTCGGCCGACGCTCTACGCCGCATTAACGCTTCCATGGCGCGCCGGGCGACTGGAATGGAAACGATAACAACCCGGCATTTCTAATGGTCAGCCTTTCGGGATAGCTCTGTGCAATTAACCGAGCTGACCCGAGAGACGCATGGAGTGGCCGCTAGCGTAAGGCGTCGTGATCGCCCTCTTAGATGATGCGCTATCCACGTCGCAAGGACCCGCCCAAGCAAACAAGCCATAGGAGTCACCAATGTCGTTCCGCTTCATCACCAAGTCTATGCACGCCTACCTCATCGATTATCCCGTCGCTGTCGTCTTGATCGCAGCACCGTTTGTGCTGAAGCTCGGCCAGAGCGGACCGATCGCGGTGTGGCTTTCGGTTGTTGTCGGTGTCGCGGCGCTACTCTTGCCCGCCCTTACCGACCATCCCACCGGGCTCGTCCATATCATTCCCTACTGGCTGCATCTTTGGGTCGACCGGGCCGTTGGCGTCGTGTTTGTCATCGCACCGTTCGCCTTCAAGTTTGCTGGGCTCGACGCTTGGTACTACTGGGTCCTCGCTGCCGCTGTCCTACTCACCACGTCGGTCTTTAACGCGCCTGAGGAGCCAGCCGCGACGCATTTGGGAGCGGACAGGCGTAGGGCGGCTTGAGGGCGACGATTGTCGCAGCGCTCTTCTGCGCCGCTAAGAAAACCATATGCACCGGCTAGTGGAAGGTTTCGTTCCTCGCTGCAATCGATGCCTATCGCTTCCGCAGATCTTCTCGAGTGACGCGCAGCGCAGCCTGGAACGGACAAAGCTCAATTGCGTGAGGCAGAAATGCACGGCTCGGTGCAAGACGTGCCACCAGTGATCAATGAGGCTCGCCGGGGCGGAATGCGCCAGCTGGCTTTCATATCCGCCATGGTGTCCCTGGTCGCTTCCTTTGCCGTAGCGGCCGCTCCAATCCCGCTCTACAACACCTACCGGGCGGAGGACGGGTTCACCAACGCCGGCATCTCTATGGCCGTGGTGGCGTACGCCATCGGCACTATCGCCTCACTGTTGGTGCTGGGACGTCTGTCCAATCATCTGGGCCGCCGGCTCACTTCGATCGCTAGCCTCGGTCTGCTGCTGCTGGGCTGTCTGCTGTTGCTGAATGTGCGCGACATCGAAATCCTGCTGGCCGGTCGGCTCCTGGTGGGTGTCGGCACTGGGTTGGCCAGCAGCAGCCTGACTTCCTACATCGTCGACGCCGCGCCCAGCAGGCCAGAATGGTTGGCCTCCGTCGCCTCCAGCCAGGGACCGATGCTGGGCCTCACTGTCGGCGCCATCGCCTCCGGTGCTTTGGTCCAGTTCGGCCCTTGGCCACGCGACCTCATCTATCTGGTTTGCGTCGGCTTTCTATTGCTGTCTGGTGGACTCATCTCAATCAGCCCGGAAACCGCAACTCTGACCCCGGGCGCTTGGCGATCGCTGTTGCCTCGGGTGGGCGTACCGGCCCACGTTAGGCATCTGCTCCCTGTGGCGGCAGCGGTGTTCCTGGCCACCTGGGCGACCGGAGCCTTCTACCAAGCGTTCGTGCCTGCGCTGGTGGAAGATCAACTCCAGACCCGCAGCCCGCTCATTCTCGGATTGGTGTTCGCCGCCTATATGACGCCCAGCGTTCTCGGCGCTCCTATCGGCGGCCGGTTCACATCGGCGGTCGCCCAACGCGTCGGAATGGTCATCTTCCTGACCGGAATGATCGGCGTCATCACGGCGATCGCCGCCGGCACACTTGTGTTTTTCATCATCGCAACCATCCTTGCGGGCGCCGGCCAAGGCATCGCCATCAGCGCCGCGACACGCGGTCTGTTGCGCGGCAGCACGCTAGCCGACCGCGCACCGATCTTCAGCGCGATCTATCTCCTCTGCTACAGCGGCGCCGCCTTCCCCAGCCTCATCTCCGGCAAGCTGTCCAACACTTTCTCGCTGCCGCAAATAGCCGTCGGGTACGGAGGGCTTGCCCTCCTCGCCACCTTGTTCGCGGTCATCGGTGCACGCAACCCGCACGCTTACACGACCGCGAACGACGGCTCATCGCGGTCGATAAAATGACCCAGAAAGAGAACGCCAGGACGGAAGCACAGTTGGCTGTCGCGCACCATGCTCCGCGCCGGCAAGCCGCTCTAAGTCTCCCGCCAGCCGGTCGAGCAAATCGCCACGCATCGCCAATATTCGCCCTGCTGCCTCTCCTCCCATTTGCTCTCATTGGCGACCCGGTGGTCCTGCTGGATGGGACGGTCGTTACTGATCACGAAAAGCAGGTTTACCGCGAGGCTCCGGGCGTAGATGCGATAATTATCCGGCGTGATCACGACGTCGGGATTGGTGTTGCGCTCCTGGAGCCATTCGATCGTTTGATCGACCTTGCCCTCGGCGGGCTCTTCCCAATTTTCGATATCCTGGTCGAGCGTTTGCTGGACCCTATAGGTGTACTGCAGAAACTGTACCGTCGGCTGATCACTGGCGTGCTTGATCAGACTCGCCACAAACTCCGTTTCCGTGACTGGGTAGAGGACCGGTTTTCCGACGGCGGTCATCCAGGTACCTCTTTCGCAACCGCCATTCACGTCTCCCTTTAATCCAGTAGTTTCGCGCGGGCGAAGCTTTTTCTTCACCCTTGAAGAATTTGACCCGACCGACAAGGCCTGGCTTGAGCCATTCGGCCTTTTCTTTTCAGGCCCTTCGACACCGGTCCGCCTATCTGCCCCGTTGCCGATGCTCCCAATAGGCGGCGGGCTTCTGTGGACGCACCACTGGCGGCGCGGTGCGGTTTCGGCAGCGGACGAGCTTAGCGTAAAAGCCATCGCGAAATGGAAGAGCAGCCCGCCTTGACGTAATGTTTGGCATCTCGGGGATGCGCGACCGGTGGGGAAGTCCGATGAGAGTAGCAATATTTTTCGCGGCGATCGTGATCGCTGCGACTGGTGGTGCCTTTGCCAAGGAGAAGAAAGTGGTGGTCGGTGATGCTGCGGCCCTGTGTTCTACGAAGCATTCGACCAAGAAGCCGGTGAGAGATCTGGACTGCGGTTTGACTGGCACGGCCAAATTGCCGGATGGAACAACGCCGGAAAAGCCGCGCCTCGGATACGACACCGATCCGTGGATCCTAAATGGCTTTTAAAGCTGGCTTCAGATAGCCGTCAACTTGCAGCGTGGCCGGATGGAAGCGTTTTCAGGTACTTGGAACGACACTCGCATGAAATTCCAACACAACCACACGAGTATCCCCTTTTACGCGAAATGCGGGGTCCGATTCCACGGTCATTGCCGTTCAATCGTATCCGTCCTGTCCATTTCGCCTGTGGCGGAGCTTGTTGAACCGCAAACCGAGTGTAAGGCGTGATGCGGAAGATTCCGAGCCGCAACCCTCGCCACGACAACAAATGGGGCGCCCGCAGCATGTCGCTGGCCGACGCCATGGATCCCAAAAAACATCCTTTGTTACGAGATGAACGGGACTCCCTTGCCGCCTGATAATGGCTTCCCGTTGCGGCTTATAGCGCCTGGCTGGTATGGGATCGCGAATGCGAAATGGCTACAGCGTATCGATGTGCGCGACCAGCGCTTCGAGAACCGTTTCATGGGACGCGACTACGTCACACGGCGCGAGGAGGACCACAACGGCGAGACTGTATGGGTGGAGACTTCTGTCGGGCGGGCGCGGCTGAAATCGGCACCGGCCCGGGTCACTCATATCGGCAATGACTATCGCATTGTCGGGGCCGCCTGGGGCGCGCCGATCGACCGGGTTGAGGTGAAAGTCGACGATGGGCCGTGGATGCTGGCGGCCATCGATGAGACGGACAAGGCGGACTTTGCTTGGAAGATATGGTCGGTCAACTGGCCCAAGCCCTCCGCCGGGGAGCACAGCGTCACCTCGCGGGCGGTCAGTACAGAGGGGCAAGTTCAACCGGCTATGGACGATCCTTTGATTGCAAAAAAGCACACATACTGGGAGAGCAATGGCCAGGTAACGCGGCACGTCAATATCGTTTGAGAAGCGTGCTCGAAAATTCCCTTGGGTGAAGCGCATGCGCGAGACTCGCATGCGCTTTCGCCAAGGGCAGCGGTTATACTGAGCCGACAAATCGCTTGCCTAGGTGTGACGCGCGGACCTTGGCGAGCCCAACCCGGCACGCCGCCGGAATGGGTAGCCCGCCTAGACGGGAGGCTACCATGAAAGTTGCATCGCTACTTGCAGTCGGCTGGATCATATCCTGCGCAATCGCCCCCTTTGCTTCGGCCGAGGACGCGCACACTGTGACCACTCCCAGCGAGGTTAAGTGGGGTCCGGGCCCCAAAACGCTTCCTGCTGGAGCAGAGTTGGCAATCCTGTACGGCGATCCGGCCAAGGAAGGTCCGTTTGCCCTTCGGCTCAAATAGCCGGCTGGGTATGCGATCGCGCCCCATACGCATCCGGGGCTTGAAGTTGACACAGTAATATCGGGAACCATTAATCTTGGCATGGGCGAGACCGCCAACCGTAGCGCCGTCAAAGCAATTCCTGCGGGCAGCTACTTCGCTTTGCCGCCAGGCATGGCGCATTTTGCATATTTCGACGAAGAGACGGTGCTCCAGCTCACCACTAACGGCCCGTGGGGCATAAAGTACATCAATCCGGCCGACGATCCTCGAAAGACGAAATAGCTACGAAGGCTCGAAAACGACAGGGTGGTGTGGACCCAGACGAGGTCGCCGCCGGCACTGACGAGACTAGCCAAGATAGTCTCAAGTGCACAACTTGCGCGCGCTGGGCAAGCGGGCATTTTTGGCAATGAGACGAGAACTCGCGCGGCTGCGGAGAAGTCAAGACTAGCTGCAAGAGAGCAGGGTTTCCGAACGCAGATCAAAACCAAGACAAGGGAGCTTGCCTCGCTCGTCGGACAGAGTCGCTCTCCGAAAGGCGTACTTGTGTCGATACGTGAGATGACCGAGGCTATCCTGCCTTGCCTATAATCGGATTTGTACGTCGATACTGCGGGATTCTGGGTATCAGGTGGCGCGGAGGTTTGGGCGGGAGCATCCTTCTGCAGGCAACCGATCCCGATCTGCGGCATGGCGGTTGCGGCAGTGGTTGTGCTGGAACGACACTTTTCCGGAGGGCGGCTATGCGAATTTTTATGACGCTCTGCGTCGCAGCCGCCGCTCTCCTTTTGGATGCGCCACAAAAGGCTGCAGGAGCAAGCTTTGATTGTTCTCGTGCGAGACTTTCCGTCGAGCGCATGATCTGTGCTGATGCATTGCTCTCCGATCTGGACGAGAAACTGTACGCGGCTTTTCAAGCGATTGACGGCCGGAAGGCACCGGAACTCGTGGCTGCTCAGAAACGTTGGATCAAGCAGAGAAACAAATGCACCGCTCCGACATGCGTTTCCACTTTGTACAGGGAGCGGATTTTCGAACTGTCCCAACTGGGTGCCACCGCGCAGGCAGTTCCAGGCAGCACAGCGGCATCTGCGTCTACGACACCTGCTGCAAGACTGGCGGGGGACGCTCGCAAGCAGGTTCTGAAGCTTCCGAGCCAAAACGATATTTACGTTCAGAACGCCGACGTGCTTGTTCAATTGATTCAAAAATTGCCAAGGGACATTCGTGATCTCCGATTTTTCCAGAATTACGACATAAGGTTAAGATCGTATTTTCAATTCCTTACCGCAGATCAGCAGCAAAGATATTCCAAGGTAATGGACGATTGGTGGCAGACAACCTTGAAAGAAATCGGCGGGCATCCCATTGCTGTTAGCGACATCACTCTCCTACAACTTATCGCGCCCAATTTCCCTCCTGAGCGTCAGGCGCAATTGCGCGAACTAGTGGGCAGTGCTCTTTCCTCTGGTCCCGGTCCCGCCCTTACGAACGCGGACACGCTATCGATCGAGGACGGAGTTGCTGTCGAGCCTACGGATCGGGAGATTTGGGAAGGCACTGCGCCGTGCGCGCCGAAGAATACGACGTATGACTTCGTTGTCCTTGGATCGATCGATAAGGCGAATTCCGCCTATGTGATGTCGCGGGGAGATCAGCAGACGATCGTGCGATACGCAGCAAAATACGACCTGACCATCGGCACCATCGATCTCTCCGAAATGAGCATCATCCGCAACAATGATTTCGTCACGCTTCCCAAATCCGCGAACGTGGAACTTGAGGATGGCGGATCCACGCTGGCGATGCATCTTGCGCCATCCTGTGAGGTGCGTTTGCAGAGAAAGAAGTTTCCTGAGGCGGTCCTGCAGGCGATCTCGCACGCTAAAGCCGATCCGGCATATGTACCGGCGCAAGGCCTTCCGTTCTGCGTGAGCATGTTGGCGTGGTCGCATCAGATTCAAACTGGCGCGCCTAAACTCGACCTGACCAAGAACATTACGACAGACCCCCCCATGAAGCTGCTGATCGCCAGCGCATTCCACGATTCGATGACCAGGAAGTTCCTGGGGCGTCCGCTGACCACACTGGATACGCGACAGAAAGGAGACCAGGAAATCTGGTTCAGATGGACGGAGCTTGCGCGCGAGTGCCTGGCTCATCCGCTCTATTTCGACGACAGCCCCGCGCTGGTGAAAATAATACTTCCGTACTTGAACCATCTAGGTGACGAAGATGGCGAATTGGCGATCATCTCCACCGTGGAGAACCGCGTCAAACAGGTGGCCCAGGCTGGGGCAAATTTCAGTGCGACGGCCGATGGCTTCATGAAATTGCGGGCATATGTCTCGCCGCTCGAGATGCAATTGGAGCCGGTGCTGATGCAGGTTCGCCAAGCCGTGCTCAAGCCCCTGATCGACCGCGAGGCGGAGATCGCAATCGTCGCCGTGCATGCGGAGCCACCGGCAAAGCAAGGCAGTCCAAGACCGCTCGACAGGTTGAGCGTCATTGCGGATATGATCGACGCCCTGAGAAGTGCGGACCAAGCCGCAGAAGTCGCTTCGGCTGAGACCGTCGCTATCGGGATCGTCAATGCGGATTTGACGGAGATAATCGCGCTCGGCCGCACCCATGTCGAGTACGTCGGGGCGGACATATTCTCGCTCAGCCACCTGCAACAGTGGAAGAGCAAGACCGAAAACGAGCTCGGGAGATTTTCAGAATTCGCTTCCTACAAGACCGCCATGCAATCTGCCTCGCAGGAGATAGACGGCGTAATTCCGCAAGTCGTGGCCGGGCTGGCGAGCGTCGTGACCCAAGCCACGGACATCGGCGAGATCGGGACCATATCGAGCGCCGTCGCGGAGCTCCAATCCGGCCATTCCGACGTCATGACATCTCCCATGTGGCAGGCTTACATGCGCGGCCTCGACGGATGGTTTGCGGCCCATACGACGGGCAGTGCCGCGGTCGCCGGGACATCACCAGCCAGCCATGGCCAGAATGTGGCTTCGATCTTCCACTCCCCCGAGTTGAAGAATCGGCAGCTTGTGGGGGCGATTTTTGATCACGATTTCTTAGCGCTCAGAAACGATCAGGCGGACGCCTTCGCCGCTATCGTGGGGATGGTCAGGCCGATCAATCAGGCCTGCCCGGGAGTTCCTGTTGCAGGAGGGGCAGTGGCTTGGAAAAGCCCTCAATAACCCCGGGCAGTTCATGAACGACATGGTCCGAGACGCGGCCGCTCAGGATCGCGCCGAGGCCGATGGACAACTCGTCACCGACATTTCCTGTAAAGACCCCGACATGCAAACCTTTTTTGCAAATGCCGAGGAATTCCTCGCAGACCCGACAAGCGGAATTCCAAATGATAAACTGGGCGTAGCCGAGATGTGTACGAAGGCCCTACCTGCAAACCAACCCGAGACGGCGCCTTATTGTGCTTGCGCAGGTCCTATTCTTGAACAGCGGTTGACTGCGGTTGAAGGCGCTTACCTGAAGTCCGATCCGCGCCGGAACTACTCGACCGTGGTCAACCTTCTGCCGAGCGTCAGTGAGGATCTAAGAAAGTGCCAGCAGTAGCACCACCTTGTTCTTCTGGTACATTGGCCGCGCGACTGATAGTTGCCATGCTGTCGGTTGGCATGTCGCTTGCGCCGGCACGGGCGACATCCCTCTACGACTTCTTTGTCAACTACCGCAGGCAGGATACCGATCTTCAGATCGCATTCTCTACAGAGGTTTTGCGCAGCGCGCGGCTCCAGAACGGAAAGCTGGCCGGCTGTATCGAGAAGAACTTTGTGAAGCACGGCCCGGCCTTCCTGCCCGTCTACGATGCCTTCAAAATCAAGCTTTATTCGACAATCACCCCCGCAAAAACCGGCGTCGAACAGTCCATCGTTGAGGCGATTTCCGAAACGTGCAATCCGGCCGCGCTGGCGGCATACCCCGACCTGGCGCGCGATAACGTGAGCGTTCATCCTACCGACGCTTTCCATTCCGAGTACCAGGACGATGCCGCCAGGCTGGGTGCTGCCACGATCGCGGTGAATACTCAGCTGGCGCGCGTCACTTCCGAGGGCGATGACGCCTATGCTGGCTGTCTGAACGAGAAGCTCGTTACCACTGACGGCGCGATCCCGGACGCGTTGGGTGATGACAAGACGGCATGGGCCTTGGGTGCGGAAGGACAAATTCTTGGAGCAATCATCTATTTCTGCAAGGAGCAGACGAATACTGCGTCCCGGAGAAGCCGGGGCAGTACCGTCCCACCGCCGAATCCGACTTCCACGACCCGATCTTCCGGAACCAACTGCAATTGATCGAAAGCGTAGCTGTTCAGCCGGGCATTGCAGCGGTTCATGCCGGCCCGGACAAACCAGCCGCCGATTCCCGTCGGCCATCCCCGCACCGGATCATAGGGCAGTTCCTCTAGCCGGAGCAACTCCGCTTTGCCCGATCGGTCCGATGAGAGCACCTCTCCCGCCAGTGGGCCACAACGTCCGAACACCGCAATGGTTATCGTTCTGATGAGAGGGCGCGCTTCGGGCTTGTTATCTTTTGAAAAGCCTCGAGGGTGGCTCCGCAAGAATGATGCGACTTCCGTCCGGGTCTGAAAACTGAGCGATTCTTCCGTCAAGGTGAAATTAGGGGCCGCAAGCGAGAGGTCGGCTGTCGGCATCGAGCAGCTCATCCACGCTCCACTTGACGGCGCGTGCCACTCCAGCCGATGTCGGGCTTATCTACGTCGATGGCGGGACCTGCCCCTGACCACGCTTTATGCGCGGCCTATGCAAGACCAGATGCCCTTCGCGTCGGATTTGATTGGTAGTCGCGCATTCTCACCGCAGCTGCCCAGAACAGGGCGGGGGGAGAAGCTCAAGATTTTGTCGAAACACCGCTGCTTTACATTCGCGGCGCGGATGAGCCTGGCGACATCAATCGTTATATCGACGGCTTTTCGTAGCGTTGGCATTCGCAGCATCCGCTGCGCCACTATTAAGGATTGCGGGCACCTTGCGCCCGAAGAACAGGCTGCTACGACACGCCGTGAACTTATCGTTTCCTGCGCCTCGTCGGGATGATCTAAAATACCACTTGGCACCAAGAGGGCGATGAATGACGAAACACCGCATCTATTCGATGAGCTTCGCCAAGGTGTATCCCCTTCTCGTCGCCAAGGCGGAGAAGAACGGCCGCACAAAGGCTGACGTCGACGAGGTAATTCGTTGGCTGACAGGTTACTCGCAAAAAGCGCTCAATGGCCAAATTGAGAAAAAGACGACCTATGAGGACTTCTTCGCACAAGCGCCCAAAATGAATCCATCGAGGTCCATGATAACCGGCGTCGTTTGCGGAGTCCGGATCGAAACTATCGAAGAACCCACAATGCGGGAGATCCGATATTTAGACAAAATGGTCGATGAGCTCGCCAAGGGCAAAGTGATGGACAAGATACTCCGCGCATAGTTCGCGCAAAGCGGTTTTCGACCCGACGCAGATCAAACCTCGGCGGATGCGCAAGGGGAATGCCGTCTCCTGCGGCCGAGCCCCACGTCTCGGCCGATGGGGAACCCCGCAACGGCCCAAGAGTGAAGTGCCGAGCATGCGTTCTTCAATATAGAAGGCGCGCTTGCTTCGGTCGGGACCTCTCCGAAGGATGTCGTCGTCGTACACGTCTTTGTGCCCGATCGTCAGGACAAGGAGATCGTCAACCGGCTTGTGGCCGAAAAGTTCCGCGGTATCCATCCAGCAAACACGACACTGTGTATGCCTTTGGGAAAGCCCGAACTGAAAGTCGAGATAGAGATCACAGCCTATCGGCGTCGGCGACCGGAAGAGCCGGAAAATAGACTGGCAGTTCACCTCGGCTGACGACTACATGGGGTGCGTGCATCGATTGCAGCAGGCATGAGGCCATCCGCCAACGTGCCGCTGCTTCTTGCGGTTATTAGCTTGCGAGAACAGCCGACTCATCAGTTTGATGAACATCGTCACAGCATCGTCGGTGAGCTTCTGGCCCAGATTCATGCGCCCGATCAGCGAGTCGCGACGGCTGGCATGATCCGCCACTATTCTCTTTCGCCCGGCCGATTTGCTGGAAAACCAGCTACGGCGCCGTGAACCCAATCAACTCGGCTTTGCCATCCAACTTTGCCTAATGCGCTACCCCGGCCGGCCACTGGCCCCTAATGAGGTTCCACCGAAAGCGATGCTCGACTATGTTGCCGGCAAATAGATGCAAGTCCGGTCGGCTACGCGAGCGGCTTTGGAAATGTTCGAGCCAGCACAAATCCGGGACCGACAGCCACGGGCAAACGGTGCGATTGATCGGGTCGCGCCACACATTTCAAAACCCCTGCGACCGGCGCCACCCAACCTCAAGCAAGTCACCGACTTCAACGAGCTCCATCGGCGGCCTCTTCCAACTCGGTCGCCTGCTGCACAATCCAGTTTTCGAAAGTGCGGATCAGGAGCGTCCGCCGCGTCGCGCGCGGATACACCAGATAGTAAGCGCCCTGCGTCGGCACTCTCAAACCGAAGGGTGCGATCAGGCGTCCCGTGCGCAGATCGTCCTCGACGAAGGCGCGCTGCGCCATCACGATGCCGAGTTCATCGGTAGCCGCCTGGTAGGCGAGCGCCGAATTCTCGAATTTGAGGCCGCTATTGCCGTCGACCGTCGTCACGCCAGCGGCATGAAGCCAGGCAGGCCAGTCATCCGGTCTGTGCATCGAACAGAGCAGGACGTAACGGACCAGATCCTTCGGCTCGACGAGAGGCGATGAGCTGCCAATCAGGCCAGGGCTGCAGACCGGCAGCACGATCTCCCCGAACAATCGCCTGCAATAGAGGCCCGGTGGAGGCTCCGAGCCGGAATGGATGCAGACGTCTATCTCCTCGCGATCGAAATCGACCTGCTGGTGCGAAGTAGTGATCTGCACGTCCACATCCCGATTGAGTGCGTGAAAACGGGCGAGCCGCGGCACGAACCAGCGGATGGCGAAGGTCGGGGGCAGCTTGATGCGCAATCTGTTGCCTTCCGGTTTTTCCTGAATGCGCCGCGTCTGCGCCTCGATCTGGTCGAAGGCGACGCGCAGCACAGCAGCCAGAGCCGCCCCCTCGGACGTCGTCTCTACTCCGCGCCTGAGCCGTAGGCACAAGGTTGTGCCGAGCCAGTTCTCAAGCTGGTGCAGATGGCGGCTGACCGCACCCTGGGTCACTGAGAGTTCCTGGGCGGCGCGTGTCAGGCTGCCGTTGCGCGCCGTCGCCTCAAAGGCGCGCAAGGCATTCAAGGGAGGAAGTCGGCGCGACATGTGCTATGCCTTTTCCTGATGGCAAAAGAGTAAATTGTGGGTGTACCCTAGGGCCGGAGGAGGTTACCGTCAGCAGAAATCTACTCTAACGGACGCATTATTGCGCGAACACCGGGCGGAGCCAAAAGCCAGAAGTCGCGGGTTTCACGACTCATGTGGGAGGAAAAGTCATGCCAGTTCACGCGCCGCCGACGCAAGCAGATGGCTTAGCAGCCGTTGCAACGTCTTCGGCGCGAGCTTCGGCCTCCTCCACTGGGCCGAAGACCGTCTTCGAGAAGATCTGGACCGCCCATCTCGTTCGGCAGTTGGATGACGGGCGCGACCTCATCTTCGTCGACCGGCACGTGCTGCAGGAGACGACGTGCGCCGCCGCTTTCGCGGGTTTGGAAAAAACCGGACGGCAAGTGCGTCATCCGGAGCTTACCCTTGCAACCCAGGACCACATCATCTCCACGGCGCCGGGTCGTACCGAGAACACCAATCCGGAAGGCCGCGAGCTCCTTTCCCTGATGCGGACGAATGCGTATCGGCACCACATCCGCCACTTCGGCGTCGGCGATCCGCGCCAAGGCATCGTGCACGTGATTGCGCCGGAACTGGGAGTTGCACTGCCGGGCAGCGTGCTGGCCTGCGGCGACAGCCACACCTCCACCGTCGGAGGGATCGGCGCGCTTGGCATCGGTGTCGGCACCAGCGAGGTCGAGCATGTGCTCGCGACGCAGACGCTTGCGCTCGCGCGGCCGGAGACCATGCGTGTCTCCTACGAGGGTACGCTCGGGCCGGGCGTAACCGCCAAGGACATGATCCTGCGCACCATCGGCGAATACGGCATCGCCGCAGGTCGCGGGGCGGCGGTCGAATACGCGGGGCCGGCGGTGCGGGCGCTCTCCGCAGAGTCGCGGCTGACACTCTGCAACATGTCGATCGAGTTCGGTGCGCGCCTCGGCCTCATAGCCCCTGACGAAACGACCTTCGACTATGTCCGTGGCCGCGAATTCGCACCCGCCGAGGCGGATTTCGAGCTCGCGCTGGCCTATTGGCGAACGCTGCGGACAGAGGCGGACGCCGTCTTCGATCGCGACGTCACCATCGATTGCGACAAGATCGTTCCACAGGTTACCTGGGGAACGACGCCGCAAGACGTCACGGGCATCGACGGGCATGTCCCCTACCCCGCCTCCTTTGCCGATGTGAAGCGCCGCGAACTCGCTGCTGCCGCAATTCGCTACATGGGGATCGAGCCTGGCAGTTCACTCGAGGGTATCCCGATCGACATCGCCTTCATAGGCTCCTGCACGAACTCACGTCTTGCGGATCTCGAAGCGGCGGCGGCCGTCGTGCGCGGGCGGAAAGTCGCTCCGAATGTTCGCGCGCTCGTCGTGCCGGGCTCCATGTCGGTGAAACGCGCAGCCGAAGACAAGGGCCTGCACCACATCTTCCGTGAAGCGGGCTTCGAGTGGCGCGATGCGGGTTGTTCCATGTGCGTAAGCATTAATGAGGATGTGGTCGGTCCGGGCCTGCGCTGCATGGCGACCAGTAACCGCAATTTCGAGAACCGGCAGGGGCCGCGCAGTCGCACCCATCTTGCGAGCCCCGCCATGGTCGCCGCTGCGGCGCTCGCTGGTCACATCACCGATGTCCGTAAGGGGAATGCATGAGAGAGCCCTTCGCCAGTGTCAATGGCGTGGTGGCAGTGATGCCGCTGAGCAACGTCAACACGGACGCGATTATCCCGTCGGCCTATCTGCGGTCCGCGATGGCCGACCTCGGCAAAGGCCTCTTCGGCGGCCATCGCTATGATGAGGCCGGCCGCGAACGGCCGGATTTCGTGCTCAACCGGCCGCCGTTCCGCGCTGCAAGCATTCTCCTGGCGGACGAGAACTTCGGCTGTGGAAGCTCACGCGAGGCGGCCGTCTGGGCATTGCAGCAGTTCGGCATCCGTTGCGTGCTGGCGCCGAGCTTCGCCGACATCTTCTACGAGAACAGTTTTCGCAATGGCCTGCTTGCCGGCTTGATCGACGCAGAGACATTCGCCGCGCTGGCCGCAACGGTCGAGAGCCGTCCCAGCAACCCAGTGTTCACGGTCGATCTGACGATGTCGGAGATCGCTGCGCCGGACGGGCACATCTACGCTTTCCGGGTGCCGGCGATGCGCGCTGAGGCGTTGGTGCGTGGCGACGATGAAATCGACACGACGCTTCGCCACGCCGCCGAGATCGAGGCTTATTATGCCGCCGGCAAGACAGGTCGCGGCTGGATCTACCGGCCCGTGGAAGGGGAATGGAACACATGACGCGTACGACCATCCGTGAGGCGCTGGCACAGGAGACGCCGCTCGTTACGCCGCTAGCACATGACGCGCTCTCCGCCAGGCTGATCGAACAGGCCGGCTTCAAGGCCTTCGCCATAGGCGGATCGGCGTTGCTCGCCGCCCGCCATGCCTATCCCGACATTGGACTGATCGGGCTGACCGACATGGTCGAGGGCATTCGCGATATCGCGGCTGCATCATCGCTGCCCTTCTTTGCCGACGCCGATGACGGTTATGGCGACGTGAAGAGCGTGGCGCGTACGATCGCCGCTTATGAAGCGATCGGCGTTCGCGGACTTCTCCTGGAAGACCAGAGTCGTGACCATAAGCAGCAGCGTGCCGACAAGGCGGCCGCGGTGGTCGAGGAAGCGGTGATCGAGGCGAAGCTTCGTACCGCCCTCGGTGCACGGAGGTATCCCGAGACTTTTATCATTGGCCGCACGGACGCCTATGGCCCGCTCGGCCTCGACGCGGCTATGCACAGGGCGGAACGCTTTCTTTCCGTGGGAGCTGACGGCATCTTCATCGCGGGGCTCCGCACCGAAGCGGATTACCGGAAGGTTGGTGCCGCCTTCAAGGGCGCCTATCTGTCGGCTGCCATGTTCGAGGGCGGCGATACGCCCTGGCTAAGCCCCGCCGAACTCGGCGCCATGGGCTTTACGCAGGTGTCCTTTCCGGCAAGCATCATCTTTCGCGTGGTCGCGGTCATGCAGCAGGCAGTCTCCGCGCTGCGGCGCCATGCCGAGGGGACGGAAACACTGCAGCCGCTCGCCAACGGCGTGGCCGTGCGCGGGATCCTGGATCAGGCAGTCAATCTCGACCACTGGCGGGCGATCGAAACTCCCGGGGCGAGGTAGGACGTACTGGAGTCGCCTTTCCGAGGGTATGAATGCCGCGCAAGCAGTGGCCTTGGCATGGCAAAGAGAGTCACGGGCTTAGCGACGCCCGGAGAATTGAAAAGGGAGGAACTTATGAAAGTATCGAATGCATTCTCGCGTCTAGCGGTTCTCGCTGCGGCCAGCCTGGCGCTGGCGGGCACGGCGCAAGCCGAACAGATCGTTGTGAGCAACTACGGCGTCTCGGCAAACGGAATGCCTTTTGCCGTGGCCATGGAGAAGGGCTTCTTCAAGGAAGAGGGCGCCGACGTTACAGGCATCCTTTCCTCGGCCGGCGGCGGCACGACGCTGCGCAATATGCTCGCTGGCGACGCGCCATATGCGGAAGTCAATCCGAATGCCATCATCGCGGCGATCCAGCAGGGCGCCGATATCAAGATCATCAGCGACAACGTGCTGACAGTTGCAGAATTCATCTGGGCAGTGAAGCCGGATTCGCCGATCCAATCGGTCAAGGACCTGAAGGGCAAGAAGATCGCTTTTACCAACCCTCGCTCCACCAGCCAAGGCTTGGCAGCGCTGGTCTTGCAGGCTGGCGGCCTCAAGACTGAAGACGCCGAGCTCGTGAAGACTGGCGGTTTCGGCGAAGGCGTTGCGGCGCTGGACACCGGGCTTGTCGACGTCGCGCCCATTCCAGAACCGCTGTGGTCGAAGTTCAAGGACAAGTATCGGCCTATCGCCAAGGCCTCCGATCTGCTGCCGCCCATCGCCAATGTGCTCGGTGCCGCTGCTGGCTCGGCGGCCGAGAAAAAGGGCGATTTCATCAAGGCGGTGATCCGCGCCCGCCGTCGCGCGGTGGAGTTCATGGCGCAGAATCCCGATGAGGCAGGCGACATCATCGCCAAGGTGTATAATCTCGAGCCAGAAGTAGCGCGCAGCGCGGTCAAGAACCTCGTGGACAGCCGTACCAACGGCATCGAATATTGGGGCACGGGGCAGATCCACCTGGACGGGCTAGAGAAGTCCGTCGAGGTGCAGAAGATGATCGGCGCCCTGAGCGGCGACGTCGACCTCAAGGCAATAATCGATACCCAGTTCCTGCCAGACGATATCAAGGAATTGAAATGACCATTTCGCAAAGCGCACAGGTCGCGCTGCGCGGCGTAGACAAGGTGTTCACCCGGCCGGGACGGCCGGGTGACACCGTTCACGCACTCGGCGCGATCGATCTTGAGTTGAAGCAGGGCGAATTCTTCGCCGTGGTGGGGCCGTCCGGCTGCGGCAAATCTACCCTACTGGAACTCGTCGCGGGACTTTCGACCGCGACCCGCGGCGAAGTCACCTTCGAAGGCCGGCCGATCGCCGGCCAGATACCGGATGGCGTCGGCGTCGTCTTCCAGGAAGATGCCTCCTTCCCCTGGCTTACGGTCGCCGACAATATTGCCTTCGGGCTGCGGCGCATGAAGATTTCGCATCAGGAGCGCGAAGAACGGATCGCGCGGGCGCTCGCGATGATGGGGCTCACATTCTTTGCCAAGAGCTATCCTGCCCAGTTGTCTGGAGGTATGCGCCAACGCGTATGCATCGCCCGGACGCTAGTGACGGAGCCGCGGCTCATTCTGCTTGACGAACCGTTCGGCGCGCTCGACCAGCAAACCCGCCTCCTGATGGGCGATGAGGTGCTGAACCTCTGGCGCAAGACCGGCGCGACGGTCTTCCTCATCACCCATGCGCTCGATGAAGCCGCCATGCTTGCCGATCGCATCGGGGTGATGTCGGCCCGACCCGGACGGCTCATCGATATCGTTAAAACGGACTGGCCGAAGGATCGCGACAGCCGCATCGTGCAGGAGGAGCGCTTCGGGACAATTACAGCCCGGCTCTGGCGTTCGCTGCGCGAGGAATCGCTCAAGGCGATCGGCAAGATGGAGGGGGCGGCATGAAGAGCGCCACATTCTGGCGGATCGGTATCGTCGTCGGCTTCGTCGGCCTGCTCGAAGTCTTGTGCTTTGTTGGGGTCATCCCCCACCTCACGATGCAGCCGCCGCACCGCATCGTCATCGATCTCGTCAAGATGTTGGCCTCGGGCGCGCTCAATGCCGCGATTGCCAAGACGTTGGGCAACGCCGCAATCGCCTTCGTCATTGCCGTTGTCACCGGGGTCGCGAGTGCTATCGTCATCCATCAGTTCGAGCGTGTGCGCGACACACTCGACCTGGTCTTCGCGACCTACTATGCGATCCCGGTCTTTGCTTTCTACCCGCTCCTGATTATCCTCTTCGGGCTTGGTGACGCACCGCAGATCTTCATCGGAACCATGCTGGGCGTCGTCGCTGTCATCGTGAATACGTTGAATGGCCTGGACCGGGTGCCGCGGGTGTTCCTCAAGACCGCCAAGATGGGCCATATGTCTGCGGTCGAGACCGCGTGGCGCATCACCCTGCCTTGTGCAGCACCTTATATCCTCACGGGGGCCAAACTCGCCGTCGCCTATTCGCTGATCGGCATCATCGGCGCCGAATTCATCATGTCGACGGGGGGGATGGGCTACGAGATCAGCTTCGCCTACAACAACTTCGACAATGCGATCATGTATCCGCTCATTCTGCTGATCCTGATCGTTTCGATCACCATCAACGCGCTTCTCGCCCGCTGGGAGAAGAAGCTCATGAACCGGCGGGGGCTTCGATGAGCAGCAAACTGCCTCTCAACGCGGTCGTCTCCGGCAAGGTCGATACGGTTGCGTCGACCGAGACCCGGTCAGCCGCACAGGACTTCCATATTCCCGACGGCCTGCGCAACGGCGTCACCCTCGTTGTCGCGCTGCTCGTCTTCTGGCAGATCCTCTATTGGATCGTGGGAGAGGTCGCGCTGCGCTCGCCGCTCGAGACGCTCGGCTTCACGGCCCATCTCGTCACAACCGGGCAGTTCTGGGTTCATCTTACCGAGACCGCCCAGGCCTTCGGCCTCGCGCTCCTGTTGGCGGTCGTCATCGGCCTCGCGATCGGTTTCACGCTTGGCCTGAACGGCGCCATCGCCGAGGTTCTCGAGCCCATGCTCGTCGCAGTCTATTCGATCCCCAAGATCACGCTCTACCCGATCCTGCTGCTCGCCTTTGGGCTTGGCATGTCGGCGAAGGTCGCATTCGGCACGATCCACGGCGTCATTCCTATCGCACTCTTCACGATCAATGCAGTGCGAAACGTCAAGCGCGTTTACGTCAAGACCGGGCACGTCATGCGCCTGAACCCTGCCGACATGATCGCGCGCATCGTCCTGCCGGCCGCCATGCCGGAGATCTTCGCCGGCATCCGGATTGGCTTTTCGCTGACGCTGATCGGGACGCTGCTCGGCGAGATGTTCGCCTCACAGCGCGGCCTCGGTTTCCTCCTGATGAACGCAATCGGCTTGCACAACATAGACCTCATCATGGCGCTCACTTTCCTGCTCGTCGTCATTGCGGGCGTCTCCAGTAGCCTGCTGCTTTATCTCAACCAGCGGCTTTATGGACGCGCCTAGCTAAGCCCCGGATCTTTTTGTTTTGAGCGTGCAATCTTTGTCGAGCTTGGCTCTTCAGAAACGACCCGGCGCAACCATGGAAGTGCTCGCCGATAAGACAGCCGAAACGCCGCATTCGAGACGGATGAGGTTGTAGCCAGGATCGTACGGCTGGTCGTGCCGCGAAGGCTTCACCGCGCCCGCTCCAAGGCGGATATACTGCCTCCATCACGGCACGGTGTCTGTGCTTGTGGCCGAAGAGGTGCAGGATTGCACGAGAGGTCAAAGCATCGTTCACAGCGCCTCCGTCAAAGAGCCAGTCGATTGGATGATGGACGAGCACAAGGCGACTGTATTCGGCACCAGCCGTTTGTAGGACTCAGAAAGATGTCGCTGGCCCTGTCGTCTTCAGTACGGCCAAACGGTGCCATGACCCGAGAATCTCTCGCCGAAGAGCTTGAGAGTGCGGCCGAGTGCCATTGCGGACATGTCGCGGCCGGATCTTCAAATCATCCTTCGCCGCGGTGCCTTGATGTTCCGAAACCTCGCTGGCTTTCCTTGAAGCCGGCGACGGACGATGCGCTCGCCTTGATCGCCTCTGTGATGAGGATCTGGGCTTGGAGATTACTTCTCCACAGTTCTCCGGGCAAGGGCGGTCAGGCGAAGCGCAATTTCATCCGGCTCATCGCGCGCGGCAGCGCTGGAATGTTTCCGGATCATCGGACGACCAGGAAAAGCCGTGCAGGGACAGGCTTATCCTGTTGGGCTCCGAACGCGAGAGCTCGACCGTGCCTGCGCTCATCGGGCTGCCGCCCTTGTAGCATTGGGCGGCAACGCGCAGCGTTTTTCCGTCAACGTGCGGTTCGCCGAATTCGCAGCCGACCTCATAAAAGGTCAATCCCGACGGCAGAACCTCCAGCACATCGACTTCCCCGTTCTCCTGCTCGCAGCGCAGCGGATCGGTCGACCATTTGCCGAGGAAGTCGTTCGGCATCTTGGCTTGGACGGCTGCCGGCAGGAACGACGCCAGTGCGACAAGGACCGCGAGCGAACGCTTAGCCCCGGCGCGGCGATGGCTGTCCGAGCTGGATTGCCTTTTCAGCATGACCGATCTGGTCATAAGCATGGTTCTCTCCTTTCTGCTGCCCGCCCATTCACAGCCGCGCCGGCCCTATTCAGGATTGACAGCGGCAATCAGGCAGTCCTTTCCTTGACCTTGTTGGTTCTGGGCCTTGCGCGTTTCGGCGGCGCGGATGCCGTCGCCTTGGCCTTTGCAGCCAAGCTCTTCGCGGCTGAGGCCTTTGCCACCGGGATTTTGGCGACTTGCTGATCCTTGGCGCCGGGCGCCTTTGCCTTCCTGGCCAGTGCCTTGCTCTCGCGGCGGATCGGCCGGCCTACCGGGCAGATCTCCTGCACAAAGCCGGTTAACGTCGAGGCCAGCGTGTTAGGCGCCTGGCGGTAATAGACGAACTTGCCGCGCTTTTCGCTCAACACCAGGCCGGCATGCTCAAGCAATTGCAAATGCTGCGAGATCGACGGCTTCGACATGTCGAAGCGCCCGGCGATGTCACCCGCGCTTAGTTCGTGATGCGCAACATAGGCAAGGATCTTGCGGCGTACCGGCGAGGACAGCGCCTCAAAGATGAGTTGGATGGACATACGACAATGCTACACGACAGCAAGTCGATTAGGCAATCAATTAATTGTTGACGCATTGACGATAAGCTGATTACCTAAATGACGAAACGAATTCGATCGGGGCTACAGGGGCGGGAGACAAGGCTGACCGCCGATGGCGGACGGCAAAGAAGGATGGCGAGATGCGCCCGGCCCTGAAAACCTTGCTCAAGATCGCCTTTGACATAGTCGCCACGATCGCCTTCTTCTACCTGGCCATGCTCACGGTGCCTTACGCGGTCGGCTTTCCTGTCGCCGGGCTGATGCGTCTCTTCTCATTAGGTGCTGGGTTTGTGGCGAACACCTGGATCGGCCACCAGTCCTTCCTGACGGATGCCCTGCTCGACACTTTGGGCATCACGTATCTGATGTTGGTCTTCGCCGTCGGCATTGAGATCGTGCGCCGGCTGGTCGGGTCCCGATCGATCTGGCTCTATGTCGTCGGCGCCTTCGTCACGATGGCGGTCTATATCGGCCCCGCATCCACAGCACCCCGTCCGGCTAGTGCCTTCGCGCTGGCACTACCGCTGATGATGGCCGCTGGATACGGTGCCGGCTACTGGCTGGTGACCATCCGTCTGCGCGCCGCTGTCATCCAGTTCGCCAGGCGCCTGATCTGCGGCCCCGACGCCAAACCCTGCGTGTTCTCCTGAGGATATCAAAATGTCTGCTTTGCGCCTTACATCTCTTTTGCGTTTTTCAACTCTGGGGTTCTTTACGCTGTCGGCATTAGCGTTGCTCGCCATCGCCACCGGCAGCGCTATGGCGGCGCCGGCGAAGGATCTCTACAAGCTCTGCCGCCAAGTGAAGAACGACGACGAGGTCCTCCCCTATTCGCACGCGCTTTACGCCGGCACGGTCAGGGCGTTCAAAAAGCTGTTTCCAGATGCCAAGATCGTGCCGGAGGAACCGGAACTCGAAACCCAGGTTCACTATCGCTGCATGAATGGCAAGCTGCTGGCCTGCTTCGTGGGCGCCAATCTGCCCTGCACCAAGATGAACGCCTCACGCGACAATCCTGGCGCTGACGAATTCTGCAAGGCGAACCCGAATGAAGACTTCGTGCCGGCCGCGGCGAGCGGCCACGATACCGTCTATTCCTACAAATGCCAGGACGGCAAAGCTGTGGTCACGGGTGATACTTGGGCACTCGACGAGCGCGGCTTCGCCAAGAAGCTTTGGGCCGAGGTAATTCAACATTGAGTTTGGTTTTGGCGCCTCAACGCTCTTCACCTCACTTGGGCCGAGACAAAGGGGCGGCAATTCCAGAGCATCAGTCAGGGCGGCTTCGGGAGGGGCAACGACACTGCATGCCCGTTACAGATTTGATCTCGCACGACGTCTGGTCGTGAGCTCGAATGGTAGAGACTCGCCTGTGGCTCTCAATCTCCTTATCGGTACCATCGTGATCAGCCTGACGGTACTGATTCATATCTTTGGCCTCATCGAGGTCACACACCCGGTGGGGGGTGCCTTGTGTCCCGTTTTCGCATGCACGGGCGCCGCAGCCGCATCGTCGCGATGACGCGTGGTGATGGGTCTCTTTGCCGTCATGACGGCAAAGATCTGGCTTTGGGCGGGGTTGTACCGGATGCTCAACATCTTCGCCGACTTTGAAACTGCATTGTACTTTTTCCACCATCACCTTCTCGACTGTTGGCTACGGCGACATAGTGCCTGCCCTTGCGTGGCGTGTCCTGGCGGCACTCGAATGCGTTAACGGGTTCTTGCTCATCGGCTGGTCGACCGCCTGTCTCATCGCAGCCGGCACCGCATCGGACCGTCCAAGGCGGGCGAGCATTTCTGACCAGTTGGTGCTCAGGTTTGCTCCCGATCAATACTGTACGGGCATTCTGTTGGTACGCTCTTACGATCGGGTCAGCCATGATTTGGCCGACGATCAGCAGGAGGGAGAGATCTGCCTTTCTGCTTCTTTGGACGAATTGACTATGACCTGATCGAACCGCAGACCGGGAGGAAAGACATCAGAGTTGGGAGGATAAGCATGGGAGAAGATCTATTCGGTCATCATGCCGACCGCATCCAGGCGGCGATTGCGTCGGACGCTGCGGCGAAATCCGCCCTGGTTGCCTCCTGGCGACGGTCTTCCAATTTGCATCGACTCGAACCAGCCGATTGCAGGCCTCCACATTATCTGACGGAGGCCGAACTGGGACAGGCCCGGCAACGAATCGAACCTCTCATTTGCGCTGCCCAAGCGAGTCTCGACCGTCTCTATCTCGCAGTAGGCGGCGTGGGATGCTGTGTCCTGCTCGCCGATCGCGACGGCGTGCCTGTCGAACGGCGCGGCGCGCTCGTGGACGACGAGACGTTTTATTCCTGGGGTTTGTGGACTGGCTCCGTCTGGAATGAGGAAAGGCAGGGCACCAACGGGATCGGCACCTGTCTGGTTGAGCGACGCCCGCTGACAATTCACCGCGACCAGCATTTCCATACGCGCAATACGCTGCTCAGTTGCACCACCGCTCCGATCCACGATCATGAGGGGAATCTTGTAGCCGTGCTTGACGTGTCGTCCTGCCGGGCTGATCTGACCGAAGCCTTTGTCAATCTCATCTCGATGGCTGTGGTCGACGCGGTGCACCGGATCGAGATTGAGAACTTCAAGATGGCATTCCCGAAGGCGCGAATTCTGCTGGCGCCGGTGACCAACAAAGGCTCTGGCGCGCTGATCGCCGTTGACGCGGACGATCTCGTGGTCGGCGCGACCCGTTCGGCCCGCCTGGCGCTTGGCATCACACAGCAGTGTTTCGACAAACCAATGCCTGCCGCCGATCTGCTCGGCTGGGCTGAGATCGGCCCTAAAGTTCTCGCTGAGGCAGAGCGTGGAGCCCTCCAGCGTGCGCTCGCGCGCGCTGACGGGAACGTCTCAGCCGCAGCTCAGGCGCTTGGGATCAGCCGGGCGACGCTTCACCGCAAGCTCAACCGTCTGGATGTCCGCCGGTCACACTGACGCCCAAGCTCTCATAACTGTCGCAATTCTGCGACACATCCTACCCGACCAGCGTGACCGGCGCGGTGACAAGCACCGCCGAAAATCGCAAGTGTCTTTCGAAGCGTCGCATCCCGCGACGTCAGCTTTGGGAGGAAGACGCATGAACAAGGTTGAATTCTCACGCTCGGTCAAGGCGCCCTTCGACAAGCGCTATGGCAATTTCATCGGTGGCAAACGGGCCGAGCCCCGCTCTGGCCGCTATTTCGAGAACTTCTCGCCGGTGAATGGCCAGCTGCTATGCGAGGTAGCGCGCTCGGACGGCCAGGACATCGAGGCGGCCCTGGACGCCGCCCATGCCGCCAAGGACGCCTGGGCGCGCACCAGCGTGGCCGAGCGCTCCCTTATCCTCAACCGCATCGCCGATCGCATGGAGGAAAACCTCGATCTCCTCGCATGCGCCGAAACGTGGGACAACGGCAAGCCGATCCGCGAAACGACCGCGGCCGACCTGCCTTTGGCCATCGACCATTTCCGCTATTTCGCCGGCGCGGTGCGTGGCCAGGAAGGCAGCCTTTCGCAGATCGACGACGACACTGTCGCCTATCATTTCCATGAGCCGCTCGGCGTGGTCGGCCAGATCATCCCGTGGAACTTCCCGTTGCTGATGGCATGCTGGAAACTTGCTCCCGCGTTGGCGGCCGGCAATTGCGTCGTCCTGAAACCTGCCGAGCAGACCCCGGCTGCCATCCTGCTCTGGGCCGATCTCATCGGCGATCTTTTGCCGCCGGGTGTGCTCAACATCGTCAACGGCTTTGGCCTCGAGGCCGGCAAGCCGCTGGCTTCGTCGCCGCGCATTGCCAAGATCGCCTTTACCGGCGAGACAACGACGGGCCGGCTGATCATGCAGTATGCCAGCCAAAACCTGATCCCGGTGACGCTCGAGCTCGGCGGCAAGTCACCCAACATTTTCTTCAAGGATGTCGTCGCCGAAGACGACGATTTCTTCGACAAGGCGGTCGAAGGCTTCGTCATGTTCGCGCTGAACCAGGGCGAGGTGTGCACCTGCCCGAGCCGCGCGCTCATCCAGGAATCGATCTACGACAGGTTCATGGAACGCGCCCTCAAGCGCGTCGAGGCGATCGTGCAGGGTGATCCGCTCGATCCGGCAACGATGATCGGCGCCCAGGCTTCGTCCGAGCAGATGGAAAAGATCCTGTCCTATATCGATATCGGCCGCCAGGAAGGAGCCGAGTTGCTGACCGGTGGAGCGCGCAGTCTTCTGCCCGGCGATCTGGCCGGCGGCTACTACGTCCAGCCTACGGTGTTCAAGGGTCACAACAAGATGCGCATCTTCCAGGAGGAGATTTTTGGGCCGGTGGTATCGGTCACGACCTTCAAGGACGACGACGAAGCGCTCAGCATAGCCAACGATACGCTCTACGGCCTCGGTGCCGGTGTCTGGACACGCGACGCCAACCGTGCCTATCGCTTCGGCCGCGCGATCCAGGCTGGCCGCGTCTGGACCAACTGCTACCATGCCTATCCCGCGCATGCGGCCTTCGGCGGGTATAAGCAGTCCGGCATCGGCCGAGAGACCCACAAGATGATGCTCGACCACTACCAGCAGACGAAGAATATGCTGGTCAGCTACAGCCCGAAGAAGCTTGGCTTCTTCTGATCGGCTCAAGGGCGCGGCTCCGCAGGGGACCGCGCCCCAAGCTGGATCGAAAACCTAATGCATACCAGGTCACGGCAACGCCGGCAGCGCTTGAACTGATCGCGGAGATCGTTGCCGAGCACGGTCCAGTGCTGTTCCATCAATCCGGCGGCTGCTGCGACGGCTCTTCGCCGATGTGCTATCCGCTGGACGAATTGATCGTCGGCGATCGCGATGTCTTGCTCGGCCATATCGGTGATGCGCCGTTCTACATCGGCGCATCGCAATTCGAGGCCTGGAAGCATAACGATCTCATTATCGACGTGGTGCCAAGCCGAGGCGGCATGTTCTCGCTGGACAACGGAAGGGAGAAGCGGTTCCTGACGCGGTCGACGATCTGCGCTGTCCAGATCGGGATGTAGGCCTTTCCATACGATTTGGGCGAGCATTTCTGACCGCAGCCGATGTTCAGACCGCCACGGAATGCCTCGCCTTGCCGGTTTCGAAATACTTGTCGAACTTCGCCGCGACGCTTCTGACAAAGGGGCGGCTTTCCAACGGCACGACGAAGCGGTCACCGTCAAGTTCAAGCAACCGGGCAGGGTCAAGAAGGGCGGTGGAACTCGCTCTGCCGAGAAGCCTTTGGCCAGCTTCGCCAAAGCGCTCGACCAGGTCGATCGCTGAAAAGCCGGAATCGCACATCAGCCGCTCGATGATCCACCCGCGAGCGCGGTCGTCGTCGGACAAAGCAATTCCGCGGACCGCAGCCAACCCACCGTCATCCACCATGCGGCCATACTCGGCGGTCGAAGGCATGTTCTGTACATAGCCTTGCCGGAATTGGCTGATGGATGACGGGCCGAGGCCGATCAAGGTTTCGCAGCGATCCTCGGTGTAGCCCTGAAAGTTACGACGCAACATCCCCGCGTGCGCAGCAAGCGCCAGCGCATCGCCCGGTTTGGCGAAATGGTCGAGCCCGATTGCTTCGTATCCCTGGTCGAGTATGGCGCGAGCTGCCAGTTGCGATTGAGCGAACCGCTCCTCCGGGCCTGGCAACCAGGCCTCGTCGATCATTGTCTGATGTTTCTTGAACCATGGCACATGGGCATAGCCAAAAAGGGCGATCCGATCGGGTTCGAGCGTCAGCGCCTGCATGACAGTGGACAAGACACTCTCCCTGGTCTGGTGCGGCAAGCCGTAAAGCAGGTCCAGGTTGACCGACTCGACGCCGCGTGACCGAACGCCGTCGACGACTGTCTTGGTCTGCAAGAAGGTCTGTTCGCGATTGATGGCCTTCTGCACCTTCGGATCGAAATCCTGGACCCCGAGGCTCGCCCTCGTCATGCCGATTTCGGCAAGTGCGTCGAGGCGGGCTTCGTCCATATCGTTGGGTTCGATTTCGACGCTGATCTTGGCGCCGGGAAGAAATGAGAAGCAGTTGCGCAGAACGGCTCCCAGCGCGACCATGTCCTGTGGTTTGAGCATCGTCGGTGAGCCGCCACCGAAATGGACGGCACGTACCCGGCCCTTGCCTCCGGCGAGACTTGAGACGGTGGCGATCTCCGCATGCAGTGATCTCAGATATTTGGTGACCGGTTCGTAATGGCGTGTCTGCTTGGTGTGGCACGCACAGAACCAGCAAAGCTTGTCGCAATAAGGGATGTGCAGATAGAGCGAGATCTCGTCGCCCTTGTTGAGCGCCTTCAGCCAGTCGCGACAAACGGCGGCATCGACGCCCGGATGAAAATGCGGCGCCGTCGGGTAGCTCGTATAACGCGGCACGTTTTCACCAAGCCTGGCAATTAATTCTGGCCGCATCTCGATATCTGCTCCGATGTGTATTGCACGATCCTGCTCACATCGGACAATGGCAGCCTTGATCTCGGTCAATGATATCTCGCCGCGGACAAACTGCCGCAACGGATTTCTCGGGCCGATACTATATCCTGCCAGTACTTTGGGTTCGCGGACGACCACGATGACAGTGCGTCAGGATGTACATAGCGCCGGCATTCCCGTGCTTTGCCAGTCATGCGAAGCGCGGCATCATGGCGTTTGCGGCGCGCTCGATCCGGACCAACTGGTGGGCCTCGCCAAGACCTCATCGAAGCATACCGTTGAAGCGGGCGTGGAATTGATCGGTGATGCCGAGGCCATCGACAGTTACGCGAATGTGCTTTCCGGCGTGGTCAAGCTGACGAAGAGCCTTTCGGACGGACGCCAGCAGATTGTCGGGCTTCAATTTGCTCCCGATTTTCTGGGCCGGCCCTTCAAGGTGGAAAGCGCGATCAACGCCGAAGCCGCAACCGCGGTCTCCCTGTGCTCGTTTCCAAGGGCCGTCATCGAACGGATGATGAAGCAATCGCCGGGACTGGAGCATCGTCTCTTCAAGCAGACGCTGAACGAACTCGATGATGCCCGCGACTGGATGGTGATGCTGGGCCGCAAGAGTGCTTCGGAAAAGGTGGCGAGCTTCCTTCTCATGATCGCCAAGAACATCGACCCCACGCTTGATCCGACCGCCCAGTCGACACGTTTCGACCTGCCTTTGACCCGCGCCGACATCGCCGATTTCCTCGGCCTGACGATCGAGACTGTCAGCCGTCAGCTGAGCCGGCTGCGATCAGATGGCGTGATCCGCATCGAGAACAATCGGCATGTTAGTGTCGATAGCTTGAATCGGCTGCAGAGCCGCTCCGGCGCCTAGGCTCAATCGACAAACCCGATCATCGGCAGGACATGCTCGCGCTCGAAGGCGATATGCCGGCGCAGGCTTTCGAAGAAACCGCGCAGCATGAACCCAACCGCCTCGGCGTTGTCGATCGTCTTGCCGTGGCCGATCGCCAGCAACATTTCGGTCACCTCACCGGCAAAGCACTCGTCCTCGATATGCTCGGCGCTCAATCGCCTTGCTGAACCAAGGTCGGCATCACTGCTGGCCAACGCGGCCTCGTAGGCGGGAAAGATGACCGTCTCTTCGTATCGATGACTGTCGCGCAACAGCGGAACGATTGCGTTGGCTACGCTCAGGCACGCCAACGTGTCGACCTTGGGCAACGTGTCCGCGATCCTTTCCAAGACGTCGCAGAGCTGCAGTTTTTCTAGGTGTGCACGTTTCATCACCGCAGCAAACGCTGTCGGTATCGAATTTTTGCCGGCTGCATGCGGCGGAAATGGTCCCCCTGCTGTCTGCGAGTTCAACGGCAATCTCCTGATCGTTCGCAGGACCAAGCCTGCCCACTCCAAATGCAAATGACTTTGACATGGATCAAGGCGGCGACGTGCCGGCTGCGGAATTGGTGTTGCCGCGGATTGGCGCCCGCGCAGGGAATCCGAGGTCGGGGATATGTCATGAAGTTCGGCACACAAATCTTCGCGTTGAGCCTTTTTACATTCGCGGCTTTGGTGGCCGCCGGCTTCGGCGTGGACCAGCCATTCCGGCAGCACATGTGGGTGCTGTTCTTCGTGCTGCTCGGTTTTGTCGCCATCCTCATTCGCAACTCAAGCTTCGAAGTGACCGCACCGATCGACCCTTCCGCCTACATGGACGGTCCGATCCGCTACGGGGCCATCGCCACAATGTTCTGGGGCGTGGTTGGCATGCTGGTCGGCGTGGTTATCGCGCTGCAGCTGGCCTACCCCGATCTCAACATTCAGCCTTGGTTCAATTTCGGCCGCTTGCGGCCGCTGCACACTTCCGGGGTCGTCTTCGCCTTCGGCGGTAATGCGCTGCTGTGCACCTCATTGTACGTCGTGCAACGCACTTGCCGCGCCCGCCTGTTTGGCGGCGATCTCGCATGGTTCGTCTTTTGGGGCTACCAGCTTTTCATCGTAATGGCCGCGACAGGCTACTTGCTCGGCATCACCGAGAGCCGCGAATACGCCGAACCCGAATGGTACGTGGACATCTGGCTGACTATCGTCTGGGTCGCTTACCTCATCCTGTTCCTTGGCACGATCCTGAAGCGTAAGGAACCGCACATCTACGTCGCCAACTGGTTCTACCTGTCCTTCATCGTGACCATCGCGATGCTGCATGTGGTCAACAACCTTTCGATGCCGGCCTCTTTGCTCGGTTCCAAGAGTTACTCCGCCTTTTCGGGGGTCCAGGATGCGCTGACGCAATGGTGGTACGGCCACAACGCGGTCGGCTTCTTTCTCACCGCCGGCTTCCTCGGCATGATGTATTATTTCGTGCCCAAGCAGGCGAACCGGCCAGTCTATTCCTACCGGCTTTCGATCATCCATTTCTGGGCGATCATCTTTCTCTACATCTGGGCCGGGCCGCATCACCTGCACTACACCGCCCTGCCCGACTGGGCGCAGACGCTCGGCATGGTGTTCTCGATCATGCTGTGGATGCCGTCCTGGGGCGGCATGATCAATGGTCTGATGACGCTGTCCGGCGCCTGGGACAAGCTGCGCACCGACCCGATCATCCGTATGATGGTGATGGCCATCGCCTTCTACGGCATGTCGACCTTCGAAGGCCCGATGATGTCGATCAAGGCGGTCAACTCGCTATCGCATTATACCGACTGGACCATTGGTCACGTGCACTCCGGTGCGCTCGGCTGGGTCGGCATGATCTCGTTCGGCGCGATCTACTACATGGTGCCGAAGCTCTGGAACCGTAACCGGCTCTATTCACTGCGGCTGGTTACCTGGCACTTCTGGCTGGCGACCCTGGGGATCGTCGTCTACGCCGCGGTCATGTGGGTGTCCGGCATCATGCAGGGCCTGATGTGGCGCGAATACGACGAGCAGGGCTTCCTGGTCTACTCCTTCGCCGAAACGGTCGCAGCCATGCACCCCTACTACGTCATGCGCGCCATCGGTGGCGCCATGTACCTCTCGGGCGCCCTGGTCATGGCCTGGAACATCGCCATGACCATCCTCGGCCACCAGCGCGAGGAGCAACCGATGCCTGGCTCCGTTCCCGCCCTTCAGCCTGCCGAATAAGGAGCCAGAACATGGGCTTGATGGATAGACATGCACTAATCGAGAAGAACGCCACGCTTCTTCTTGTGGGCTCCCTTCTTGTTGTGACAATCGGCGGCATCGTTGAAATCGCACCGCTCTTCTATCTCGACAACACGATCGAGAAGGTGGAAGGCATGCGCCCCTACTCGCCGCTCGAACTTGTCGGGCGCAACATCTATGTGCGCGAAGGCTGCTACCTCTGCCACAGCCAGATGATCAGGCCGTTCCGCGACGAAGTCGAGCGCTACGGCCACTACAGCCTGGCTGCGGAGTCGATGTACGACCACCCCTTCCAGTGGGGATCCAAACGCACCGGGCCGGATCTCGCCCGCGTCGGTGACCGCTATTCGAATGCCTGGCACGTCGCGCACCTTGCCGACCCCCGCTCGGTCGTCCCGGAATCGGTCATGCCGAGCTATGCCTTCCTGAAGGACGCGCAGATCGAGGTGAAGAACTTCTCGACGCACCTGGTTGCGAACGCGCGCGTTGGTGTCCCTTACTCGGACGACATGATCGCCAACGCCAATGCCGATTTGAAGGCGCAGGCCGACCCGAATGCCGACACGTCCGGCCTCGAGAAGCGCTATCCCAAAGCCAAGGTCGGTGACCTCGACGGCAATCCGCAGGAGGTGACCGAAATGGATGCCCTGGTTGCCTATCTCCAGATGCTCGGGACCTTGGTCGACTTCAAGAACTACGACGAAGCCGCCGGCTACCGTTGAGGAGTTTATCCATGGATTACAATTTGATGCGGGAGTTTGCTGACAGCTGGGGTCTGGTCGCCATGGCACTCTTCTTTGTCGGAGCAATTGTCTTTGCCCTGCGCCCTGGCAGCCGCAAGCTGGCCGACGAAGCTGCCCGGATTCCCCTTGAGGACGAGTGATCATGAGCGACGAGCACATCGATGAAATCTCTGGCGTCTCAACCACCGGTCACGAATGGGACGGCATCAGGGAGCTGAACAACCCGCTTCCGCGCTGGTGGGTCACAACGTTCTACGTCACCATCGTGTGGGCGATCGGCTACACCATCGCCTATCCGGCATGGCCGCTGCTGCACTCGGCGACAACGGGTGTTCTCGGCTATTCGAGCCGCAATGACGTCAAGAACGAGCTGGCGGCGGCGGAAGCAGCGAAGGGCAAGTACGTCGCGGCGGTGGAGTCGAAAAGCATCTCCGAAATCGCCGCGGACGATGTCTTGCGGGAATTCGCGGTCGCGGCCGGCGGCGCCGCATTCAAGGTTAACTGCACGCAGTGCCACGGCTCCGGCGCCCAGGGTTCCAAGGGCTTTCCCAACCTCAACGACGACGACTGGCTGTGGGGCGGCAAGGCCGAGCAGATCCAGCAGACGATCACGCACGGCATCCGCTTCGCTTCAGATCCGGACACGCGCCTGTCGGAAATGCCGGCCTTCGGCGACATCATCACCGCCGACCAGATCTCCCAGGTCAGCGCCTACGTCGCCAGCCTGTCCGGCAAGGTCCGCGATGCAACTCTTATTCAACTCGGCGCCAAGGTCTTCGCCGAAAACTGCGTCGCTTGTCACGGCGACAATGCGAAAGGCAACAGGGAGCTCGGCGCGCCCGACCTGACCGACGCGATCTGGCTCTACGGGTCGGGCGAAACGGCAATCGCCGACCAGGTTCGCGCACCGAAGCAGGGCGTGATGCCAGCGTGGGGCGCGCGTCTCGGCGAGACCAAGGTCAAGGAGTTGGCGGTCTACATCCATTCGCTCGGCGGCGGGGAATAGGTCGGGGGCCCTCTTTCCTGCCCTTCGCCGCCTGAGCGACGCGGCCCGGCCAGTCCGGGCCTCAATTTTTTCGGCATTCCTCGATTGACCTGCATCAACGCGGGTCTGTCCATGCCGCGGCAAGGTTGTCCAGCGCACTCAAAGTCACGGTCTGCGCGCAAGTGGAGATACTCGTGCTGGACAAGACGCAGATAGAACGGCTGGAAGCCGAGGCGGTCAATTCCGCCAAGACCCGTCAGCCCCTTTACGCTGCGCGCAAGAAAATTTTCCCAAAGCGCGCCTCAGGCAACTTTCGCCGCTTCAAATGGCTGGTGATGGCGATCACGCTTGGCATCTACTACCTGACGCCGTGGCTGCGTTGGGACCGCGGTCCATTTGCCCCGGACCAGGCCGTGCTGCTCGATCTCGCCAATCGGCGCTTTTACTTTTTCTTTGTCGAGATATGGCCCCAGGAATTCTACTATGTGGCCGGCCTTCTTGTCATGGCCGGCGTTGGACTTTTCCTGATTACCTCGACTGTCGGCCGTGCCTGGTGCGGCTATGCATGTCCGCAGACCGTATGGGTCGATCTGTTCCTTGTCATCGAACGTGCGATCGAGGGGGACCGCAACGCCCGCATGAAACTTGACGATGGTCCCTGGACCGCCCGCAAGCTGATGCTGCGCGTATCGAAGCACGCCGTCTGGCTGGTCATCGGTGCGGCGACCGGCGGCGCCTGGATTTTCTATTTCGCTGATGCACCGACACTTGTGGGCGAGCTTTTCACCGGTACCGCCGCGCCTGTCGCCTACATCACCATCGCCGTGTTGACGGCGACCACCTACACGTTCGGCGGCCTGATGCGCGAACAGGTCTGCACCTATATGTGCCCATGGCCGCGCATCCAGGCAGCCATGCTCGACGAGAATTCGCTCACCGTCACCTACAATGACTGGCGCGGCGAACCGCGCTCGCGTCACGCCAAGAAGGTGCAAGCCGCAGGGCAGTCCGTCGGCGACTGCGTCGACTGCAATGCCTGCGTTGCGGTATGCCCAATGGGGATCGACATTCGCGACGGCCAGCAGCTCGAATGCATTACCTGCGCGCTGTGTATCGACGCCTGTGACGGCGTCATGGACAAGCTCGGCAAGGAGCGCGGGCTGATCTCCTACGCGACGCTCTCCGACTACAACGCCAACATGATGCTGGCGACCGCAGGCGGCTCCAGTTCAATCAATCCGTCGCTGGTCAGGACTGCCGTCGGCACCTTCTCCGATCAGGTGGCGCATTTTCACATTCGCAAGATCTTCCGGCCGCGCACCTACGTCTACATGGGCCTGTGGTCGCTGATCGGGCTGGGCCTGCTCTATTCGCTGCTGACGCGCAATCGGCTTGAGCTGAACGTGCTGCATGACCGCAATCCGCAATTCGTCACGCTATCCGATGGTTCCATCCGCAACGGCTATACCGTCAAGCTGCTCAACATGATCCCTGAGCCAAGGACCATCGCCGTCACCATGCAGGGCCTGGAGGGTGCCGACATGGTCGTCGTCGGCGACGACATCCCGGCCGGCCGGTCTTTCGCCGTCCCGGTCGAACCCGACCGCCTGAAAACGTTGAAGGTCTTCGTTCGCCAGCCGGCGGACCAGATCCACGCCCCGGCCCAGACCTTCAAGCTCCGTGTCGAGGACAAGGCGAGCTTCGAGTCGAACGAGTACACCGCCACATTCAACGCGCCAGAGGCCGCCAAATGACCGCCAATGCCCAAAAGCCTCGCGAATTCACCGGCAGGCACATGCTGGCCATCATTCTCACCTTTTTCGGGGTGGTCATCGCGGTCAACCTGACCATGGCCACGCTCGCCAATACGAGTTGGACCGGCCTCGTCGTCGAAAACACCTATGTGGCCAGCCAGCAATTCAACAAGGAGGCCGAGGCCGGCCGCGCCCAAGCAGCGCTCGGTTGGACCGGCAAGCTGACCATCGCATGGGGCGAAGTCCGCTACGGCCTCTCCGACGCAGCCGGCAAGCCGGTTCCTCTGCACGGCGTCAAGGTGCTGTTTCGTCATCCCGCCTACGAGAAAGAGGACGAGTCCGTCACGCTCGCGCTTGCCTCCGGCCAGGAATTCGCAGCGCAGCATATGCCGAAGGACGGTGTCTGGATCGTCGAAGTCGACGCCGATGCCGGCCAGGCACGACCCTATCGCGACGTCCGCAGGATCATGATTTCTCATGGAGGCTGCAGTGAGCTGCTGTGCACCGGGCGCTGAAATGGCGCTAGATCTGAACGGCGCCACATCGGTCCTGCCATCCAGCCAGGAGATCAGGTTGGCGAGCCGATCGCTTGGCGACGATCTTCGGCAGACCGACCTTTCAGTGCCGACGGTTCATTGCGCCGCCTGCATCCAGACGATCGAAGCGGCACTTGGAAGGCTCGATCACGTCGAAAGCGCGCGCGTCAACCTGTCGACGAAACGGGTCGCGGTCCGGTGGCGTGGAGACGAGGTGCCACCCTTCGTCGCCGCGCTTGGCAGGCTGGGCTACGAGGCGCATCTGTTCGCACCCGAGATCGACGACAAGGACAAGACGCTTGCCGAACTGATCCGCGCAGTCGCTGTTGCCGGCTTTGCGGCGGGCAACATCATGCTGCTTTCGGTTTCGGTCTGGTCCGGCGCCGAAGGTGCTACCCGCGACCTGTTTCACTGGGTCTCGGCGTTGATCGCCATTCCTGCCCTCGCCTTTGCCGGCGGCATCTTCTTCCGTTCGGCCTGGAATGCTCTGCGCCATGGTCGCATGAACATGGACGTGCCCATCGCGGTCGGTGTTTCGCTCGCCTACGCCATGAGCCTCTATGAGACGGTCAATCATGGCGACCACGCCTATTTCGACGCGTCGGTATCGCTGCTGTTCTTCCTTTTGATCGGACGCACGCTGGATCATGTGATGCGGGAGCGTGCCCGGACTGCCGTGAAAGGCCTGTCTCAGCTGGCCGCGCGTGGCGCCATGGTGCTGCGCGGCGACGGCGCGCGCGACTATTTGCCGGTCGGCGAGATCGAACCAGGCATGCGATTGTTGATCGCAGCCGGCGAGAGGATCCCCGTCGACGGCAAGATCATCCAGGGAACGTCGGATTTCGACTGCTCGCTGGCCTCGGGCGAAAGCACGCCGAAAAACGTGGCGCCGGGCGAAGCAGTACAGGCCGGCGTGCTCAATCTTACCGGCCCGCTGATGATTCAGGCGACAGCCGCCGCAAAGGATTCGTTCCTGGCGGAAATGGTCCGGCTGATGGAGGCCGCCGAGGGCGGTCGCGCGCGCTATCGCCGCGTCGCCGATCGCGTCTCGGCGCTCTACGCCCCGGTGGTTCATCTCACCGCCTTCTTGACATTCCTGGGCTGGATGGCGGGGACCGGCGACTGGCACCGGGCCGTGACGATCGCCATCGCGGTTCTCATCATCACATGTCCATGCGCGCTCGGCCTCGCCGTGCCGATCGTTCAGGTGGTCGCAGCACGACGCCTGTTCGAGAACGGCATCATGGTCAAGGATGGTTCGGCCATGGAACGCCTGGCGACAATCGACACGACGGTGTTCGACAAGACCGGCACGTTGACCCTTGGCCGGCCCCGGCTGGTCAACGCTTCGTCGATCGATCCAGGCATGCTGGCGATCGCAGCCGACTTGGCCGCACATTCCCGTCATCCATTTTCAAAGGCCATAGCCGGCTTTGCCATTTCGAGCCGGCAGCACAAATTCGATGCGGTGACCGAGCAACCAGGTTTCGGGATCGAAGCCACCGACGCCGGAACCATCTGGCGTTTGGGTCGACGCGGATGGGCCGGCTGGAAGGCTCGCACTGGCGGCGAAGGCAAATACGGCTACGGCGGAACGGTGCTGACGAAAAATGGCATGATTGCCGCATCCTTCGTTTTCGAGGATGCGCTGCGCGCCCACGCCAGAGCGGCCGTCCAACGGTTGGACGATGCCGGGGTATCGGTGGAAATGCTGTCGGGCGATACCGCTAAAGCCTGCGCCGAGGTTGCGGACGTGCTGGGTGTCGATAACTTCGTTCCCTGCCTGCTGCCGTCCGGCAAGGTCGAACGCATCGAGAGTCTGGCGAGAGATGGGCACAAGGTTCTGATGGTTGGCGACGGGCTCAACGATACGCCGGCGCTGAGCGCGGCCCATGTCTCGATCGCACCGGCCAGCGCCGCCGATATCGGCCGGAATGCAGCGGATTTCGTTTTCCTGCGCGAAAGTCTTCTGGCCGTGCCTCTCGCGCTGGACATCTCGCGGAAGGCAGGAAGCCTGATCCGGCAAAACATCGCCATCGCGATCGTCTATAATGCGGTCGCGGTACCGATCGCCATCCTTGGCCACGTTACGCCCTTGATAGCGGCGATCGCCATGTCCGCCTCATCGCTGCTTGTCATCGGCAATGCGCTGCGACTGCGATCGTCGAAACCAATCTCACCGGCCAGCGATATTCGCCACGATAGGCTGTCCAACTCCAACGAACGGGTCGGACCGTAATGACCACACTGACCTACCTCATACCTGTCGCGCTGTTTCTTGGAGCGCTTGGCCTGGGGGGCTTCCTGTGGGCTTTGAAAACTGGCCAGTACGAAGATCTCGACGGAGCCGCCGAACGGATTCTGATCGATACGGAAGATAAAAGCGGCCGCTGATATTCAAGAAGTGGCCCGTGACGGCGCATCCTTGCAGAAAACGGCGACGCCAAAATTCTCCACTTCAAATAGTGACACATAAGATCGCTGCGTTCCGAGCTGTTGTTTCCGCGATTAACATCACCAATTTGCGCCAACGCAAAGAAACGCTAGGTCAGGTCAGGTAGTTTCTCCTCATCCACAATGGTCGAGAGACAGGAGATTGACATGATTACGCGACGCGAAGCCCTCTTCGGAGCAGCGTTTGGCGCTGCCGCCGTTGCGGCGCTGCCCGCATTGTCGGCAACGGTTACAAAGGCAGAGGTGCGGGGGCTGCCCCGCGAAAAGATCATGCTCGTTGCGCCGCCTTTTGTGCATTCGCATGACCAGATTGCCAAGGGCGGACCGAAGATCGTCGAGTTCACCATGACAATCGAAGAAAAGCCGATCGTCATTGATGCCGACGGCACAAAGCTCAACGCGATGACCTACAACGGCTCGATCCCCGGCCCGCTGATGGTCGTGCACCAGGACGACTACCTCGAGCTGACGCTCATCAATCCTGAAACCAATTCGCTTGCCCACAACATCGACTTCCACGCCGCAACCGGCGCTCTGGGTGGCGGCGAGCTCACGCTGATCAACCCCGGCGAACAGGTGACCCTGCGCTTCAAGGCGACGCGGACGGGAACGTTTATCTATCACTGCGCCCCTGGCGGCGCGATGATCCCCTGGCATGTCGTGTCTGGGATGAACGGCGCGGTCATGGTGCTGCCGCGCGACGGCTTGAGGAACGACAAGGGCGAACCGGTCAAGTACGACAAGATCTTCTACGTGGGCGAGAGTGACTTCTATATCCCGCGCGACGAGAAGGGCAACTTCAAGAGCTACGAATCCGCCGGCGACGCCTACGATGACACCGTCAAGGTGATGCGCGGGCTCATTCCCACGCATGTGGTGTTCAACGGCAAGGTCGGATCGCTCACCGGCGACAACGCCATGAAGTCGAAGGTCGGCGAAACCGTGCTGATCGTCCACTCACAGGCCAACCGCGATACGCGGCCGCATCTGATCGGCGGCCATGGCGATTACGTCTGGGAACAGGGTAAATTCGCCAACCCGCCGGCCAAGGATCTGGAAACCTGGTTCATTCGTGGTGGTTCCGCGGGCTCGGCGCTCTACACCTTCCTGCAGCCGGGCGTCTACGCCTACGTCAATCACAATCTGATCGAGGCCGTGGAGCTCGGAGCGACCGCTCACTTCAAGGTCGAGGGCGATTGGAACGACGACCTCATGACGCAGGTGGAAGCGCCCAAACCCGTCGCCATGAACTGAACGGCCCTCGCATTTGCCCGGACAGTGATCCTGTCCGGGCTTGGACAAGAACTATGTCGGCTTTCATCCTGAAGCTCGTGCCAATGGCCGTGGTGGCCGCAGCGGTAGCGGTAGGACTCTCGATACAGGCCGCCGATGGCCAGCGACAGCCCCACGCCATTGCCACAACGGTTAGCCTGTTCCCCGGTTCGATCACCTATCCGATGCCCGGCGAGTTCCTGAAGAACGGACGACCGCAAACCAATCCCAAGGTCGAGCAGCAACTCAACGGTCCGCTTGAGATCATGACTTATCAGGTCAGCGCAGCCGACTATACGGATTGCGTGTCGGCTGGGGCCTGTCGGCCGGCGGAGGAGACCCGCTCAATCCCGCATGACGCACCCGCAACGACAGTGAGCTATCTCGACGCCGTTGCCTACGCCCGGTGGTATTCAGAAGCAACAGGTGACCAATGGCGGCTGCCCACCGACGAGGAATGGGCATTTGCGGCAGCTGAGCGGTTTGCAGGCGAATTCGAAGGTGTCGAAAACGATGCCAACAACCCTGCCAGGCGTTGGCTCACCAGCTACCAGGCAGAGCTTGACCTCAATCGCAAACCGGACCCGTTGCCCAGGAGCCGGGGTTCCTTTGGTGTGAATTCGCGTGGCTTGGCCGACTTTTCCGGCAACGTGTGGGAGTGGACTTCGACCTGTTATGTCCGCACGACGCTGGCCGAAGACGGAAGCGGGGTTGTGAGCGCGGTCGACAATTGTGGCGTCCATGTCCTTGAAGGCCTTCACAGAGCCTATATGTCGAATTTCGTAAGTGACGGAAAAAGCGGAGGCTGCGCCGTCGGCTTGCCCCCCGACAATCTGGGATTCAGACTGGTGCGAGGGCATCGTGGATGGGCCAACCGTTTCCTTAGCTATCTCGGCATTACCTGACAGTCAGGAGCAAGTGCTGCGTTCTGGTTTCGTCGGTCGATTGCTGCTCCGGGCTCACGGTGTCTTTGGCCTCATCTATGCTGTTCGATAGATCAGGATAAAGCCGGCAAAAGCCGCCATCCGGCCAGCACCCGCCGCTCCAGTTGGGGACGAAGGCGATCAGAATTCCCAGTGATCCCGCAAGAAGGACGGCTACGAAGATGAACAAAGGCGCCATTTCCAGCTTTGAACTCTCGCCCAGTGTGCCCGAGCGCTGGTCATCAGAGCAGGTGTCAAAGCGCCCACCGCACCCGTTCCGAGCGCGCATAGCCCGGCAGCGGTCGGCACCATGGCAGGAAAGAAGATCGGCGCCGAAATGAAGGCAACTTCAACCGGCACGAGGCCCATGCAAGATGGAGGACCAGCGCAGCCCACGGTCGCCACGCCTGGCGGATAGCGGCCACGGCCATAAACAGTCCTGAGGCGCTGTCGTCATGAGCGGTCGACCACGTGCCCAGCGCGACGGCCGAGATGACTATTGCCACGATGTCGAGTTGGGCAAATTGTGTCGGCAGCCGGTCGTGTCTTGGCGGACGAGCCAGTTGCGCGTGAAACTCGGAACGATCCTTCCGCCGATGAACGAGGGTGGTTCACCTTGCGTCAATAGGTGAAAAGCTCGTCCTCTTCGACCTCCATGAGTAAGGAACCACATAAGCGTCCCGAAATTTGCCGAGGATTTGGTGGCCGTCTTGAACGCGGTTGATCGCAAGCGAACGCTTGGCAACGCTTGATTGATCCTTCGCGCTCAAACATTCCCGGCCGCTTTGGTTCGGGTGTTGATTTGCTTTGTGGGGTCCGTTCAACAGGGAGTAAATAAATCCTTTCGAGGGGGAGGAAGCCCCATGCTTGCAGCGCATACAGACATCGCGCGCGGCCATCGAAGCCACCTTCCTGCTGCGGCATCGCTCCTTTGCTGAAAGAGCCGCATTTCGGCGCGATATTAATCATACCCGAAGCGTAACCACGGCATCACACGACCTTCTGAGACGGCTTCACCAGTCCCAGAACGATGACACCGTCCGACCTTGGGAAGATGCAGACCCGGCTCCCCTTACCATCTCAGCGTTCGATGCCGATATTCTCCGCGCTGTGTTCCGAGATTTGGTCTCGGGAACGAACGCGCCCGAGTGTCAATGGCGCGATCTGGCTAAGAGCCTGGTACTCGAATACGTCGGGTGCGTGCCGGTCGAAGTTGGCTTGGTGGATTGGATCATCAGCAAGTAGTTGTCCCTGCCGGCGTCAGTTTAGCCTGAATGACGAAGCTCAGGGCTCTCGGGCGCTTTCTGGCCTTGGGAACCATCCAGGGCACCCGGAGTTCGGTGCTGAACTACTCGTGCAGACCGACCATGGCAGAACTCGACAAAGCCCGGCAGCAGGCCATAGCCCACCTTGTTCGCCGGTGGATCAAGACAGAGGCGTTCCGCCGCCACCTTCGCCAGTTGCTGGGGCTGCGGATAGACCACGATCTCCCCCAGGAGCATCGGTCCCTGCTCGAAGAACTGAGACGGAAATACAGCGAATGGTCTCATGGCCCCAAGGTACGAACGGAAAAGAGACCCCAAGGGGTGGACGGTGGTCGACCAAAAGACCGGGAAACCCGCTGAACCCGAGGGTCACCCAGCGGTCGGCCTTGAGGTCACCTTACGCGACGGACCTCGTGATGCTCCTGAACGCCTCTGAACTCAAACGCAGGCTCTCCTATCGGAGCGTCAGCTGATGGCCACCTTGATGGCCACCCACTGGTTCACCCCACCGGTCCCGTCAGCGGCAACCCGTCAGGCATGACGTACATGGTCAGCAGCGTAGAGGCTGCCGCCGAGCATCTCCTTCAGTGGAGTAAGCGTGGCCCTAAGTGGAAACAAGCGGTGCGCGCTTGCTGGGCCGCTCTGGCTGGCCAAGCGACACCTCAGGAAGGCTCGAGAGTGCTTCAAGCTGGCTGCTATCGAGGAGGGGAAATTCCGAGGTGCCCCATTAGGGGGCTGACTGAGCAAGGAAGGCCCGCTGCCGGAGGGACGGACAACGGGCCTCAAGCGGCTGCATCCTCGGGGAATCGAACACTCTGCAAAAGCAACCTGTACGGCGCAGAATGGTTCCGCATGGAGTTGCCGGTTCAAGCGGGTTAGTATGAGCTAGGATCCTTCGGTCTGGCTGACAATACGCGTCGATGCCCCAGAAATCGCCTGGAGAAACCCCAAGCTGCCCCGCCCGTTTCCGACCCCGCGTTTCTGCCAAACACTGCGGTTCAGGCTACCTTTCCGGCTCAAGCTCCATCTGCTTCGTCTCGTCCTCTCCAACGCGCTCCTCGACCCGTTTGCGGCAATTTCCGTGGCCCATCAGCTCATGTCTGTGAAAACAAGCGAGTTGCCGCTGCGGGGGTTCCATATCCTTGCTGTCTTGGTTATGGTCTCAGCCAGGCCGATGGAGCTTAGGTATGAGCAACCCAATTCCGCTCGCTGTTGTTGCGTCTCTGTTGCTCACCTCCGTCTCCGCACTTTCGCAAGACAATCCGCCAAACAACGCTCCAGACACAATGGAAGCTCGCGTGCAGGCCTGCACCATTTGTCATGGCGACAAAGGCAAGGGCACCAGCGACGTCTATTTCCCGCGACTGGCGGGCAAGCCATCCGGATATCTCTATAATCAGTTGCTCGCGTTCAGAGCGGGACGGCGCCATTATCCGCCGATGAACTACTTGCTCGAATTCCTGCCGCAGTCCTATCTCAAGAAGATGGCGGACTATTTTGCCGACCAACGGCCGGCCTTGCCTGTTGCCGCGCCCCCCGACGTCTCGCAAGACGCTTTGATGCATGGCAAGGAACTGGTGACACATGGTGACTCAGCGCGCTCCATACCTGCGTGCGCGAGCTGTCACGGCCCTTCGCTTACGGGCATGGAGCCTGCAATTCCCGGCCTTCTTGGTCTGCGCCCAGCCTATGTAAGCGCTCAGCTCGGCGCCTGGCGCTACGGGACCCGGACGGCGACTGCTCCTGATTGCATGCAAGTCGTGGCAGGGCACCTTACGGAAGATGATGTGAGATCCGTGGCGGCGTGGCTGTCTTCCCTGCCGGCCCCGCCGAATGCCGCGCCAGCCCCGAAAGGCACCTTCACATTGCCCTTCGATTGTGGAAGCCAGCCGAACTGAGAGGACGCTATGCTGAAGCCCAAAGTTCTCGTCGGCCTCCTGGCGTTTTCAGGCGCGGTTTCGTTTGCCGCCCTCAAGCTGGACGACGCCGCCTGGGCGCAAGAACGGACATTGACAAACCCGGCGGCCACTATTCTCAAAGGCGAGTATCTGGCACGTGCCGGAGATTGCATCGCCTGCCATACGGCGCCCGAAGGCAAGTTGTTTTCAGGCGGCCGCGCCATGCTCACCCCCTTCGGCACACTCTACACTTCCAACATCACACCGGATCCTGAGACCGGTATCGGCCAATGGACGGCCGACGAGTTTTACAGGATGATGCATACCGGGCGTTCACGGGATGGGGGATTGATCTATCCGGCAATGCCGTTCGCCTCCTACACCAAGGTGACCCGGGAAGACAGCGACGCGATTTACGCCTATCTCAAGTCTGTCGAAGCGGTGAAACAGCGAAACCGGCCCCATGACCTCAGTTTTCCATACAACAACCGATCACTAATCCTTGGCTGGCGTACCTTGTTCTTTACCGAAGGCGAATATCAGCCCGATCCAAGCAAGTCGCAGGAGTGGAATCGCGGCGCCTACCTCGTCGAGGGGCTCGGGCACTGCGGCATGTGCCATACGCCGATCAACGCCCTTGGAGGCAACTCTCAGTCCGACGCCTTCAAGGGCGGTCTTATCCCGATGCAGAACTGGTATGCCCCATCCCTCACCTCGAACAAGGAAGCGGGGCTCGGCGACTGGAGCATCAAGGACATTTCCGATCTGCTGCGCACCGGGGTCTCGAACAGGGGCGCGGTCTACGGGCCGATGGCCGAAGTCGTTTACAACAGCCTCCAGTATCTCAGCGACGAAGACACGCGCGCAATGGCCGTCTACTTGAAGAGCATCGCTCAGGACAGCGCCCCCGATGTCGCTAAACCTTCCGTGCCGCCGAGCGAAGGAAGCCTGCTGATAAGCCTTGGCAAAACGGTGTACGATCAACGATGCGCAAGCTGCCACGGCGCGCGAGGCGAAGGGGCTCCGCCACATTACCCGCCATTGGCCGGCAACCAGTCCATCCAGATGCAGTCGGCGGTGAACGCGATCCGGATGGTACTGAATGGCGGTTATCCTCCCGGCACCGCCGGCAATCCGATGCCGTATGGCATGCCTCCGTTTGCCGGCACTTTGTCAGACAACGAGGTGGCGGCGGTAGTCACTTATGTCCGCACCTCGTGGGGCAATCGGGGAGCAGCGATCAGCCCGTCGGAAGCAAACCAGCTGCGCTCTGCGACATTGAATTGAGGGCCGGATGATCAACTCTGATGAGCCGACAGGCGCAGCCGGATCCGAAAAGGAGGCACTGGAGCGGATATTACGATCGGGCCCAGGCGGAGCTTTTCTCCTCGCCGGTATTACGACCGCCATTGTGCTTGGCATGTGGTTGACGTTCTACCTACTCGTATTCATCCCCCACGCCAATCCTTAGGGCTTCGAGGCTATCCAGATGACCGAGGATCCTGTTGACCATGCCGGGGCTGCGATTCGCGCCGAGAAAAACTGGGCAATAATCGCGGTCTTGATCATCGCCTTCCTCGCCGGCATGGCGGCCTTCGCCGGCATCCATCAGGCGACGATGCCGCAGGCGCGGGTGGAGACCGCTGATCCAACCACGCTTCACATTTCGGGTGAGTTCGTCGAATCCAACCTTGGTAGCGCCATCGAGCCTGACGGTTCAGTAACTGTCCGGGCAATCGGGCAACAATACTCCTTCGCGCCACAGTGCATTCTCGTCCCGACTGACACGACGATAACCATCCGCGCCACCAGTGCAGATGTCATCCACGGCCTTCTTATTCAGGGGACGAACGTCAACACCATGCTCGTCCCCGGCTACATTTCCGTGCAGAACGCCCGCTTCCGCAAGCCGGGCGAGTACCTGATGCCATGCCAGGAATATTGCAGCTTCGGGCACGAAGGAATGTGGGGGAAAGTCAAGGTCATTGACAAAGCCGAGTTCATGACCATGGCAACCAAGCAAGAGAGGGTGAGCTGTGTTAAATAGCCGGCGACTGATACTTGCTCATTTTTGGCTTGCGTTTGCGGTTTTTGGGCTCGCGCTTATCATGGGCGCCTGGCAGATGTTCATTCGAAGCCCGCTTCATACCTGGATCACCAATCCGGAATGGTATTATCGCTCGCTGACGGCCCACGGAACCATTATGGGTTACGTGTTCCCGACGCTCGTGGCCATGGGCTTCGGCTACGCCATTTCCGAAAGCGCGCTCAAGCAACCACTCATCGGACGGCGATGGGCCTGGGCGGGCTTCTGGCTGATCGTGATCGGCGCAGTGACGGCGATGGTTCCCGTGTCGCTTGGCCGCGCATCCGTACTCTACACGTTCTATCCGCCGCTGATTGGGAGCCCATTCTACTATATCGGCGTCGTGCTGGTGGTGCTCGGGTCATGGATATGGGTCGCACTCATGTCCATCAACCTGAGGATCTGGAAGCGAAACAACCCGGACGCGCCGGTGCCTCTCGCCATGTTCGCCAATGTAGCGGGCGCATATCTTTGGGCCTGGACGGCCGTTGGAGCGGCGCTAGAGCTTTTGTTCCAGATTTTGCCGGTAGCGCTCGGCTTGAAATCGACCATAGACGCTGGGTTGGCCCGCGTCTTCTTCTCATGGACGCTTCATGCCATCGTCTATTTCTGGCTGATGCCTACCTATATCGCCTATTACACGATCGTGCCGCGGGCCATTGGCGGGAAGCTCTACAGCGACTCCATGGGCAGGATTGCCTTCATCCTCTTTCTGGTCGTTGCGATGCCCATCGGCATCCATCACGCTTTCGCCGATCCGCAGGTCGGCGCCGGCTTCAAGTTCATCCATTCGGCGTTCACGGCGCTTGTGGCCCTGCCGACCCTGCTGACTGTTTTCACGATCTGCGCATCTGTCGAAATCGCAGGTCGCCTGCGTGGGGGCAGAGGACCACTGGGATGGATCGCTACATTGCCGTGGAACAATCCGATCATGCTGGCAACGGCATTCTCCTTCGTGCTTCTGGGTTTCGGCGGCGCCGGAGGCCTCATTAACATGAGCTATCAGCTCGACACCACGATCCACAACACGCAGTGGATAACCGGCCATTTCCATCTGATCTTCGGCGGCGCGATCGTGATCATGTATTTCGCCATCGCCTACGATCTATGGCCACATCTGACGGGGCGCGCGTTCATCGACTTCCGCCTCATGCGCCTGCAGCTCTGGCTATGGTTTCTGGGCATGATCATTACAACTTTCCCGTGGCATTATGTTGGTATATTAGGCATGCCTCGCCGCATGGCTTACTTCGATTATACCGACCCCGGACTTGCCTCCGAAGCGATGTCAGTGAGCATGTCGGCCTTTGGGGGGCTGATCCTGCTGATCTCCGGCGCGATCTTCATTCTCATCCTCATACGAGGCCAGCGCGCCCCGGCGATGGATGCGGGCGAATATCGCTTCAGCACGGCCGTCCATGCTCCCGTTTCTGTGCCCGCTGCCCTTAACAGCTATGGCCTTTGGCTGGCACTGATGATCGGGCTCACTGTGACCAATTATGGGTTCCCAATCTTGCAACTCGCGTTCAGGCAGGGCACCTCTGTTCCGGCTGTCTACATTGGAGCCCGATAATGTCGACGGAACGCCTCTTCTCAGCGACAAACCCTTGGGTCAGGTTGAGTATTGGTATCACGGCCGCGCTGGTGGTCTTGACAGCCCTTGGCGGCTTCATCCTGCTTCCCTATGCACAGTCTGATCTGAAGCTGGCTGGCTTGTGGGACGCAATATGCAGTGCTGCCGGCATTCCCAAACTGACATCGGGTGCCAGGACCGTTCAGCCCACGTTCAAGACCTCGGACGTCATCATGACGTCAGCCATGCTCGCCAATCCTTCGAACGAGTCGATCAACCGCGGTGCGACGCTCGCTCAGCAATGCGCGATATGCCATGGCCCGACGGGCGTCAGCCGCGCCGATTCGCCCAACCTCGCAGGGCAATACCCAGCCGCCATATACAAACAGCTAAAAGACTTCAAATCGGGCGCGCGCGTGAACGCCGTAATGAGTCCATTCGCGCCTCATCTTGCCGACCAGGACATGATCGACCTCGCGGCCTATTATAATTACCTGCCGCGATTGCCTGCCTATCATCCCTCGCAAAAGGTTCCTGCGCCTCGCATCGTCATCAATGGAGCCCCAATGCGCGGAATTGCGCCTTGCGGCTCGTGTCACGGCAGTTTGGACAACAAGGCCGGCAGTCCGTGGCTCGAAGGCCAGTCGGCCGTCTACATCAAAGCTCAACTGCGCGCTTTCGCAGACGGAGGTCGTCGCAACGATATTAGCCAGCAGATGCGAAATATTGCACGCGCAATGACGGACGATGAAATGGAGCAAGTAGCACAATACTACGCATCTCAACCCCCGGATAAGTATAAGCCGCAACCTTGAAGGCGTTCAGCAGCGTGGGTAGCATCTTCCACTGGACCGAACCGGCGGCCCTATGCTGTCGCAAAAATAACTTCACGAATTGGGTGTGAAGGCAATCGGCAGCGACGGCATGGCACCCTCGGATCAGCTCAATCAGGCGCGCTGCGGCATTGATCGTCGCTTAGGATGTGGAGCGGCAGTCTGGCTTCGTCTTGCGCAGGATGAGCATTCTACGGAATGCTGTGACAAACAGACCGAAGGCGACAACCCACATTGCTCCCGAGAGGTTGGTCAAGCCTGTCCCGTAGTCCGGCAACAGTTCGACGAGGAGGCGCGACAGGCAGCAAGTCGTCATCGCTATGAACGCACCGGTCGTCGGAGCCGAAGACGCGAAGGCGCGGTGGCTATGCTTACGGATCATGCTCGCCATGATAGCGAGGGCCATCGTGCCAATGGCGCCGATCGTCCATGCGTGGACCGCAGCCGCCTGTCCCAGCCACTCCGGTGCTAGAATGTGGATCGCCAGAAGTCCGAAACCCACGATGATCCATCCATATCCTATGTGAAGGGCAAGAGCCGTCGCCGAGGCCGCGCTTCGCCAACCATTCCATTGGGCGGCTCGCATGGTCTGACCGCAGGCGGCGAGCGCGCAGGCAACGCCGGTGAGTTGTGCCTGCGGCGCAACAACCCACAAACCAAGGGCGCATGCCGCAATAGCCGCTGCCGCGTATTCCAAAACGGCAGAACGGTTGACGGAGATTCGACCGCCCGCGCTCTCGACATAGGCCACCGTCAACGCCGGGACGACGCGTCCTCCGATGATCATGACAAGTCCGACGATCGAAGCCAAGGCTAGCCGCAGCGCAAATTCTACTTGGTAGGACGCCGCCGCAAGTATGTTGCCACCACAAAAGGCGAGCAGCAGAAACAATATCTTCAGGTTGCGGCGGTCGCGGCTCGCGATCACCCGTCCCGCCGCAATCAAGAGGAGCGTCAGCACCAAAAACGCATAGAGGGCAAGCCCGGCCGAATGCGATAGAAACAGGAAAGTCCCCCGGCTGCACAGCCATAGGGCGACGAGCAGACGCGTGGTAAGTGGCGAGACTGCGCGTCGTCCTGTCCATCGAGGCAATGCCGTCAACAGAAAGCCAGTCAAAATGGCTGGAACCATCCCGAAAAGAAGCACGTCGCGATGCCAATCGCCGGGAGATATCCCGGTCGGGCCGATGGCCTGTATTCCGAACGTTGACGGCAGCCAGACCGCCGGGCCTACAATCGCGTCCAACCCCGCGATTAGAAAGAATGGCCGAAACGGCGCCGACATCCGCCTCTGCTTCGCGTCGAAAATAAGCACACTCCCGTCGGCGGCCATGCGACAATTCCTCTACAGGGATGACTGACACGACGTCCTCGTGCCGCTTCTCAACTCGCAAGATCGGCGGTCGGAAAAAACTCAATGCGAAGGCAATACCGTCGATGATCGGTCTACGTGTTTGCTCCAGCGCAAACAGGCAGCAAAAATAGTCGCTTATAATCAAAACAATTTTCGAGACCGCGTCTGCCGATTGGCAGGGCGCGCGTCGTCTGTTCGCGTTGCGACCGGCTGCGAAACGTCTGCCCTAGGAGCGAAGAAGATGAAACAAAACGTTCCATTGAGTAGTATTGACGACTGTTCCCGGCGCTTTGCTGGCATGGCCGTTGTCGGCAGGCTGGCAAATTTGATCAAGGACGCCCGGCTCGATTGTGAGTGCCGTTCCAGACTCGACGAGACGCTGGCGCGATTTACGGCTCTGGAAGTGCGGCGCGCGGCACGCGAGCATCTTGCCAACGCCCGCTGTCAACGCGAGCGCATCGAAGCCATTCTCTTCTTCCTGCAGGATCTCGATGAAATGGGCGCAGCCGAACGGGATCGCAGCGTCTACATGGATCTCGCTCTCCTGTTTGACGACATCGCGAGCACCGCAAAGGAGGGTGCATTTTCGATGCGGCAACTCAGTTTATCTGCGGTGCAGACGGGCCATAGGTGATCAGCGGCAAGAACTGGTGAAGGCTTCAGGCGACCCTGCTAACCTGGTTCCGCCGATCGCGGTCCAAAACAGAGCCCGCGGCCACCTCCGACAGGGTGAAACTCAACACATTTCACAACGGAGAAATCGCACTGAAGAAATGCATGATGCCAACAATCGCCATGGTCCTCTTCATCGCCCCGGCGCTTGCGGCGGGAATGCATTCCGGCACTCATGACGGCCATGAACTGATGGTTATCGGTCAGCCGGGCATGGCGGCCAAAATAGATCGTACCATCGCGATCAGCATGGTCGAGAACGAAGATGGATCGATGGCGTTCGATCCGGTTTCAGTCACCGTAAAAAGAGGCGAGACGGTGCGTCTGGCCTTCACCAATGAAGGCGAATACGACCACCTGATACGGGGTCATTATGAGCTTGGAATGAAGGGGGCCCTCACGGTCACTGCCACCTGAGTCTTGAGTGACCAGATCGGTCGATCGGCGTGTGCGACCTCTTCGTAGAGCTCGACATCACTGCGCAGGTTGAGGTCTTCCTATCTCGATCAGCCATTCTGGTGGCCCCGGTCTAAGGCAAAGCCAGATGTGTTCGCCAGCAAAGAACGCTTCGAACTGACGCCTGAGTCTATCAGGATCAAAATCGAGAACGACCACGAATGTCTGACCGGGTTTGAGTCCGTCGAACATTGACAATACAGCGGACTGCTTCCTTTCAGGTGGAAGTTTCCGTACGTCATATGTCGCGCCTTTCGACGTCTGCAAATTCATTGCTATCCTTGCACGTTGAGCCAATCCATCAGGATGATCACGCGGCGGCGACTTTCTTTTCGCCCCAACGCGTGAGCTTGTCGCCCGGGTCAACGCCCGCCCAGCCAATCAGTCGGGCAGCCATCTCGACTACCATTTCCTCGATCGAGGCAAGCTTGACATAGAACGGCGGTACCGGCGGTGCGATGACTGCGCCCATCCGTGCTAGTCTCAACATCGCGTCGAGGTGCCCTTCATGGAGCGGCGCCTCGCGTGGAACAATGACCAGCCGGCGCCTTTCCTTCAGGACGACATCGGCGGCCCTGGTGAGAAGATTGTCGCCTAAACCGTGTGCCATAGCTGCCAAGGTCCGCATCGAACAGGGAACGACGATCATGCCATCCGTTCTGAAAGAGCCGCTGGCGATTGGTGCGGCGAAGTCCTGATAGGAATACGCGCGGTTGGCGACGGAGGTCAGTTGGGCAAGGCCGTCGGTGCCGAGCTCATGTGGGATCGCCAATCGCGCGCCCTTGGAGACGACGAGATGCGTCTCCACCCCGGCCCTGACCAACTGACGTATGGTCTCCAGCGCGAGCACGGAGCCGGATGCACCTGTCACACCGATTATCAGCCGTTTGGTCATTGTTGCCCCTGAGCGGTCGTCTGCGAAACAAACTCGTTCCATCGTTGAGACACCTGCTCCTCGATATGAGTTGACATCGTCAGCTCCTTTCCCCATTCGCGAGAGGTCTCGGACCCAATCTTGCGCGTCGCATCGAACCCGATCTTTCCCCCAAGCCCTTCGAGGGGTGAGGCGAAATCGAGCTGGTCGATAGGGGTTCGGTCCACCTGCATCAGATCGCGCGAGGGATCCATCCGGGTGGCGACCGCCCACATCACGTCCGGCCATGATCGAATGTCGATATCGTCATCCACCACGATGACAATCTTGGTCATCGAAAACTGCGGCAGCAGGGACCAGAACCCCATCATCACGCGCCTGGCCTGTCCGGCATACTTCTTGGCGATCGAGATGACCGCAATCCTGTAGGAGCAGGCTTCCGGCGGAAGCCACACATCAACGATTTCCGGTATCTGCTGGCGCAGGAGTGGCTTGTACACATCGAGCAGTGCCTCGCCGAGAACCGAGGGCTCGTCGGGCGCGCGCCCGGTGAACGTGGTCAGGTAATTTGCCCCGTCGCGAACGCGAACGCGCTTGAGGTTGAATACGGGGTATCGCTCCGGCGTGTTGTAATATCCCGTGTGATCGCCGAAAGGGCCCTCCAGCGCGGTTTCTGTTGAAGAGACGGCACCTTCAAGCACGATTTCCGCACTGGTTGGCACGTGAAGCATGATGCTCTTGCAGGGCGCCAATCCGACTCGGCGATTATTGATCATCCCGGACAGTGCCAGCTCCGACACGCCTTCAGGCGCCGGCATCACCGAGGCGATCAACGTCGCGGGATCTGCCCCGATGACGACCGCCACCGGCATCTCAAGCCCCCTCGCCTGCCATATGCGATGGTGGGCTGCTCCACCTCGCATGGGCAGCCATCTTACGATGGCACGATCACGGGCTAGCACCTGCATCCGGTATATGCCCAGATTGTATGTGCTCGGGTCGTCCTCGCCAGGCGGGCGAGTAATGACCACTGGCCATGTTATGAGTGGGCCTGCGTCTCCCGGCCAACAAGTCTGGATGGGAAGAAGCGAAAAATCCGGATCGGCGTCGCGCCACTCTCTGGGCGGGGAGACGATCTTCGGCCGCGCCACGAGTGCACCCCGCGCCGCAGGCAACATCTGTCGGGCCTGACGAAGGTTCTGTGGAGCCTGAGGCGATCTCATCCACGCAAGGAGCGCGCCGAGGGTTTCCAGACCGTGAAGGTCGGTGCCAAGGCCCCAGGCTACACGTTCCCGGGTGCCGAAAAGATTTGCGACGACGGGAAAGGCTGACTTGACGCCGCGATCGTCGACAGGCGCCGTAACGCGGAGCGCTGGGCCTTTCGAGGCAATCACCCGCCTGTGTATCTCGGTCAGTTCGAGCCGTGTCGAGACAGGGATGCCAACCTCACGAAGCTGCCCGTTCCGATCGAGGAACGAAAGGAATGAGCCAAGATCTGAAAACAAGGGAAGGCAGCGGTGATGCATAGCGAAATCCGGCCCGACCGGTTCGTCGGCGATCGATTTTGCCATCAGGGCTGACGAAGAACTTTGCGCTAGCGCAAAGAGCGAACGATCCGTCCCCGCTATTTTTCCCTTCTCACATCATTTCCGAGGAAGGCGATCGAGCCAAAAGGATTTCACATGGCAGGCAATCTCATTAGCGAAACTGTCGAAGCTTTGCGGTCCGTAATTTCCCTTCTCGCGGATCGCCGGCAGAGCATGGCAGCGACAAGGGACTTTTGGGCAATGGGTTTGGATGAGTGTACAGGCATCCTGAATGGCATCGGTTTGTCACGAAGCGAATTCGATGAAGCCATGCGGCTACCCTACGCTTCGCAAGACCTGCTTTCTTCCGCGATGCGTTCGATTGACATCGATCCTGACAGCTTTCAATCGCTGGAAGCCGCGCACCGTTTCATGTCACGCATCTGCATCGCCTGCCAGCATCGCCGCCAGTGTCATGGCCACCTGGCCGCCTTCGATTTCGAAAGCCACTATCAGGATTTCTGTCCCAACAGTGTCAATTTCGCGGACTTGCTGGCAGACGGACGCAGGAAGTCGATGGCCGGAAGGGCCTGCTGAACGAGCTCATGTGGATAGGATGTACTGAATGGTGACGATCAGCACGGAACCGACGTTGCCGGCGGTCATTCGTCATCTTTTCCCACCTTTTGCCGGACTTCCCCTCGGGCCGTTGCTGACGCTATCCTTGCGCTCGATGGCTAGGCGCCAGCCCCGATTGTTCGACCGCCTGGGCGAACATCGAACAGCTTGCGATTTCATCGACCCGGTCGACCTCGCCTTCGCATTTACCGTCGTACCGGACGCAGAGCGTTCGATCGTTCGTGTCGTCAGGAGAAGTGAGGCCGCGACATCAAACGTCCAGATCAGGGGACCTCTTCTGACACTCTTGAGCCTGCTCGACGGCACGCTGGATGGCGATGCGCTTTTCTTCAGCCGGATCATCTCGATCAGCGGCCGCACGGAGGCGGTGCTCGCGCTGAGGAACACAATCGAGGACGCCGAGCTTAGCCCCGCGGACCTACTCGGCCTGCGTGGCTTCCTGGCTCGTCTCGCCAATACGGGCATTCTCGGCGCATTGAGCGTCGCACGCCAAATGGCCAATCGAAATTCCAGACGCGAGGCGCCAGAGGCATGACAAGCGGACGCATGGAACTTGTCTGCCCGGCCGGAACCCCGCCTACATTGAGGGCAGCCGTCCAGGCAGGCGCGGACGCAGTCTATTGCGGATTTCGCGACGAAACGAATGCCCGGAATTTCCCCGGGGCTCAACTTCTCCGGGGAAGAACTGGCCGAGGGCGTCCGCTTCGCGCATAACCACGGCAGCAAGGTTCTCGTCGCCATCAATACATTCGCGCGTGTCAACGATGTTGGCCTGTGGAAAAAGGCAGCGGATACCGCAGCCGAATGCGGCGCAAATGCCATCATCGCGGCGGACATAGCCGTCCTTGATCATGTCGCCAAGAACCATAAACAAATTCGTCTTCATCTGTCGGTACAGGCTGCGGCAGCAACGCCGGAAGCAATCGGATTCTACGCGAAAAGTTTCGGAGTTCGTCGCGTCGTGCTGCCGCGGGTTCTTTCGGTTCAGGAGATCGCGGCGCTCAACCGCGCGATCGACGTGGAGACGAAGCATTCGTGTTCGGCGGCCTTTGCGTGATGATCGAAGGCCGATGCTATCTTTCTTCATACGCGACGGGAAAATCGCCAAATCTGAATGGCGTCTGTTCGCCACCCGAAATGGTGAGTTACGACGACGAGCCTAACGGCACGGCAGCACGGCTTTCAGGGTTCACGATCGACCGCTACGAGTTCGGCGAGCCAGTAGGCTATCCCACTTTGTGCAAGGGCAAATTCAAGGCCGGCGGCAAGACCTCCTATTTGTTCGAGGATCCCGTCAGCCTGAACGCTGGCGGGATGATTGCCGGGCTGAAGGCCGCCGGCGTAACCGCCTTGAAGATCGAAGGACGCCAGCGCGGCAAAGGTTATGTGACGGAAGTGGTCCGCGCCTTCCGGAAGGCCGTTGACGCGGTCGAGCAAGGCGGCGACGCCATTGAGATCGATCGGATTCTTGCTGGCCAGTCGGAAGGTTCCCGGCAGACGGCAGGAGCGTACAGCAAGAAGTGGAGATAGCACCTTGTCCGCAATTGCGTTGACGCTTGGGCCGGTCTTCTTCCACTGGTCGCCCGACCGCCTCACGGACTTCTACCGCAGGATCGCGGACGAGGCTCCGATCGACCGGGTCCATATCGGCGAAGTCGTCTGCGGCAAGCGGATGCCGTTTTCCGACCCCGTATGGCCTGAGATCATCGAACGCCTCGAGCGTGCCGGAAAGGAAGTGGTGCTGTCTACCCTGGCAGCACCGGCGACCGTTCGGGAACGCAGAAGCATCGAGGACCTCTGTGGCGACGATCGGCTGATCGAGATCAACGATGTCACCGCCCTGCCGTCACGCTCCGGCAAGCCTTTCGTGACAGGTCCGTTCCTGAACGTTTATAATGGGTCTTCCGCGCAATTCCTCATTCATCGCGGTGCCAAAACCATATGCCCGCCAGTGGAATTGTCGCTCGCCGCCGTCGGCGCCATGGCCAGCGCATGTCCCGAGGCGGATTTCGAGATTTTCGCCTTCGGTCGGCTGCCGCTCGCGCTTCCGGGCGATGCTATCATGCGCGCATTTACGGCCTTCACAAGGATTCGTGCCAGTTTACCTGCGAGAAAGACCCGGACGGTCTTGCCGTAGACACGCTCGACGACCAGCAGTTCCTCGCGATCAATGGCGTGCAGACGCTCTCCAACCAGGTGCAGGCCTTTTGCCCCGCACCCGCGGATCTCGCCTCCAGAGGCGTCCGGCGCATCCGCCTGTCTCCGCACACGTGCGACATGATCGAGGTGGCAAAGACGTACAGAGCTCTTGCCAATGGGAGAGAGGATCGCGAGGGGGCCCGTTTTATTCTCTCGTGCCTCGATCTGCCCGGCACGCTCGTCGATGGATACGCCCATGCCAAGCCCGGATGGCAAGCGACCGCTTCGATCTGAAGGTGGATCTCGAACAGAAAAAATGACCCAGATTGCAATCATTACAGTGTCAGAACGTGCAAGCCGCGGCGAATATCAAGATCTTGGCGGGCCTGCCATCGAGCGCTGGCTTCGACGTGTCGTAGCATCGCCTTGCGTCTTCATCCGCCGCATAGTCCCTGACGGCGTGGAAAGTGTCCGGAATGTGCTCATCGAGCTTTGCGACCAATGCGGCGTTGATCTTATCCTGACGACTGGAGGGACCGGTCCATCTCCAAGGGATCTTACCCAGAGGCAATGCAGCAAGTCATCACCAAGGAACTTCCCGGTTTTGGCGAACTCATGCGGCAGGCCAGCATGCGGCAAGTCCGCACAGCCATTCTTTCACGTCAGACTGCGGGAGTCCGCGGCCATCCGCTGATCATAAACCTGCCAGGCAAGCCGGCTTTAATCGACGTATGCTTGAACGCCGTCTTTCCTGCCGTGCCTTACTGTCTCGAACTGATCGGCGCAGCGCCAATCATACCCGAGCGATGTTCGGATGATCCCGTGTCGACAGCGCTTTTAGATTAAGAGCTGCGGACAATCACCTGATCCATCGGATCGTAGCTGCGAGAGGGCGACAACGAGGGAATTCCTGATTGTTTTCTCAAGCGAGTTGCGATGCGTCACACCTGTTTGAGCTTTGAGAAGCAACATTCGACCAGAGTGGCTTGGCGCACCGCGTGTTTGCGATCACATGGCGCAGGCGATCGGCATCGTCGGCCATTGCGACTTTGGCTGGCCGCCGATCAGAGCATAAGCCTGCGGCCTTTGCGCGACGGCCGGATGAAGCGCACCGGATGCCCTCATGCCTCCTGCGGCTGAAACAGCGGAAAACTCTGTTCAATCGCCGAAGACATCGGGCCTATCACGCTAGGCGATCAGGTGCGCACCCCTGCCCGGACACGCAGGATCCGAACTTGATAAATTGCTATGTTCTTTGAGCCAAATGCCCTGAACTCAGCCGCGCCGCACGCACTCAGGCTTCCCGCTGGGAGGCTGACGGCGACAGCTTGGTGATCTGCTCCTCTTTGTTCCAGCGCAAAGACGCGGACCTTTATCTGGGCAATTCATGGTCCAACGGTTGGCACGATTTCGTCCTCGAGACATTGCGTCGCGTCGAATGGGCCCGCTTCAAGTTTCAAAGCCGTTGTGTCGAAAATGCATGGAGCTTCGTCATGAACACCCAATTCCCAGTTCCAGAACTATGGGAACGCACGGTCGGCGACATAGCCGCAACGCTGCCTGGCGCCACCGCCGTTTTCCGCAAATTCAAGATCGACTTCTGCTGCAATGGCGATCTCACCCTCGATGGCGCCGCGCACCGGCGCGGAGTCGATCCCGACGACCTTGAGCGCGCGTTGGAGGCACTTGGTACCGACACTGCGGGTACAGCGGCGCCGGCTGCGATGGACAGCGATGAACTGATCAACCACATCGAAGCCTGCTACCACGAAGCGCACCGGCGCGCTCTGCCCGAGCTCATTGCACTGTCGCGTAAGGTTGAGGCGGTGCATCGCGAACATCCGAAGGTGCCGGCCGGCCTTTCGGATGCGTTACGGCAGTTGCAGAGCGAACTGGAGCAACACATGGCCAAGGAAGAGGCCATTCTGTTTCCAGCAATGCGGCAGTGGGGCAAAGGCAAGTTCGATATCCCGATTTCGGAACTGCGGCACGAGCACGACGACCAAGGCACCTTGCTTCGGCTCCTCGAAAGCCTCACCGGCGACTTCGTCACGCCCGACGGAGCCTGCCGCTCCTGGCAGGCGCTCTACGTCGGCACGGCTCAGTTTGCCGAAGACCTGATGGAACACATCCACTTGGAGAACAACATCCTGTTCCCGCGGTTCGCGGCAACGGAAGGCCGCGTCTAGCCGCCTAACGTCGACGACGACTGCAGCTACGCGGATCGCATAGCGAATCCTCGGCTGATGGTCTTGGTACTGAGGTAGCCACCGTGTTGTCGTCAGCACCAACTCGCTGTGGACCAACGCGCCTTTCCAGTTCGTCCAACCTGTCCCTGATGTCGTTGGCATCGGCCAGGTCTTCGCCCTGCCCTATCCTAGTTTGGCCTGATCTCACGACGGCCAATGGCGTGGCGGAAATGCCTAGTGGCGGTCGCTAAAATAGCTACGGGCTCGCGATAACACTTCCTCAGCGGTGACCGCATCGACAAATTCCACGCCAACGACACGACCCTCGGCCTTCTGACGGCATATGCGCTCGAGCAAGCCGACACAGCTCGATCTATTTCCGATTATAATCCATTTCTTCCGAGCTTCCAGAAAGCCAAGAACCTCCCCGAAGAAATCATCGTCTCGACGTTGGCCTTTCTGACCATCATGCGTCAGCCGCATGTCACCGATGAATTCAGGTTCTCCAGCGACTGACGGCGTTGCAGCGTCTTCAAAAAGGAACACTTTTGCTGTTCGGAATTCCAGCCACACAACAGCGTGATCGATTGACATGCCCTACCCCAGCTATCCTACGAGATATCCGGTGTGGGCGCTTGCCGCGCATTTGATATCGTTCGGCGGCATCGGCAGTGAACAGGCATGGAAGGGATGCACGGCCAGAAAGCGCAGGCGCACCCTAGGCTTCGGACCGAGTGCAATACCACAGTGGCTTAGATGCACCTCCATGACCATTGTCCCTCAACTCAATCCAGCGAGGACTCGCACGGGTATTGGCGGCAAATCTGTCAGTTCAGTGCCCAGGGCATCATTGACGGCGTTGACCACGGCCGCCGCGACCGGGATTGTCGCGATCTCTCCGACGGCTTTGGCGCCGAAGGGGCCGGTCGGCTCACCCTCTTCGGTGAGCAGGACACGCATCGGCGGCATCTCGGAGGCATTGGCCAATGTATAGCGGCTGAAGCTGTCGCCACGCATTCGACCAGTGACAGGGTCGATCGCAACATCCTCGTAAAGGGCATATCCGATACCGATCTGGATTCCCCCATGGAGTTGGCCTTCCACCAGCATGGGGTTGATCGCTCGGCCGACGTCATGGGCGGCTAGATAATCTGTCACGCGTACGCGACCGGCGAGTCCGTCGACCTCCACCTCAGCAAAATGCGCTGCGTATGAGCCTGAATTGGCCTGGGCGCGATAGGTCTCGGTCGCCGTGGGCAGTTCCGCCCCGCGGACCGTCAAGCGGGCAGCGAGTTCTGAAAGCGCCAGGCCCGAGCCGTCCGGGCGGCGCACTGCGCCCGCCTCCAGCCTCAATTCATCAACTTCTGTATTCAATTCCAGGACCGCCGCAGCCCGGATCACTTCCGAGAGTGCCACGCCTGCAAGTCGGATTGCTTCGCCGCAGATATAGGTCATGCGACTGGCCCGTGTGCCGAGATCATATGGACAGCTATCGGTGTCGGCGGGAACGATGGCAATGTCGCACGCCCTAAGACCCAACGTCTCGCCCGTGATCTGCGCAAGCGTCGTGTCGGCCCCACAGCCGAGGTCGTGGAGCGCGCAGACGAGTTCCGCTCGCCCGTCGGGCAGGAGGCTCAACCTCGCCGTCGTTTCCTCGTGGAAACCGGGATAGCAGCCGTTGATGTGAGTGGCCGAGGCTACCCCCACTCCTCGCCGCCACCGGCCTCGTCCGGCATCCGTCTGCCTACGCGCCTGCCAGCCGAATGCATCGGCCCCGCGTAGCAGACATTCTCTCCCCCGAGCGTTGCCAACGTTGAGCCCTTGCCAAGGTTCAATCGCGTTAGGCTCAACCAGATTCCTCAGCCGCATCGCCACCGGATCCACCCCCAGCCGCCGCGCGGATATATCAAGCGTGATCTCGGCTATTGTGTGGATCTGGGGGGATCCGTAACCGCGAAAAGCGCCTGCCGGGGCGGTGTTGATGTAGACTGCGCGGCCCGTGTAGCGCTCGGCGGGAACGTCATAAAGCCGAACCAGTCTTTGAAGCATCGAACTGGGCAGATAGTTGCCGCCGGTGCAATAAGCGCCGATGTCCACCAGCGTCTCGGTGTCGCGCGCCAGGATTCGGCCGTCGGAGCTAAGCGCGATCCGCATCCGGCCGACAACGCTCGACCGCGTGCGGGTCGCGGTGAAGGTTTCATGCTGGTCGTAGCGGATCATGACAGGCCGCCCTAGTACCAGCGCAAAGAATGCACACAACGGATCGAGAATCGGCTCGGCCTTGCCGCCGAAGGAGTCGCCTATGGGAGTCTTCACTACGCGTATCTGATCTGGTGGCACTCCCAATGCCTGGACGACGACAGCCTGCACTCCAAAAACGCTCTGACACGGCGAAAGGATCAAGATTCGACCGTCGGATTCAGGCTTGGCAATACAGGCGTGAGGTTCAAGGGCACAGTGATGGCTGCGCGGAGTCGTGACATGTGTTTCCACCACCAGGTCAGCCGCCGCAAATCCGGCATCAAGATCGCCATGCGTAAAGCTCTCGTCGGCCACGGGGTTCATGAAAGCCGGGATGCCATCGTCCCGCATCGCTGGCCCGGCGTGACCGAGCGCAGCTTCAGGATCAAATATAGCGGGGAGATCTACATCTTCGACCGCCACCAACCGTGCGGCGTGCCGCGCGATCTCCTCCGTGTCCGCCACCACAGCCGCAACCCGGTCGCCAATATGGCGCACCACCGCCGGGAACATTCGCTCGTCTGCCAGCGCCTCCTGTCCGGCGAACCAGATCGAGCTGTTGTAGTATCGTGGGGGCGTGTTTTCATGCCAGAAGACAGCGTGTACGCCCTCAACCGCCAACGCGGATGCAGCATCGACACAGGCGACGCGGGCATGTGGATGCGGGCTGAAAACGAGCGCGCAGTGCAGCAATCCTTCGACATGCAAATCGGCCGCGAAGCGCAATGCGCCCGTGACCTTTGCCACACCGTCAACGAGCGGCACCCGATGGGAGATCTGGTTCATCCCGCTGCTTCCTCGAAGAGCCGATCCACGTGGGCTGAGCCCCAGGGCCTGCGCGATCAGGTCGAGGCCGAGTCCGGCGATCGCGCGGCGCTTGTATATCTGCGAATTCCGGCCGGGAATGGCCGTATCGACATCGTCGACTAACGCCGCAATGAAGTCGCGCAACGTGGCGGCACCGAGCTTACGGCCCGCGAGCGCCCCCTCTGCCTGGAGCAGTCTGCTAGAAACGGGACCAAGCGCTCCGGCTGCGATCCGCACGACACCGAAATGGTTGCTCTGAAACTCAGCCAGCAGTGCGAGATTGAGGCGCGAGATGGTCATGTCCTGCCGAGATCCGAGCTTGACGAAGGCGCTTCGCGGCAGAAGGCCGCTTGCTGGCAAGATCACTTCCGTAATCAGATGACCGGAGCTTGGAAGGTGTTCGCAGAGCGCGGCCTCGTGTTGTGTCCCGTCGTGCTTGAGCAGCACCAGTCTTGTTCCCGCGGCGACCAACACGGGCATCAAGTCGGCGGCTGGGGCGGCATTGGCGATGTTGCCACCGATGGTGGCCCGGTTGCGGATCTGGACAGACTCGCACTGTGCGGCAGCCTCGCAAAGGGCCGGAATTCGTACTCGCAGCCTGCAATCCGCGGCAAGCACCGCGACAGTGGTGGCACCTCCGATGCGAACATCCGAGCCATCCGTGGAAATGAAGGCCATGCCCGCCACACGGGCGAGATCAACCAGCAGTCCGATTTCGGGGAGCGGACGGCCCGCGATCAGCATGTCCGTCCCTCCGGCGACGAAATGCACCGGCCCCGCTTCCGCGGCGAGCGTCGCCCGCAACTCGGCCATGTCGACGGGCGCTGAGACCGTGAGCGCATTCATCGCCCTGCCCCCTGGCGAGCGGCGGCTGCGGTAGCGACCGCCTGCACGATGGTCTCGAAGCCGGTGCAGCGGCAGATATTGCCTGCTAGTGCATGGCGGATTTCGGCTTCACCTGGGCTGGGATTGGCATGTAAGAGTCCCTGGGCTGCCAGCAGCATTCCCGGCGTGCAGTAGCCGCATTGCACGGCACCCATCTTCAAGAAGGCCTGCTGCAGATCGTTGATGCCGCTCCCACAGAGTCCCTCGATGGTGGTGATCTCGCGCCCCGCGACTTGAAAGGCCAGCATCAGGCAGGAATCAACCGGCTGGCTATCCAGCAGCACCGTGCATGCGCCACACTCGCCTTCGCAACAGCCTTCCTTGACACCCGTCAGGCCAAGGACGTCGCGAAGAAAGCTGCTCAATCGCGAGATTGGCAAGATCTCAGTCTCGATCGCCTGACCGTTAACCTTCAGCGACATTCTCATGGCGAGGAACCTTCCTCGCCTTAGATGTTTCGAATGTTTGACCTAGGCGGCGGCCAGACCAGTCGGTGGCGACGAAAAAGAAACCTTGCAAAGTGCTGCCGGACGTTGGGCTGGTCATCAGCTGCCGCAGCAACAGTCGCAGCCAGACGATTGCGGTCTGCTGATTTCGACGCGCCAGACCTCCGGCCCTCGCTCAAGGTATTCCCAAGCGAATACACCGGGATATCTGGCCTCGATCTGATAGTGCAGAGGTCGTGGGTCGTGGTCGTTGACGATGATGAAAGAAGAACCCTCGACCAACGCGGCCGCTACCCCGAAGATTCGCGGGTGACGATCTATCGGGGCGATGGTCCGCACGTCGATCAAAAGTGTCGATGCAAGTTCTGGGTCTGCCATGTCGATTGGAATTCCCGGCCGCCAGAAACGTTGGAGCCAGGAGACGGCGGCGATGGTCGATCCCGGCGCGAAAATCTACCCCGTGGTCAGTCAGCCTATTTGTCGAAACGCAAACAATTCCGAGAATCCTGGAGGAATTGGGAAATTGCCGCTTGTCGGCATTCCGCAAAGAGCCGTACGGGCGAACGGCTAGCATGACTGACGCTCCGTCCGTCCTGAGAAAATAGATGCCCGTCCTTCGCGGTTGTACCAGTGACCCAACGGCTCCGCGTTCTCGCCGGCAGTGGGAGGCCAGGTACCTGTGCCGACTGACTGGCGATTTCTAAAGGTGAGCCAGTATCGCTTTTTCTCGATTATCTCGCAGTCTTGCGGGAGAAGACTCACTTGGCACCCGATCCTGGCAGAGCCGCCTGACAATGCGGGCAATTGGACTTGTACCTTTGCCGCCCATCCCCACTCCCCGATTTAAGACTTGACGTGCGTCCATAGAGTGTCTTGCGACAGAACATACGCGTCTACGCCATCGAGGCGTCGGACCGCACCGGCAATTGTCTCCACGTCCATCAAGCTGAAGGCGGTCGACAGTGCATCCGCAATCGTGGCAGTCGGCGCGACGACGCTCAGGCTCGCATAGCGTTGGGGAGTGGATCCGGTTCGCGGATCAATAATATGGGTGAACCGGCCGTCTTCATCGAACTGAAAGCCGGCCGGGCTCGAGGTGGCGACGGCGCTGTCCGTCAGCGGCAAGACTTTCAGAATCGAATCGGAATTGAAGGGATCAGTTATGCCAATGCGCCAAGGACGGTCCTCCGGCGCCGATCCGATCGCACGGCCCTCGCCCATGTTGACGAGCGCGTGCTCAACGCCGCCGGCACGCAGCAGATCGACAACCTTATCCGTTGCGTAACCCTGCGCGATGCCGTTGAGCGTGAGCGCCGACCCGGCCATCGGCAATTCTATGCGATCTTCCGAGTAGGCCAATCTGTCGAAGCCGACCCGATCAAGGGCCTCTTGCATGACCCGCCGCGACGGCCCGGCCGCAGTGGCTCCGGGATCGGAAAAGTGGCGTTGATAGGCCAGCCACAATGGCTGCACCGTAGGATCGAAGGCGCGCCCGGTAAGACGCCAGACGTCGTTGCAACGGCGAAGGATTTCGACGAGATCCGTTGCCGGCGAGACCAGGAATCCTTGGCGATTCAATCTCGAAAGGTCCGAATCCTCACGATAGAGGCTGAAAATCCTTTCCAAGCGGCGGACTTCGGCGGCAACTTGGTCAACGAGCCTCAAGGCCAAGGCTCGGTCGGGATGGTTGATCAGCAGCGTTGCCTGGGCGCCCATAGCTTCTCCGCGCCACGAGACGGCCGACGGTGTCGCCAGAGCTTTGCGACCGAGCGGAAGCAAGGCCATTCCAGCAGCCGCAGCAGTTATGCCAATGAATCGACGGCGAGACATATGGGAGATCATGGCGCCCTCAATTGACGTTGTCGGGATCAAGCGATTGCGGGTCCGAGCCCCGATCGGAAACCGTCTCAGACTCCTGCCCCAGAACGTAATCGCGCGGCAGGTCGGTGAAGTTCAGGACCTGGCCACCATGCTCGCTGGCAAAGGCCCGGGCGGATTCGCTGGAGGAGAAAGGCACCGCTTCCGCAGCTCCCATGCCGCCCTTTTTGTCGCTCCCGATGACGAAAAAGGCGTCCTTGGCATTCACCCAGTTGTTGATACCTGGATTATCCCAGTTGGGTGCTTTCGCCATGTCGGACACGTAGACCGCCCGTATGTCCTTGGGTTCCTCTGGCAGCATGGTAAAGGCGATCGTGTCGCGGGCCGAGGAGAACCAGATGGGCTCGTCATACTTGGCAAGGATAACCTGCCCTTTCGGGCCCGGATGTTCGAGGATGTTCATACCGCAATAGCGACCCATCGCATCTTCGGTCATGGCGAACGGCGCCGGCATCTTGTCCGGGCCGCGCTGACAGCCGGCTATGGCTATGAGGCTTCCGGCGAGGAGTCCCAGTCCCAAGCGCATCCTCACAACTCCCTCGTCGAAAATATGAAAGCGGCGGCGGCCATCGGCGCCACCGTCCACGCTGCTAGTGTCGCCACGAGCGACAAGGAACCGAGCCCGACACTCTGGACGGTTCCAGCCATGCCGGATGCCGAACTGATCTCGGCAGTGCCCATGAGATTCAGCAGCCTGTACGCATCGGTCGGATTAAGAAGAAGCAGGGCATTTAGCATGCCGGCGGTCACGAATCGCCCTTGATCGGCTACCAGCAATCCCAGCAACCCCATGTCGTAGATCAGCACAAACAGGAGCCAGATACCGATCGCGATCCCACTCGCGGTTCCGTGGTCGCGTGAGAGCGCGCTCACAAGATAGCCGATCGCCACAAACACGGCTCCGAGCAGCACCGATGAGGCCGTCATTGTTCCGAAGGCGAACCAACTGGCGCCGCCAATCGACTTTCCGGTCGCCGCCAGCGCAATCGCGGCAACGCCATACCCAATGAGGGTCGCAAATGCCAGGATCGCAAGATGGCCAAGGAACTTGCCGAGAAGCACTTGCCAACGCCGCACGGGATAGCTCAGCAACAACGTCATCGTGCCGCGCTCGATCTCGCCGACAATCGCATCATGGGAGATCAGTAAGGCGATGAGCGGAACGATGAATATGGTGAGGCTGGCCAGGCTCACCACGACAACGTCAAGAGCGCCGGCCCCGACATTGCCAGTTGGCGCACTGCCGAGAAACGTCAGGGTTAGCGCGAGCGCCGCCAACAGTGCTGTCGCTGCCACCACCCAGCGGTTTCGCAGCCCTTCGCGGATTTCCTTGACGGCCAGAAGCGCGATCGTACTCATGCTGATGGTCTCCCGCCGAGGAAATGGGCATAAAGTTCATCGAGGCCGGGCGGCACCATCTCGATGTCGTCGAATGGCACTTCGGCGCCGCCTGTCCGGCGCAGGAACGCGATCTTGCTATCGGGGGACGCGTCCAATTCGATGGTATGGCCGTTCACCTGCCGGAGATCCGGCCCATTTCCCATCCAGTCCCTGATGCGCTGGACGCCGCCGTCGGTAGCCCTCATCCGAATGACCGTCGGCAGGCGAGAGATCCGCCGCAATTCATCGAGCGACCCGTCCGCGATCTTCTTGCCTTCGTTCATTATAATGACGCGCGTGGCGTTTCCTTCGAGCTCGTTGAGGGCGTGCGACGACAGAAGGATCGTTGTCCCCGCATCCCGCATTTCACGCACGATCCGATAGAATTGCTGGCGCAGTTCTGGATCGAGGCCGGTGGTCGGCTCGTCCAGCAGAAGAACCCGCGGCGTTCCGATCAGCGCTTGCGCCAATCCCAGCCGCTGCCGCATGCCCTTCGAGTAAGTTCCAATGCGTCGGTCCGCAGCATGCGCAAGACCGATCCGATCCATCAGCTCGTTCACGGAGCGCGGGCTCTCGCCCTTCAATCCAACGTAGAATCGAAGCATTTCGCGGCCAGTCAGAACCGGATTGAACGAAACGTTCTCCGGCAGATAGCCAAGATGTCTGCGAACGGCGGAATTTCCGGCTGACGTATCCTGCCCCAGCACGGTCACGGAACCTGATGTGGGCCGGCTCAGCCCAAGCATGAGCTTGATCAGGGTTGTCTTGCCCGCACCGTTATGTCCAACGAGGGCGACGGTCTCAGCATCACTCAGTGCGAATGAAACGTCATCGACGGCCCTGACCCTGCCAAAGTGCCTGGCAACGGAGTTCAATTGAATGTTGACGCTCATGGGCTCTCCTTCGTGTCAGCCGGCTTCATCAGAGGATGGCTGTCGACGACGCCGCCGGGGAAGACTGCGGGAAATCGGGTCTGCGCCCAGCGGATCACCTGCACCGCGGGGCTGTTGACGAGAACCTTCGCCGCCGGCGCTGTCCAGAGCACTTTGTCGATCATATCGTTTGGTCGGTAGGAGTTGTCGCCGATACCGTCGCCGTTCAGGTCAAAAGCCGGGTTGTCGCTCCAGTAGTTACCTCGGCCGCCGCTCGACCACTCAAGGTAGCGCGTACCGACATATTTCACCTGGTTTCGATTGCGGATGAAGGCGTTACCGGCCATCTCGTTGCCTTCCGAACCGGCCGTAAAATGCACGCCGATCTCGCAACCCTCGAATCGATTGCCGCGAAAGCGGTTCTTGTTTGCATTGTAGATGAACACGCACTTCTCGGGGCCTAGGCGGGTAATGGCCCCTGTCGGAGTCACCACCCTGTCCGCGTCGGCCACAGGAAGTCCGTCCGTGTCGGCGAAACGCTGTCCGTTGCTCGCCCATCTTCCGATCGGCTGCCTTCGGCCGCGAACCACGTTGCCGCTTATTTCTGAGCCATTGGCATAATTGAGCAGCAGCCCGTTGTCGCGGTCGCCGTCGGACAAATTGCCCGTGACCCGCAGCCTACTGGAATACATGATGGCGTAGCCAACAACATTGCCGACTGAAACGTTGTCACTGATCACGCTGTCGTTTGTGTACATGTAATGGATGGCGAACCGCACATCGTGGAAGGTGTTCGCGCTGAATTCATTGTGTTTGCTGGCAGTCGCAAAAATGCCATCGCGTCCAAAGCTGATCTGGTTGCCGACGACCTTGGCGCCTGGCGCGTTCCAGACGGAGACGCCATTTCCAGCCTGGTTCGTCCGCCCTGTGCGCATGCCCTCTATGCGGTTACCCCTAGCGACGGCGCCCGCAGCGCCATGGAGATATATTCCGTAGAGGTTGCCGAGGATCGTGTTTCCCTCGACCATCACGCCCTTGGCCGTCTCTTTCACGAACACGCCGGCGTCCATCGCATCCAAGTCGGACCCAGAACCAACAATCTCCAAATCGCGCACCGCAGCATTCGCGGCCTCGACGGTGATCACGTTGCCCTGGCCATCACCCTCGACGATTGCGCCCGCCTGGCCTTGCAGGGTCACCCGTTTGTTGATGGATACAGGACCGCGATGTCTGCCGACTGCGAGCAACAGCACGTCGCCGGGGGCGGCGGCATCGACGGTCGTTTGAAGGGGCGTCTCATCGGCCGGCACGGCGATTTCCGCCGCCCCGGCATCGTTACCAGGAATGGCGACGAGAAACGCCGCCATTCCCAAAGTTCCGAGGGTGGCCAATCGAGCCATGCTGTCACGCCGCCTGCGGCTCGACGAACATGCGGCCCTGCATCTCCATGTGCATGGCATGACAGAACCAGGAGCAGTAATACCAGTAGACGCCTGCGCGGTCGGCCGTGAACGTCACCGAAGCAGTTGCCTGGGACGCTACTTCCATGTTGATCCCGTAGTTGACGATTGCGAAGCCATGGGTGAGGTCTTCCACCTCATCGATATTGGTGACGTAGACCGTGACCTCGTCGCCTTGCTTGACGGAGAAGCTCTCCAGTCCGAACGCCGGTGCAGCCGACGTCATGTAGACGCGAACCTTGTTTCCGTCGCGGATGACTTCGCTATCCGCCAGCAGGTCAATGCCGTCAGCAACTGCCTGTTTTACCGCGTCAGCGAAGAACGGGTCCGCCCGATCCCATGCGCTGACGGGGTTTATTTTCGACCGGTGAACCAGCGTTGCGTCATGTGGTTCGGCAAAGCTCGGCCCGTCATGGACGAGCGCCATGGTATCCCCCGAGATATCGATGAGCTGGTCGTTCTCAGGCTTGAGCGGGCCGACGTTGAGGAACCGGTCCTTGGAGAACTTGTTGAGGGAGATGAGCCATTTGCCGTCCGCCTCCTTCGTCTGCCCCATCGAGGAATGGTTGTGGCCGGGCTGATAATGGACGTCGAGCTTTTGGCGGATCGGATCGACCTTCTCGCCGGCGAAGGAGCGCTTGGCATCGTCGATATTCCATTTGCAGATCTGGCTGTCGATGAACAAGGTGGTGTAGGCATTGCCCCGGCCATCGAAAGCCGTGTGCAACGGCCCAAGACCGAGCTGGGGTTCGGCCACGACGGCATCGCGGGGCTGGATCTTGTCGTCGAAGAGATCGTCGAACTTGCGCACATCGAAAACCGTGCAGGTGGGCGACAGCTTGCCGTTGGCCACCACATGGATTCCGTCTGGCGCGGTATTGATGCCATGCGGGCTGTTCGGAACGGGAACGTAGCGCGTGTAGGGCGAACCGTGGCGTCCGTCGATGACCGGCACGCCGCCGATTTCCTTGAAATCACCCTTGGCGACGGCTTGCTCGATGCGCTTGAGATTGAAGATGACGACCCAATCCTGCTCTTTCGCCATCGTCTCGGCCAAATTGACACCTTCTTCGGAATTGTAGCAGGTGGCATAACAATATTTGCCCTGGTAGTCGGCATCGACGTTGTCGAGATTGCCGTCGACCATCACCTGCCATGCGACCTTCATTGTCTCCCCGTCAACGGCGGTGAAGATGGCGTGGTACTTCGTCTTGTCGTCGAGGACTTTACCGTCGTTCGGGATCGGCACCCGGTCCTCGCCATTGCAGAAAACGTAGCCTGTCTTCGGATATTTCTGGACGCGCAGCCCGTGCACGGTGTGCTGGTTCGGCAGCTGGATGATCTTGTCGCATTTCATCACGTCGAGGCGGATACGGGCCACGCGGGTATTGGCCTTGTCATTCGCGAACAGGTAGCGGCCGTCATAGGTGCCATCCGTAAACGAGAGGTGCGGGTGATGAAGATCGCCGTTGAGGTAGATGCCGCCCTTGTCCTTCAGGAATTCCTTGGTTTGCGGCAGCAGCCCTTCGGTCAGCACCTTGCGGCTTTCGTTGGTCAGGCCCCATCCGGTCGCGCTGCAGCGGTTGAAGACGGGGATCCGCATCAGTTCGCGCATCGAAGGCGCACCGACAATGCGGACTTCGCCGCTTTGGCCGCTCGAAAAGAACACATAATATTCATCGAGCTCGCCTGGCATGACCTCGAACTTTTGCCCTCCAGACGCAGCGCTCTGTGCCGCAGCCGGCGACACCATGCTTCCGCCCAATGTCAGCGTGCCGCCAATGCCCGATGCGCCGGCGGCCGCCACGATTGCCGACGTACCCAACAGCTGGCGCCTGCTCAGGGTTCTCTTGCGGTCTTCTTCCGACATATTCCGTCTCCTTCTGGTTGAGTCTTAGGTCGTTGAACTGAGAACAGGGCTGCTTTGCTCGATTGGCTTGCCTTTGAAGGCGATCACCGGCTTGGCCGGCCCCTTGCCCCGGCTCGACGGTGACGAGAGCGCCTCGAATTTCTCGCGCTTCAGGCGCACCTGGATCATGTGCGGGCAGCGATGGTCGTCGTGGTAGAGTTCTTGGCAATGCATGCAGTAGATGCATTCATTGACGTTGATCTGGCCCTCTGGATGGATCGCCTGCACGGGGCATTCCTTGGCGCAACGCTGGCAGGGCGAGCCGCACTCGGGATAGCGCTTCAGCCACTCGAACATGCGGATGCGCCCTGGTATGGCGAGTGCGGCGCCGAGCGGACAGAGATAGCGGCAGTAGAAGCGTTCGATGAACAGGCCGGCAACCAGAAGCGCCAGCGCGAAGATCACGAACGGCCATTCGCGGGCGAACTTCAGGATGATCGCGGTTTTGAACGGCTCGACCTCGGCGTAAGTCTCTGCCATTCCCACCGAATAGAGCGAAAGGCCGAAGAGGCCGAGGAAGATGATGTACTTGATTGGCCACAGCCGCTCGTGCAGGCCGAAGGGCAGCGTGATCTGGGGCACTTTCAGCCACTGCGCCAGATTATTGCTTAGCTCCTGGAGCGCACCGAACGGACAAAGCCAGCCGCAAAACGGCCCACGGCCCCAGAAGAGCAGCCCGGCCGCAACCGCACCCCAAAGGATGAAGATGAGGGGTGCCGACAGAAAGAATTCCCAGCTGAAGCCGCTGATCAACGAGTTGAAAAACGTCAGCACATTGACCACGGAGAGCTGGGCATTGGCGTACCATCCAAGCCAGACCAGTGTGAAAAGGAGATAGCCTCGTCGCACCCAACCGAACAGGCGTGGCCGCCGAACCAGCCAGTTCTGGAAGAAGAAGATGGCGGTAAGGACAAGGAGGGCGGCCACGGTGATGGCGAGCGAAACGGTGTCCATCCTCCAAATTTTCATCCAGAGCGGTTCTTGTTCGGGGAAAGTCGCGCCTGGCTCTTCAGCCGACGCAGGTGCCGGCGCGGCCGCTTCCGAAACCGATTTGACGGCCTCCTGCACCGGAGGCTCTTCGATCGTCAGGTAACGGTCGGGAAGAGTATAGCCGACATTGAACGGAAGCACCGCCTTGTCGCGCGCACCAAAGCTACGCTGGGCTAGCAGTTGCAGTTCCCAAGGCCGCGTCAGATCGAGCGAAAATTCCTCCGGTACGGAAAACAATGCTATTTCGCGCAGGCTCGGCGCGCCTTTGGCCGCCAGGTCGCCGAGTCTGGTGTGGTTTCGATCGCGGAACCGGACACCTTGGCCGTCTTGCAGCAGTTCGATCCGATCAAAGATCCCGCCCCGGACATAGCCAGAGCCCTTGAAGGAATAAGCGCCCTCCCCGGCAACAACGATTGCCTGCTGCCCGGGCTTGAGCTTCCTTTGCAGCCGCTCGTAGGCGGCATCTCCCAGAAGGCTGCGACCGATCGTCGGCACACTGACCGCAGCCACATACAAGTCGATGAAGCGATCGCCTGGATTGGCTGTCTCGGGCTTGACGGAAGCTTCTGGATGGCCGGCTTGCGCGAAAGCGTCGGAGACCTCGCCGACGCTGAGGCGGAGGCTGCGAATTGAGCCATCGCCCAGGAGCGAAGCCCAATCGCGGATTTCAGACTTGGATAGGTCCGGTTTCTTAATCAGCCCTGGGGCGACTGGTGAGGTGGACGAACCCGTTGCACCAAGACGGTTGCTCCGGATCAGTTTGACGGCGGAGCGGACGACGCTGTCGCTCATCACCAGAACTGTCACGGTGGCACCGCTGACGATGTCGACCTGCGGAAGTTGTTCTGCCCCAGCAGCGACGCGACTAAGGTCCTTGCCGATCAATAAGTTGAGCGCCGCAACGACCTTTGCCTGCGGTATGCCTATGAGGACGATCGGTTCCTTGTGCTCGACCAGCTTGATTCCGCGGATAATGCCCGCGGGATCAATGCCAACAAGAATTCTGATCGGTTTTCCCGAATATCCAACGGCGCTGGAAAAGTCGGTGTTGAGGTAGGCATATCCGATCTTTCGGTTTCCCGAATAGACTGGCGCCAGCGCCGGGACCCCCTCCATCTCCCCGTATCGGTCGCCTCCCTGGATAAGCTCCCCGGGCTTGGTGTTTGCCAGGTAATCCTTAAGGCTCCCAGCCGCATGGGTGGGAGCGGACAAGACAGTTAGGATTGCAAGGGTTGTAATTGCCCACGCAGCAAGGCGGCGCCAGTTCCTCCAGAGTCGGAAACAAGCGGCCAACATATATCGTGTGGAAATGCTCCCCGGCATTGGCTTCCTTCATCACGTTCTCAAGCTGGGAGCCGGCTGGTTTCGTCCGCCAGCAGCCTCTGGCGCGTGTGTCGGCGGTTTTGGACGGGAGTTCTTTGACGCAGCGCAAACAACTCCCAGGCAGTTGGCTTAGTGTCGGAAAAACTGGCATCGGAGGAAAAAGTCATGTCTCGTTTGGGAGCAGAGCCGGCGGCGCCGGTCAGGTCGATGGCCGAACTTCTGGCAATCGCTTTCGCGATGGAGAAGGAATCTGCTCAAAGGTACTCAGAACTGGCACAACGAATGCGCGATAAGGGTCAGGCGAGACTGGCCGAGGTCTTCGAGCGCCTGGTCAAGGAGGAAACGGGCCATATCGAAAACGTCACTCGCTGGTCCCGGCAATCCAGTGGCAATGATCCGGATCTGAGGCAGCTCCGATGGACGCCGAAAGGTGTTTTCGATGACGAGAACACGGCCGTGGTCTCGCCGGAACTTGTGGACCCCTACCATTCGTTTGCGATGGCAGTGAGAAACGAAGAGCGCGCTTTTGCCTTTTGGTCCTACGTAGCTTCGAACGCACCTTCAACGGAGATCCGCTCCGCTGCCGAGCAGATGGCCAGAGAGGAGTTGGAACATGCCCGTGTTCTGCGGGTCGAACGCCGGCTTGCATTCTCTTCGCGTCGTGAGGCCGACGCGACATTTGCCAGCGCTGGCGACCTTGCAACCATGGAAGAACAGGTCGCGATCCGACTGAAAGCATTTGCGGCGCTTCGCGGGGAACATGACGAGACCGTGCTTAGCGGTCTGGCGGCAGAGGCACGAAAACTTGCGCAACAACTCACGGCCAGTCCGTTTGGAACGAACACGTCTATCAGCGACCGATCGCCGGAATCCTTGGATGCTCTCTGCGAGCTGCTGGCCGAATCCTACCTCAACGCGGGGGAAACCCTTCCCCTCCAGGCCGACCGCGACCGAGCTCAAATGCTGGCAACGACTGCCATTAAGCGCTTGGCTACTTTGAGATATCTCGACGAACAGCCGCTATGATTGTTGGCGCGATCAGTGTGGGTTCAACACCGAAATTCGCCAATTGCGCTGCTCCAACGTGATACAAATTCCGGATTCGTCATACCAAGCGATGTCGACGGCATTCCGTTTGCTTCGATACGGCGCGGTCCAGGTCTCGCGCGTCAAGAAGGCGCCTTGTTCGGCTGCCGCGCACGTAATTTGGGCCGAACGAGCATGCCGCCAAACAGGGCCACATATCCGAGGAAGGCCGCCACCCACAACGTCGCCGACATGTGGAGAAGCATTGCTTGCGCAGGTAGGAACGCGGCGCCGATGCGCAGGACGGCCGCAAGCACGATCGCGACAAAGACCACGCGTGTGCCAATGGTCGCCCGCAATTCGCGCCCTGTATGCCCAAGCGTGGCTCGGGTCATGACGGCGAGCGTCATGCATGCCACCGCTCCTACGCTGAACGCGTGAATGCCCGCCGCCGAAGGGACTGTCTCCGGCACGACGACGGCAAGTCCGGCGAGCAGGAGACCGATCGGCACGAAGGCAAACGCGACGTGCAGGATCAGCACCAGCGGATCACGAAACGTGCGATCACCCGCCCAGCGCACAAGCCGGATAGCGTTGAAGGCCGCCCCGACGATCAGCATCGCGCCTGTCGCGCTGCTTTCGGGAAAGAATGCCCAGGCCGCCAACGCGGTCGCCGACAGTGCGATCGCTGCGATGTCGAATTGGCTGAACGGGGCCGGCAGGCGTCCCTGATTTTCGCGTACCAACCAATTGCGGGTGAAACTGGGAACGATACGTCCGCCTATGATCATGATCAGAACGACGGCAGCCCCGAGTCCGAGCCGGCGGCTGATGTCCGAGACTGCATGGTTGTGCGCTTCGACATGAAACATCACATTGGCCACCAAAAGTACGGCGACCGGCAACAGCACCTTGAGGTTCCGCCAGTTCCGACCCGCGATGATTTCAGTCGCGGCGGCGACCGCGACAGCCACAAGGAAGGCGCAGTCGATTGCGGCTCCAACGAGCCAGCCGGTCTGCGCCGAAAAGAACACGGCGAACCGCCCCGCAAGCCACAACAGGACGAGTGCCAGCAAAGGCAGGCCTTGCACCGGCAGTCGTCCGGTCCAATTCGGGATCGCGGTCAGCAAGAAACCCGTGACGATCGCCGCGAGATAGCCAAACAGCATCTCGTGGACATGCCAGTCTACCGGCAAGAAGGCGCTTGAGGTTTCGATACGACCGTAAAACAACGGCAGCCAGAGCAGGATCGCCCCTCCGGCATACAGCGAGCCGAGCAGGAAGAACGGCCGGAAACCGTAGGAGAGAACCGCCGGATAAGTGCCGGGTCGTGTGCGTGGGATTGCCATCGGATGCATTTCAAAAGGGAACCATAGGCGGACTAACGTCCGCCCGCAGGTCCTTTAGGTCTCTGAACAAGAATTGCCCCACCTTCAGTTGCCTGCTGGAATTGCACCCAACAGCGTCTCGAACACTTTCTTCGCCTTCCCGGACTGCTTAACCGCCGCTGCCTGCGCCAGATTGACCGGCTTGCCGACCACGATCAACGCCACCATGCCCATCCCATAATGAGGCGCGCACTTCACGCCATAGATACCTTCCTTGTCGAGTGTAACGGTGATTTGTTCGCCCGGCTTGCCCTTGAAAGTCTTCGCGCCGTCGGGGATCATGCCGTTGATCGTTTCGGCATCGTGGCCCTTGTCGGTTGGCACGAACGTGATGGTGTCACCAGGCGCTGCCTGGACAAAGTCCGGTTGAAAGACCATTACGCCTTTCTCACCTTTGTTGAGCATCTGGATCTGGTGATCGGCGGCTTGAGCAGCTCCGCTCATTAGCGATGCGGCGGCGAGCGCGGTGGCGATGGTGACTGCGTATCTCATGATTTTACCTTTCTGTGATTTCATATTTGACGGGTTCGCCGTTGGGGAGCTTTTAGACTGACTTCAGCATGCGAACTTTGATGCAACGCAAACAAGGTCGAAGGAAAAGGCCGGGCTTGGTGCCCCTTGCCGTCCGTCGGGAACCCATGACATTGTGTGCTCGACAGAGACACGGATTTGCTGATGCCCATTGCAAGATCTTGGAAGAGGAATTGCCCTTGAGCCGTCTGGATCGGTCGTTGATCTCCGGGCTATCGGCCTTCCAGGGCATGACCCCGACGGATCTTGATTACATGATCGGCCAAGCGCGATCGTTGCGGGTTGTCAAGGATCAACCTATCTTCGAGCAAGAGCAGGAAGCCCACTCCTTCTTCTTGTTGCTCGACGGACATGTGCGTGTCGTTAAGACAACGCCAGACGGCCAAGAAGTGACCGTGCGCTACATTAGTCCTGGTGAACTGATGGGGATTGCCCACGCGTTGGGTCGCAGCACCTATCCGGCCAGCGCAATTGCTGCCGTCGATTGCGTGGCTCTTGCATGGCCAGGTCATCTTTGGCTCAAGTTCGCGGATTCCTTCCCAAGTTTTGGCGCCAATACCTATAAAACCGTTGGCAGCAGGCTGCAGGACGCTCACACGCGCGTGATCGAGATGTCCACCGAACAGGTGGATCAGCGCGTCGCCCATGCGCTGCTCAAGTTAATCAAGCAGACCGGTCGGCAAACCGATGAGGGAATCATGATTGATTTCCCGATATCACGGCAGGACATCGCCGAGATGACAGGAACGACGCTGCACACGGTGAGTCGGCTGCTCTCATCTTGGGAGGAAAAGGGGCTCGTTAAAAGTGGCCGCGAAAAGGTGACCGTGGTGGAACCTCACCGCCTGCTTTTGCTGGCCGAAGGACGGACTGGGAACAACTAGTCCGCTCCGGTTCGCTCGATCGCGGCGTTCAGATCGACACGCAGTGATTCCTCGCCTATCCCGTGCTCACGCGCCGCTTCGGAAATGGTGTGGAACGAGGCAACCGGGCAGCCGACGCAAAGCAGGCGATACTGGAGAACCACTCCGATGGTTGCCGGCCACCTGAGCATTATTTCGTCCATCGTTGCATCGTCGCGAAGTCGGGTCTTCATGCGCGTCGTCCAGGTTTAGGAAGCAATATCTTGCAACCGCTGTTCCAGATGATCGTTGCGCTGAGACAAAGAGGAAGCGCCCTCCCGCGTGTGCCCCCTTCCCAAGCAACGCTGAGATGCGTTTTGGACACCGAGGGCGGGCGCAGGCTGCTTGGTCCATAGGAGTAGGCATGCCACCCCAACAGGAAACTCTGAGCCGATGCTAAGCGCCCGTGTCATAAACATTCCGACGGTCGGGAAAGCGAGCGCGCTTCGCCGTGGCCGAACAGCGTAAGCCCACAAGTGAAACGCGCCACTGCAAGGCCCGGCCTTGCAAGGCAAGCATATGCGCCGCTGGTTGCGGGAACTCCGTAGCAAGGGTCCGGGTCAGAAATCGCGCACACCTTTCAACCATGAAGACGATCAGGACCGATGTCTTCACAACGCCGTGGAGCGCATTTGACCGTCGTAAATCAACGACGTTTCCAGAGCGGCGCACCGTCTATGACGAGGCGTTGCCTTGCAGCCATGCTGTCATGCAATGGGTCACGTTGCGGTCAGGCCAAGACGGCACTTGGCGTCTGTATTCATCATATCAGGTGCCCATGGTGGATCATATGTGAGCCGGATGTCTACCCAATGGATCCCAGGTACTATCCAGGCGGCCGAGCGGACTGCATCCTTGAGGTATCCCGTCGCGGGACAAGCACGGGCCGTGGTCGTCATTTCGATATGCGCTATCCCATCCTGTTCCACCGAAACTTGGTAGATCAATCCGAGATCGACGACATTTTCTCCAAGCTCCGGATCAATGACCATGCGCAGGGATTCACGTATGCCAACCGCTAGTGCCTGGCCTTCCGCTCCGTTCATGATACTCGCCCTCCTGACCCACCAGAGCGGATGACTATGCGATAGTGCCCTTGCGGCTCGAAGGTGCCGCGCCAGCGATGCCCACGTACCTGCAACTCATCGAATAAAAAAACTGGTTCGCGCGGCAGCAGCACTGCCATCGTCTGACCAAGTGCCAAGGTCTTGACCGCTTGCAGCGTTCTGACCATCGGTTCCGGCGGCTCGAGATCGCGATTGTCGAGCTCCATGATTGGTTCTGGCCAGTCGCGTGGCATGTCGTCGGTGCTTGCTGATCGTTCCGACGGTTCCCCTACCTGCTGTGCTGCCCCAACCGGCGTGAAGACAACTTCCCAGTCACCATTGCCAATTTCTTTGGCCGAGGGCTCGAAGCCTCGCGCGCCAAGCACCTGAAACAAGGGAATGGGCTTAAAGGACACAAGCAAGCGCAGGCTTTGACCCGGGCCGAGTGCGGCCACCGCTTCCATGATGGCACTGAAGGGCTCGCCACCTTCGCGAAGGATCGGCCGAACGTCGAGGTCGTAATGCGGGGCACTCATTCGGGTTTCCTCTATAATGGGCGCCAGGAGGGCAGGAAAAGGCGCGGGCGCGATGCTCCCTCGGGCAGGCGCAAGGCTGCGGTAACATTGGCAAGGCGGCGCGCAAGAACGAGTTCCGCGACGATCGCTATCGTAGCAGCTAAGGTCACAGCCGTAGCCATGCGGAACAGACCCGGCACCTCGGTCAGAAGCGCCCCAGTCCCGACCAGCACGCCGGCGTAGAAGAGTGCGAAACTCACCTTGCCGCGCGTTTCGACGACAAGATCCTGGACGCGCGGCGTTGGCTTCCTGCCCATCACCGGTCCGTAGCATTCGAGCCAGGTTAGGAACGGCACGATCTTGTAGAGTTGCGAAAGCCCCAGCCCTGTTAGCCAACCGAAAGCAACGAGATAGACAACTGCGCCTGCATGCTGCGCAAGCGTTCCCGTCGCCAGCAGAGCGAGGAGAAGCACAACCGACAGATAAAGGGCGGAGAAGGCGCCGATCGCCGAACTGCTGTTCAATTCGATCTTGCGTCGCTTGCGGCTGCGATAGAAGAAAACGAGATCGATGGCATAGAACACCGTCGCGGCGGACGCGAGTAAGCAAGCGAGAACGGCAGGCAGCATTATCTCTCCGGAAAGACGTGTCAAAGGCTCTGACGACACAATAAGAAGCAGGGCGGTAGCGCCGGCCCACAAGACCAGATAACCCGTGGTGCGTTCGCTGTCCGGGGAAAGCATAAACATTGGCAGCAAGCGGTAACTCACACCAACGGCCGTGAAGCCGAGCCAGCCGCCAAGGCCTACCATCACGTGAGTGGGAAGAGCCGCTTGCACATCTATGCCAATCCCACCTAGCACCTCGCCGGAGAGCGAGAATGCAAAGGAGGCACCCAAGACGCTGGTGACTGCGATGCTGGCAAGCCCTCCCGCAACGAAGCGCGCGGGCAGTGGCAGTCTGGATGGTCGGACATCCCATAACGTACGTGCGAGCGCCCATCCCACCAATCCGAAGCCAGCCGGAAGGAGAAGCCCGGCAAACGCAAGCGCAGGAACATCAACGTCAATTGCTCCTGATAGGCGCAAGAATCCGGTGACCAGGCAAGTCAGACCGACAATCAGGCACAGCAGCGCCGGCAAGGCCAGAGACTCGCAGCGAAGTGGCCGCGCAACGAGCACCGGGACAAACTGGAACAAGGCTCCGCACATCAGAAGGCTAAGCCAGCCTATTGTGATCATGTGGACGATCATAAGCGTCTCTGGGGCTTCCAAGGCAACAGTCGGAAAACCGTAGCCGGCCATCATCAGCATCTGAGCGGCGACCAAAGACACCAGTGCCGAGGCGAAGTACGCCATGGTCCAGCGCGAAAGAGCCGAGTTGATCATCGCCAGACAGCTATACAATGAAAACATCTGCGATCATGGGACATGTCAGAACTCATTCGCCAAATCGGAGCAGCAGACATTCTACACAAGGGCCATCACCGCTGTGGCACCCAACACGATTGGGGCGAGCCCAGCGATGAGCATGGGCAGCCATGTCTTCTCTGCCTTTGGGCCGCTCGCCGCTTCAGTGCTGAATACGAGGCTTGGGCATCCGTTGATCGCGTCTTCCATCCCTATCTCGAATTGCATGTTCATGTCACTTCCTTGAACTCCCGGTCGCTGAGGCGTCCGTCAAAGCGCTTCGCATTTGCCTCGCAATCCTTTGTTTGCTTCGACGTGCGACCGCTTTAGCAATCCCGCATCGTACGGCAGAAGCGCAATCGTATCCCCCTCGGGCAGCGCGCGAACACATCAGGTCAAAGTCGTCGAACGTCGATTACGAGAAGCTATCCGACATGCCCCAATAGTTCTTTGCGTTCGCGCAAACTGGGGTCGATCCGCGTCTTACTCGGGTTAGTGATCGCCCTGTGGGATTTCGGGTGCCATTCCGGTGCAAGAGCAGTGAGGACGCTGACAAGCGCGATTACGCCTGAGCAGGGAACGATCTCCGCAATCGCAACTGCTTGACCGACAAGACCAAGCCTTCGTAGAGCAATTGCCGCGAGGATGGCCAGAGCAGCTTGGGAGCGCTTTAATCAGTCGTCCAAAGGCAATCACCACAGTCCACAACGTCCCTGGGCAAAGCCGCCCGTCCAGGCCGAAATCCGTCGGGGCGAGCACGGCGACGAGGACGCTTGCGTTAGAGCAAAGAACATCCGATGGGATGCCATAAACTGGAGCTAGCAGTTTGATGGAAGGCCGTCGTTTAGAATCTATCGCGATGCTAATGGACGCAGAACTGCGGTGAGCGGATTCACCTTGCCAGTTGGCCGAGGGCAATCAGCAGGTTGAGAATTATGCAGAACAAGACGCTGCCAGAGATTGCGTGTGGAGGTCTGAATGATCTCGGTTAAATGGGCGGATGCTGCGCCCGAGATCGATGCCGCGGCTGCCGCCAAAGCGATGAAGTTCTCTGTTGAGTATTTCATAAGGCAGATCCAGCGTGGCGGCATCAAAGGGCGGGTTGAGCGAGGGGTTGGTGAGGACGATGGCAAACACCGTTTGGCCTTCCGTTCTCATGATCGTGAGTTGACAATAGTTGTCGGTCCAAACGGTGAGATCATCAGCCAGGAACTAATCGTGGCGACCCCAAAGCGTCGTTGGAGGCGGGCTTGAGCCGTGCCCAGCGCAATTGGAGACATCTGCGAGGCCGTCAATTCCTTCCTTGTAGCACAATGAGGCTGCTGACGTTGGGACCCCGACTGATCTGGCCCACTTCGATCCCGAGCCACTTCGCTTCACGAACAGGTTCCACTGCGCCTCGCACACTGACCATGTAATGATCTGAGCGCTGGTGCTGAAGCGCTAGCCCAAGCCACACAGCGAGATCGAAATAACTAGGCCGGTCAGATGGCAATACCAACGGCGGCGCCGATACCGGCGGTCAGAGCCATTGCCAGCGCGCCCCAGAAGGTGACACGAACCATTGCCCTCAGCACATTGGCGCCGCCGGCTTTGGCCCCGATGGCACCCAGAACCGCCAGGAACAGGAGGGAGGCGACAGACACCGTTGTGGCAAGCCAGGCGGCCGGCGAAATAAGCACCATCGCCAAAGGCATGGCTGCGCCAACCGAAAATGCGGCAGCCGAGGTCAGAGCGGCCTGGATCGGCCTCGCCGTGGTCACCTCGGAGATACCAAGTTCGTCACGTGCGTGGGCGCCGAGCGCGTCCTTCGCCATCAATTGGTCGGCGACCTGCAAGGCCAGGGTTGGCTCGACGCCTCGTCTGACATAGATCTCCGCAAGTTCGTGACGCTCGAAATCTGGCTGCGTGGCCAACTCGCCCTTCTCACGCGCAAGGTCAGCTTGTTCGGTGTCGGACTGCGAACTGACCGAAACATACTCTCCGGCCGCCATCGACATCGCGCCGGCGACCAGTCCGGCCACGCCGGCCACCAGAACATTTGAGGCCGCGGCATTGGCCGCCGCCACACCAACGATCAGGCTGGCCGTCGACACGATTCCGTCATTGGCGCCCAGCACGGCGGCGCGCAGCCAGCCGACGCGCGATACGAGATGGTTTTCACTGTGCAGGCGGCTCATGGCATCACCGCGCGCGCCGTCCAGCAGGCCGGAGCATTCTGACGAGCACATCCGATTTTACGAAGAAATGCTGCCACAGCGCCGCTACGGCATGAAGGCCTACAACGATGATGATCACTGGCTTGGCGAGTTCGTGTATCTCACCCATTGCTCGAATGTTGAAGTACCATGCCAGCGCTCCGGTAATTGGCATCCCGAAAATGAACAGGTAGAGCAGGAAATGGGCGGCAGCGGCGATCCCCTTTAACAGTGCGCTTTCTTCCGACGGTGCTGCCGGCACACCAACCTTGAGACGGACCGCAAGCCGCCAGATCGCCAGTACCAGAACTGCCAAACCGACATAGACATGAATATTCGCGTTTAAGATGTCGCCAGCTGCCGGCTCGGTGCCGCGCGAGAACGCCCGGTAAGCCGGCTTGATGTCCTCACCGATTACAAGCTGCAGGACGATCAGCACCGCGATGGTCCAATGCAGCAATATCTGGGTTCCGGTGTATCCGGCCGGCTCTTTGACAACAGCCATAGGCAGCTACCTTGTTTGAGAGAGCCCTCTTAGCTCAGGCTTTATGTGGATATCTTGATCTATGACAAATCGACTTGATGTCGTCCATGAGCTTTGCCGGGCACTCGCAGCTTGAACTCGGCTGACAGCCAGTTGTCAGCTTGGTCGTGGGATATTGCCTCCGGAGAGCAGATAGGCCGCCCTGCGAGAGTCAACGTGGAAACACCTCCGATGAAACAGATTGCCTTGTCACTTTTCGTGATCGCCGCGTCGGGCGCTTATGTCTGGGATCAGGCCGGCAAGGACCCTGCAAACGATATGCTCGGCGAAGCGCTGCCGGCCGACGCAGCCGAAGCGCCTTCAGCGCAGCCAAAAGAGCCGGCCCCGTTTGCGGCGACCTTGCCGGCGCCCCTCGACCCCCGGTTCAGAACAAGGTTCCCGATTGCCCCGGAAACGACGGCTGGCATAGCAGTGCCCGCCGAACGAACAGATGATCCGGTCAAGCAGACAGTGGTTCCGGTGACCCCACAACCCTCGCGAGCGCTGCTGGCGCAGCCAGTGGCGCCGGCTGCCTCCGATCCTGCGCCATCGGTACCTTCATTTGCCGTCACTCCCGCCGTCTACATACCAGTCCCGCAGCCGAGGCCAGCATATCGGGATGCGCCAGCACGTGTCGTCCGGGTCGACATGAAGATCTATGCCGACGGCGTCTACACCGGCCCTACGGCCGATGCCTACTACGGCATCATCCAGATTCAGGCCCTGATACAGGGCGGGCAGCTTAAGGCGCTGAAGGTATTGAAATACCCATCCGACCGCCGCACCTCCATCAATATCAACAGGCAAGCGCTGCCCATGCTGCGCGACGAAGCGATCAGCGCCCAAAGCGCCAATGTCGACATTATTTCGGGCGCGACCCTGACCAGCAGGGCTTTCATCCAGTCGCTGCGCGGCGCGCTGAAGAAAGCGACGTCGTAGGTCCATGCGCGACACGCGAATTTTGATGGGCATGCCCATAACGGTCGACATCGGTGGCGCCTCGACCGGGGAGCTGATCGACAGGGTCTTTGGCTATTTCGAGAATATCGACCGGCGCTTCAGCACATACCGGGCCGACAGCGAGATCGCGGCCATCAACCGCGGCGACGTTCCGGTCGCCGACTGGAGCGGCGAGATGATGGAAGTGCTCGCTCTCGCCAGACAGACGAAAGACGAGACGGACGGATACTTCGATATTCGCAAGCCCGACGGATCGCTCGATCCTTCCGGCATCGTCAAGGGCTGGGCAATCCGCAATGCGGCAGGCATCGTTCAACGGGCCGGCATCAGCGATTTCTTCATCGAGGCGGGCGGCGATATCCAGTCCTGCGGCAAGAATGCTTCGGGTCAGGATTGGAGCGTCGGTATCCGCAATCCCTTCAATGCTCACGAGATCGTAAAGGTCGTCTATCCCCGCGATCGCGGCGTCGCGACCTCAGGCACCTATGTCCGCGGCCAACACATCTACAACCCGCACGGGATTGGTAATCCAATCCAGGACATCGTCAGCCTGACCGTGATCGGCGCCGATGTGCTCGAAGCCGATCGTTTCGCCACCGCGGCCTTCGCCATGGGTCGGGACGGCATTTTCTTCATCGAGCAGACCCCTGGCCTGGAGGGATATCTCGTCGACGCCAGTGGCCGCGCCACCCCGACAGCCGGGTTCGGAGCCCTTTGCCTGCCATGATCAAGACCATCGACCGATTTCTCGATCACCTGACCATGTACAGGCTGGTCCTCTACTATCTGATGACGCTTGTCGGCGCAGCGTTCGTGCTCGGCTTCGCCAAGCTGGTGCCACATGACCCCATTGCGCTTGGCTTCACGACGGCTCTTGCGCTGGCCGCCTGCTGGATCACCAACAAGGCCTTTGCGCGTGTCTTCGCGGTCCCGGCCAACAACGAGTCCGCCTACATCACCGCGCTCATCCTGGCGCTTATCCTCGATCCGGTGGCGGTCACGGACACAAAGGGGATCGCAGCGGTGGCATTCGCGTCCGTCTGGGCGATTTCATCGAAATTCATTCTCGCCATCGGCCGAAAGCACCTTTTCAACCCGGCTGCGCTGGGCGTGGCGCTGTCCGCGCTGCTGCTCGACCAACCAGCCACCTGGTGGGTGGGCGGCAATCTGCCATTGCTTCCGCTCGTGCTCGTCGGCGGTATGCTCATTGTCCGCAAACTGCGCCGGCTTGACCTTGTCTCGACCTTCCTTGTCGCGGCGCTGGCGACCATCCTGGCAACGACCGATCCGGACCAGTATTGGACGGCGCTCACGCAGACACTGAGTTCCTCGCCCCTGCTGTTCTTTGCCTTCGTGATGCTGACCGAGCCGCTGACCGCGCCGACGATGCGTTGGCCGCGTATCGCCTTTGCCGCGATCGTCGGCTTTCTGTTTGCTCCCGCCATTCATCTCGGCTCGTTCTATTTCACGCCGGAACTGGCGCTGCTTGCCGGCAACCTGTTTGCCTATGCGGCAGGCCCCAAGGGACGCTTCGTGCTGACTCTTGAACGCATCGAGCAGTCGGCCGTCGACAGCTTTGACTTCATCTTCCGCTCGCCGCGCAAGCTCGCCTTCGAGGCCGGTCAGTATCTCGAATGGACGCTTGGTCTCCATCGTGCCGACAATCGCGGCAACCGCCGGTATTTCACGGTCGCCTCGGCGCCGACGGAGGAAACGGTCCGCCTCGGCGTCAAGTTCTATCCGCAATCAAGCGCCTTCAAGCGCGAATTGATGGCCATGAAGCCAGGCAGCACGATTCACGCCGCGCAACTGGCCGGCAATTTCACGTTGCCCGCCCGGCGTGAAATCAAGATCGCTTTCCTGGCCGGGGGCATCGGGATCACGCCATTCCGCTCGATGCTGCAATACCTACTCGACCGCAATGAGCGGCGGCCGATCGTCATCCTCTACGGAACCGAGGGGCAGCAGGACATTGCCTACCGTGACGTGCTCGGTGCCGCAAAACGCGAACTCGGCATCCGAACGTTCCACGCCGTCGCGCGAGGTGGCGAGCGTGGCCAGTATCCTGGCTACATCGACGAGCGCCTGATCCGTCTGGCTATACCGGACCACCTCGAGCGGATTTTCTACATTTCCGGCCCGCAGGCGATGGTCAAGGCGCTGCGCAAGAAGCTGCTGGCCATGGGCGTGCGTCGCTCGAAGATAAGGGTCGACTACTTCCCGGGTTTCGTCTGAAGGACGCTCAACTGTGTCGTCGCAAGGAAATGGCCATAAACAGACCCGGATCGGCGTTGGCCATGGCAAGGCGTCCGCCATAGGCTTCGACGATATCGGATACGATGGCCAGGCCAAGCCCGCTGCTGCCGCCCTTGCTGTCGAGCTGGACACCACGGGACAGAGCGGTCTCCCGATCGGCATCCGGTATGCCAGGACCATCATCGGCGACAGTGACGATTACCTCGTCAGCGGTGGAGGATGCATCGACACGCACTGACGACTTTGCGTAGCGCGCGGCGTTTTCGACCAGATTGCCGAGGATTTCCGACAAGTCGCCTTCATCCATCGGCGCTGTCAGATCCTCCGGGACGGTCATCTTGAATGAAAGCTGCTTGCCGCTTGGCGTGCGCTTGACGACGGCAATGACGCCGGCCGCGACCTGCGATACCCGGCAGGATGCCTCGCCGGAAACGCCGGGCGCGAGGCGGGCGCGCGCGAGCTCCCGCTCGACATGGCGCCGGATCGCTTCTGTGCTCTTCTCGATCTCGTCGGCCAGATCCGTCTCGCCTTTCTTGCGCAAGGCACGGATGTCAGCCGACAGGACCTGGAGCGGCGTCTTGAGGCCGTGCGCCAGATCGGTGGCGCGCGAACGGGCCCGAGCAAGAGCCTTCTCCTGGGCATTGAGAAGACGATTGATTTCGTCAGCGAGCGGCTGCACTTCGCTCGGTGCCACCACATCGAGCCGTGTCGTTCGCTGCGCAATCACGCTTCCGACGGCGGCCCGCAAGGTCTCCAGAGGTGCGAGACCGATCGTGATCTGGATGAAAAACGCGGCCATGAGAACTGCGGCGAGCATCAAGAGAGCCGGAGCAAGATCGCGAACATACTCGCTTACAGACGCCTCGATGGTTCGATGATCCTCCGCCACGACTGCGCGAAAGGACCGACCTCCGGCGTCGATGATTGTACGCTCGACCGCAATGCTGAGTTCTCCGCCAGGTCCCGTGAACTCCTCGACCGTTCGCATCTCACCCGTTGCGCTGCGGGCAGGCAGGACCAGCTTGGCGTCCCACAAAGATCGTGAGCGCTGGAGACCGCCGGTAGCGATGTCTTCGACCTGCCAGTAATAACCGGACAGCGGATTGGCGAAGCGCGGGTCGGTGAGCACCGGGGCTAACACCAGTTGGCCGTTGCTTGTGAAGGTCGTTGCGCCGATCAACTCATTGAGATCGACCGTCAGCTCGCCCACAACGCGCCGCTCGACGTGAAGTTCAAACAGATAGCGCAAGCCGGCGCCGGCTATGGCGAGCGCGACAAGAATCGAGATCGTTGCCGCCAGCCACAGCCTGAAGCGGATCGAGCCGCCCATCAGGCGGGATCATCGGGCATCAGATACCCGAAGCCGCGCCGCGTTTCGATGGCGCCACTCCCGAGCTTGCGACGCAAGCGCGCGACGATCACCTCGATCGTGTTCGGATCGCGGTCGTTCCCTGAATCGTAGAGATGCTCAGCAAGTTCGGTGGGCGCCACCACCCGACCAGCATGATGCATCAGAAACGCCAGGAGCCGGTATTCCAGCGGCGAAAGAGAAATGGGGACGCCACGGAGCGAAATACGCATCTGGCGCGTATCCAGAAGCAACGGCCCGGACCTCAGAACGGGTGCGGCCTGCCCGGCCGAACGACGCAGGATCGCCCGCAATCGGGCGAGCAGTTCTTCCATCTCAAAGGGTTTGGGAAGATAGTCGTCAGCACCGGAATTGATACCGTCCACGCGTTCGGTCCACGTACCTCTTGCCGTCAGGATGAGAACCGGAAACCTGCGCTCATTGGCCCGCCAGCGCTTCAAGACAGTGAGACCATCGAGCTTCGGCAACCCGAGGTCCAGGATCGCAGCATCGTAGTTCTCCACATCGCCTGCGAACCAGGCAGCCTCTCCATCGCGAACGATATCAACCGCCAGACCGGATGCCTTAAGGGCTGTAGCGATATCGGCGGCGATACGGGGCTCGTCCTCGGCAAGGAGGATCTTCATCAGTCCCCCTCCCTTTCGCGCATGATGACACCGGCACCGGCGTCAACATCGACAGTCTTTCGCCGGCCATCGGCGCCGACGACCTGGAATCGATAGACCCATTTGTTGGCCTTGCGGAGGAGGTCAACCGCGACGATGTCGCCTGGAGCCTGCGCGCGAACAATATCGAGGATATTGGAAAGGCCTTTTATCTCACCGTGTTCGTAGAGATCCCGCGCCCTGTCATGATCGCCATCGTCGTCCTCGTCAGCCCGCGCGGCAAGTGGCTGGGCCAGGACAAGCCCGGCCAGGCCCAGGATTGCGAGGCTCTTTAGTTTGACCATCATGAGGGAGGCATGTCGCACGTCGAAGCTTTCAATTTGCTGTCAACCATCCACAGCTGCCGGCAAGCAAAGGCTCGCTATCACGGCATCCTCGCGGCCAATCATGGCCGCGCAGAGAAAAGGATGTCGAAACCATGCGCAATTCCCTGTTCTTACTCGCAGCACTCGGATGCTTCTCGACCTTTGCCCTGCCGGCAGCCGCTGAATCTGAAGAAGGTTCATGCGCAGCGTCATCCTCATCCTCAATTGCCCCTGCCGGCCCAATCGATCTGGAGGCCATCCCCATGCAGGATGCCACCGGTCCCAAGGCGATCAAGGGCGTTGGCGATGACCACGAATGCGACGACAGTCACACTTCCAGTAAGGCCGTTTTCAGCAGCACTGACGAGGACGGCCAGGGGGACGACGACTGATACCGAAAAGCTTATGCCCAGCCCTTGAGCTGGGCGTCCGCTGATCAATTGCGCTATCGCCAAACTTACCCCCTCTATCTGCGCCATCCCTTGGCCACTCCGGAGATTTTCCTTGTCATGATCCCAGTCCAGCATATCCATCCCATGCTCGTGCATTTTCCCATTGTCCTCATCTACACTTTGGCGGCGATCGACCTTGTGGTGCTCGCTCGCGGCAACGCGGTGACCAAGCGTTCTGGCGTGGGGACGGTATCGACCTTTATCGCTCTCGCAGCCGGGGCGTTCGCGATTGGAACCTGGTTCTATGGGGGAATGGCACTCGATCATGCTGAAGCCGCCGGCTTCAGCAGTGACATAGCGGAGATCCACGAGAGCCTGGGAGGTATCACAGCGTTCGCGTTTCTGATCTGGGGCCTAGTGAGGCTCGGCCTTTGGGTGCGGAATCGTGAACTGCGGCTACTGACCATTGCTATTCCTCTGGTCGAAATTGGCGGAGCAATTCTGGTCACGGCGACGGCCTATTATGGTGGACTGCTTGTCTACGAACTTGGCGTGAACGTCGCTAAGACCGCGATCGCTGGTTGACGGGCACGCGCCTGGTTATTTGCAGCCCCAGCTTGGGTCATTTGTCTCGAGGGCAAAATGATTCAAATCAAGGCCCTTCGCTCATGCGGCATCTAAGAAGCCGGGAATGAAATATCTCCGGGGAGCGAGCATGCAAGCCGAAGCCATCATGAGCAAGCCAGTCATCTGCACGGACCCGTCCGCCTCGATCGCCGAGGTGGCCGGGCTGATGCTGTCCAATAAGATCAGCGGCCTGCCTGTTGTTCGCGGCGACGGCACGCTGGTGGGGATTGTCAGCGAGGGCGATTTCCTGCGACGAGGAGAACTGGACACCGAGCAAAAGCGCTCGCGCTGGCTAGAGTTTCTCGTCAGTCCTGGAAAGGCCGCCGACGAATATGTCCACGCCAATGGTCGACGGATCGAGGAGGTGATGTCCAGCGATGTCGTCACGGCGTCTCCCGCCGCGTCGCTCGCCGAGGTCGTCGAACTCATGACGCAACATCACGTCAAACGCATTCCGGTCATCGATGCCGGGAAAGTCGTCGGCATCATCACCCGTTCTGATCTGCTGCGGGCATTGCTCAGCGTCCTTCCGGATGCAGGCCGTTCGGTCATCGATGACGAGCAGATTCGCCACAACGTCGCTGGCGAGCTTGCAAAGCACAAATGGACCGGCAAAGACCTGATCCACGTGATGGTGAACAAGGGCGTGGTGATATTGAGCGGTGTCATCTTCGACGAACGTGAGCGCCAGGCAGCCTTTGTGGCAGCCGAAAACGTTGCCGGCGTAAAGGCTGTCAGGGATGGTCTCTTCTGCGCCGATCCGTTGTCCGTGGTGCTTGTTTCGTAGCGGCGGGACGATCCCGACGAACTTGCCACTGCAAGCCGCGGGTCCACGATCAATCTCGCTCGACAGCGAATTGTCGAGAATGAGAACATCACCAGCCGATTACCATGCCAAACGGGTTTGGATGCTCGCCTGAAGATGTGGCCACCAGCTGAAGAGGTCCGTGCTATCAAGCCCGCCAGGGCGATCCATGGAGTCCGGAGCCTACGCATCCGGTTGCGCTGGACCTCCAAGACGTACGGTCTTTCCAGAGGTTGAGTGACCCTCCATCCAGCTCGAGGCGTCGACGGTTCTAACGTTGACCGGCGGCGTGTTGCAGCCGTGCGATAAGATCACGGTTGCGGCAATAGTCTGGCGGATTATCGGCTTGCTGGTGTTCGTCGAGCCAGGTCGAGCATTCGTCCTGATGCCCACACGAGCGGCATCGGTCCACTGCCCGGTTGGTGACGGCGGCATGATCCGGCACCGATTTCAATTGTTTGTCGACGCCAAGCTTCTGCATCATGCGGCCCATCAGGGCGGTCCTGGCGTCGACTGAAACCAGATAATCGAGAAATGTCATGCTGATCACTCCTGCCTAGCGACCATCATTGTCATGTCGGCGGCCGCAATCATTGATCTCGATCAACAGCAGGCGTCGTTGCTAATCCCTGAGGCTAAACGGGAGGGCTTGGGCTCTGAGCTGAAGCGACAAGGCGGTCGAGAAAACGCCGTTGGCCGACTACCAACTTGTCCCGGGCCAAGGCTAGATCCAGCCATTCACCGCGGTCGACGTCGACAAACAATTGTCCCCGGCCACTGCGTGGTGGCCACTCCATAGCAGACAGATTGCTGCGCATCATCGCGGTGTCGAAATCACCCTCGAGCGCTGGGTTTGCCTTCTCGCTGGCGCTACTCACCCAAATTCAGCAGTGGGCCCTTGAGCTCCCAGCCTGTCTCTTCGGTGAACTCGCGCCGCGCCGTCCCCGCTAGGATTATACTCGCCCTTGCAATCGACCAGGCCCCAAGATCTCGCTTTTGCCAGAATGGGCCGCCTGGATGAACGAGCAGCACCTGCAGCCCCTTGTCCAATCTGCGATAAGGCAAAATGCCGGCGCTCTTTTCACGATGGTTTCAAGCCTCTCCACCCAGCCTATAATGTCGGGTACGCAGAATGAGACTTGGTGGCTCTGCCAATAGGTTGCCCCGGCCTCTTCGGGTGCGACTGCGGCTCCTCCTGGCCGAAGAACCCGCGCTTTGTCGCCTCTGAGGCCCATAGATAGAGCGCGGTGATAGCGACAAGTCCGGCAAGTATAGGCAGCGGCAAGGGCACGAAACCGAACCAGTCTGCGAACGGCAGATACGGAATCATGATCGCGACAAACCCGACGCCCAGTGTCAGCCAGGCGAGCAAGGGGCTCGGACGGCTCGCCCAAAAAGCGCGGTGCGTACGAACGATGAGCACGATTGCAAGCTCGGTCAGCAACGATTCGACAAACCAGGCTGTCTGGAATGCAGCCTCTGTGGCATGGGCGAAGAGCAGCAGGAACGCGAAGGTTGCGAAATCGAACAGCGAACTGACCAGGCCAAAGCTGATCATGAATCGCCTCACGAAACGGATGTCCCAGTGGCGCGGCCTGTGCAGCTGATCTGCGTCAACGTTGTCACTTGCGATGGCGAGTGAGGGCACGTCGGAAAGGAAATTGTTGAGCAGGATCTGCTTTGCCAGAAGTGGCAGGAAAGGCAGGAATAGCGAGGCGACCGCCATACTTATCATGTTGCCGAAATTGGCGCTGGTGGTGATGGAGATATATTTCATGGTGTTGGCGAAGGTCTTGCGGCCGTCGTCGACGCCCCGCACCAGCACTCCGAGATCCTGCTTGAGAAGGATGATATCGGCAGCCTCACGCGCGACATCGCATGCGGTGTCGACGGAGACCCCAATATCGGCCTCATGGAGCGCGGGCGCATCATTGATGCCGTCACCCAGATAGCCAACGACATGGCCCCTGCTCCGCAAGGCCTGGACAATGCGTTCTTTCTGGTTGGGATCGATCTCGACGAAGAGGTCAGTGTCCTGCACGGCTGCAAAGAGCGCGCTCTTGGTCAACTTCGACAGATCCTCCCCGGTCATGATCCGATCGCTACGCAAGCCGACCGCTTGAGCAAGATGGGCTGCAACGTAGCGGTTGTCGCCCGTAATGACGTTCACGGCGATGCCCCGGTGGGCGAGTTCGGCAAGCGTGCTCTTTACGCCTTCCTTGGGCGGGTCTAGGAAAAGCAGAAAGCCGGCGAAGGCGAGATCGACCTCGTCCTTCCTGCCATAGGTAGCGTGGCTTTCAAATCGACGCGTCGCTAGCCCCAGAACGCGATATCCTTCCGCGCTCCAGCGTCGAAACATCTTGTCGATCGCCGCGCGGTGCGTGTCTTCGAGAGGTTCCAGGCCTTTCGCTGTGCCGACGAAGCTGCAGGTTTCGAGGACGTTCTGTACTGCGCCTTTCGTGATCAGAAGATCTTCGCCATCCTTGGTTCGCACAACAACGGATAGGCGCTTGCGAATGAAATCATAAGGGATCTCGTCGACCTTGGTGAAAGCGGCCAATGATGCACCCTTGCCCGGCGCACCGGCGATGGCTTCGTCCAGCGGGTTCTTCAGTCCAGTGTGCAGGGTTGCGTTGAGACGTGCCCAAAGCAGGATGTCGGTTGACGGGTTGCCGTCGACATCAAGCCATCCGTCAAGGTGGATCACGCCTTCCGTCAGCGTGCCGGTCTTGTCGGTGCAAAGCACGTCCATGCTGCCCAGATTCTCGATGGCGTCGAGACGGCGCACGATGACGCCATTGGCAGCCATGGCGCGGGCGCCACGAGCAAGTGTTACACTGATAATGGCCGGGAGCAGTTCAGGTGTGAGGCCGACCGCGAGTGCCAGGGAAAACAACAGCGATTCTATCAGCGGACGATGCAGCATCAGATTGGCAAAAAACACGATGATGACAATCGCCAGCATGATCTCGGTCATCAGATAGCCAAACGATCTGATCCCGCGGGCAAAATCCGTTTCCGGGATTTGTCGCTCCAGTGCCGCTGCGATGGAGGCGAATTCGGTGCGCCGGCCGGTCGCTGCCGCAAGCACGGTCGCCGTGCCGCTGCGCACGGACGTACCGGTAAACACCGCATTGTTGCGTTGGGCGACGGACGCATCAGGATCTGATCGCCCCGCCGCCTTCAGGACGGGGAAGGTTTCGCCAGTCAGCACCGCCTCGCTGACATTGAAATCCCGCGCTTCGAGGATGACGCAGTCGGCAGGTATGAGGTTTCCGGCCGATAGCCGGATGAGGTCGCCCGGCACGATTTCTTCGGCAGAAACGGAGGATTCGACGCCATCTCGCAGCACGGTAGCCTTGCGCGAGATACGCTGTTTAAGTGCCTCTGTCGCCCGCGACGCCCCATACTCCTGGGTGAAGCTGAGAACGCAACTTGCCAGCACGATCGCCCCGATGATTGCGGCCTCCTGACCTGCACCGACGAAGGCCGAAACGCTAGCCGCGAAGATCAGGATCAGGACAAGCGGGCTACGGAACTGGCGAACGAACACGCTAAGCGCCGACGCGCCTGACTTCGAGGCCGGCGTATTCGCGCCGTATTTGATGAGCCGCGAGGCGGCATCCGACCCAGCCAGGCCCGATGTGGGCGAAGTTGCCAGACCTCGCACGAGATCTTCGCTGGTGATCGACCAATACGGACTTGCGGCCGCCGCAACGGAATGTTGGTCCACGCCAGAAGACACGATATTCGCCATCAGTATGACAGGAAGCGGTTGATGCTGCTCTCTTCGATCAGCGTGCGGGTGACGCCACCAAACGCCCATTCGCGCAGGCGGCTATGGCCATAGGCGCCTGAGACGATCATGTCGGCATTGATCGAGCGTGCGAATGTCAACAACTGCTCGCCATCGACTTCACCGGTGATCAGTTCCGTCTGCGCCATGATGCCATGGTGCTCAAGATAGACAGCGACATCGGCGAGACTGTCACGAACATTGTCGTCGCCTTTGGCGGCGGCGATCGTGGCGACGACAACCTCATTGGCCTTGGCCAGAAAAGGCAAGGCATCCGCCACCGCCCGTCGCGCCTCCCTGGTATCCTTCCAGGCAACCAGGACCGTATTAGCGCGGAGGTGTTCGACGTTGTTTCCGATGACCAGGACTGGCCGGCCGATGCCGAGCGCCAGGCTGCCAACATCGGCGGCGCGAAACACGTCGTCTCCCGACGCACCGGTCACGACAAGATCGGCTGCGCGGGCGAAAACGCTGAGGAAGCGGGTCGGGCTGCAGACGGCCTGTCCCCACTCGCTTGTGATCGAAGCCGGGACCAGGCTTTCGAACTCGGCACGCAGTTCGGCAAGCCTCTTTTCGATTTCAGTCCGCTGAATCTGCATGACCTCCCCTTCGTAGACCATGCCTTCACCCGTCGCGACCAAGGGCGGAACATCCGCCGCCGCCAGACCAATGAGATGGGCGCCGAAACGCTCTGCGAGTTCGATACCCACTTTCACAATCGCAGCAGGGGGCGTATCGACGGCGAGATTCGCGATTATGGACTTGTAGGACATTGGACGCGCCTTTCACTCAAGCGTTTCGAATGTGCTATGAATTGCATTCACGGGCGCTGGCTTCCTTGATGCGCGTCAAAGAACCGGCCAATCGCTTTTGCATCTAGACTTCGGCCTCGATCCGTTTTGTCTCTGATCGGAGAAGTGATAGTTAGGCCTTGTTTATGTGTCTCGAGCCTAAGGAACCGCGGGTGATCCAAGACGAAGCATTCAGTTTGACGCCTGGCGGGACGACGCTCGAATCCCTATTGTCGCAAATGTTCGATCGGGCGCCCGGGTTCATGGCTCTGATACGCGAGCCTGACCATGTGTTCGTACTGACCAATGCCGCCTACCAGCAACTCATTGGCGACCGGCAGGTTATTGGAAAATCGGCGCGCGAGGCCTTTCCCGAACTCGAAAGACACGAATTCCTCGAACGGCTCGACCGCGTGTACGTGACTGGCGAGTCCTACAGCGGCAAAGGCGTGAAGGTCGGATTCCGCAACAGCAGCAATGGGCCAATTGAAGAGCGTATCCTGGATGTTGTCTATCAGCCGATCAGGGCCGATGACGGTCGAATTACCGCCATCTTCATTGAAGGCACGGATGTCAGCGACCTCTCATTTGCGAATGCCGCGCTTCTGTTGCGCGAAGATCATCTGCGTTCAATCCTGGCGACCGTGCCTGATGCGATGGTCGTCATTGACGAGCAAGGCAGTATCCAGTCCTTCAGCACGGCCGCCGAAACGCTGTTCGGTTACCAGTCGGGCGAGGTCATCGGACAGAACGTCAAGATGCTGATGCCGGCGCCCTATCGCGAAGAGCACGATGCTTATCTGCTTCGCTACCTGACGACCGGGGAGCGTCGGATCATCGGGCTCGGCCGCACCGTGACCGGGGCACGCAAGGATGGCACGACTTTCCCGATGGAGCTTTCCGTCGGCGAAATGCACCCGGGAACCGGACGCTTCTTTACCGGCTTTTGCCGCGACCTGACTGAACGTCATCGCGCGGAAGCAAGAATTCAGGAACAGCAGCAGGAGCTTCTGCACATGGCGCGGTTTACCGCCCTTGGCGAGATGGCATCGACGCTCGCTCATGAGATCAACCAACCGCTGACAGCCATCACCAATTACCTGAAGGGCAGCCGACGGCTCCTGGAGAAGAGCACGGAAGCAAACGCGCCGATGCTGCGGGATGCCGTGGAAAAGGCCGCCGAGCAGGCCCTGCGGGCAGGCGACGTCATTCGTCATCTGCGCGATTTTGTTGCCAGGGGCGAAAGCGAGCGCCAGGTCGAGCGATTGCCGGCGCTCATCGAGGAAGCCTCGTCGCTCGCCCTGGTTGGTGCGAGGGAGATCAATGTCCAGATCGGCTACAAGCTCGACCCTGCCGCGGAACTGGTCTTGACCGATCGCATCCAAATTCAGCAGGTTCTGCTCAATCTGATGCGCAACGCAGTGGAGGCCATGCAGGAAACGCAGCGCCGTGAATTGAAAATCACAACCGTTGCCCGGGACGATGGCATGGCTGAAGTGAGCGTGATCGATACCGGTCCGGGGCTCGCGCCAGAGGTTTCGGCGCAACTGTTCCAGCCATTTGTGACCACCAAGAAGCAGGGTATGGGTGTCGGTCTCTCCATCTGCCGCACCATCGTTGAATCGCACGGCGGCCACATCTGGGCCGAGGCAATGCCGACGGGCGGCACCGCCTTTCGGTTCACCTTACGCATCGTTGAGAAGGATGAGGTCACAAATGGCCGACAGTGATCTGGTCCACGTCGTCGACGACGATGTTGATGTTCGCAAGTCTCTCGGTTTTCTGCTGGCGACAGCCGACTTTGCCGTACGCCTGTACGAGTCGGCCACTGCTTTTCTCTCAGCGGCGGATGGCCATCTCGACGGCTGCATCGTTACGGACGTGCGCATGCCGGGAATAGACGGCATCGAATTGCTACGGCAACTCAGAACAGGCGGCCACAAGATTCCGGTCATCATCATGACAGGTCACGCCGACGTGGCGCTCGCCGTTCAGGCCATGAAGGAAGGCGCTTCCGATTTCGTCGAAAAGCCGTTTGACGACGAGATGCTGATCCAGGCGATACGCTCTGCACTGGCCAACCGGAACGAGGCGAACGCGGCGCATCCCCAGTCCGCGGATATCCGCGCGCGTCTATCGACCTTGTCTGACCGCGAGCGCCAAGTGCTGGACGGACTCGTTGCCGGTTTACCCAACAAGACGATTGCCTACGATCTGGGGATCAGCCCGCGCACGGTCGAAATCCACCGGGCCAATGTCATGAGCAAAATGGAGGCGAGTAGTCTGTCACACCTGGTGCGTATGGCGTTGATCGTGGAGTCCCGACCCTAGGGAGAGTCCTCGAGAGGATTGCGATTTCTGACCTCGGTCCTTTCCCAATCCCAATCGCGCCAATGGGTCGGCCGGATGTCGAGACGGGCACCACTAGCAGCATTCTTCCAGCCCTCCTTTATCCTTCTGCAGGCAAACACAAGCGCGTGCTCGCCGTCTTCGTCGAAAACGGCCAGTTCTAGATCGCGACCAAAAGGAGCGCTTAGGATTGGTTTCCACATCGCATCAAAATCTTCGCAAACGGTGTGGCGCGCCTTGATCTGCATCACTTTTTGAAATTACCGGCAAAGCGGGCGCGATTGCCTGTGTCGAACCGATGTCGACCACAATTCCTGCGGCAGACGCCATACCGGCCGCAATCACATGCGCGCCGCGGGCAGCCCAATCGATCGCGATTGCAGCATTGATATCTGATCCGACGTCCATGGCGATGGGCACCATTTCCCTGAACTGCTCCATGACCTCGCTCCGGCGATGATCGGCCATCTTAGGCCGGCTGCCGAACCAGAATTTGATCCGCGTCAATCACCGCACAATCGCGGCATCTGCGCCATACGCCGATTGATCGTGATCAAGGACTGCGCCGCCTAGGAGCCTATCGTTCGACGGCAAAACGAGATTTGCCATGCGGTATACCTAGGTCGACGAAGGCGCAGTGGCGGCCAGCATGTTGCCAGAGGGCATCCTGGAGCACTGGTTCATTGCCAGCGGCGACCCGATCAGGGCCGGAGAGCGCATAGCCGAGGTTCGCGTCGAAAGCGCGCTGCACGAGATTGTCGCGCCGGCAGCTGGGCGTGCGACCATTGTCGCATCGGCGAATACCGTCATTAAACCTGGATCGATCCTGGCAATCCTGGTGTCGCAGCCTGCTTAAGCCCTCAGCGCCTCAGATTGCCGTTCAGCAATACACGCAAGGATTTCCAGCAATGGCGACCCGACACGCCGCGCCTGCGACCATTGTGAAGCCAAGGTGTTCTTTTTCAACCGCGAGAACCTCCGACAGTGTGAGACTTGCGACGACGCTTGCGCATCATCCGAGCCACAACAAGGCTGGCTCGGTCGACGGCAAGCGTGCATTGGGAAATCAGGCCTTCTACCACGACATCCTCAGCGCCCTTCGGTCCGCGACCAGGGTCGGCGAAGCACGAGCTGGCCACGCACATCCGCGAGTACAACACCGGCTTAAACAATCGCATTGTCGGCATCGAACCGGCGGATCCTCCTACCGAGGCCCAGATCCTGGCGCATGCGCAGTCGTTTCTTCGTGCCCCTGGCCGGATGTTGCCCTGGCCCTCTCCGGTAGCAGTTTGCTGGCCGGCAATTGGCCGCGAATAGCCGGAGCCGTTCAGACCCGATCGCCTGCCGCATTCGAGACTGGGTCACGGCTGCTGCAGCGTGCTGATATACGTGATGATTGCTTCGATCTGATCGGGGCTCGCAGTCCACTCTGGCATATCCGGATGGCCAGTCGAAATGCCCTCCGCAAGAGCTTCCTCCAGATCGGAGATCGGATAGCGCTTTGACAAGGTGCGAAATGGCGGAGCGTCGGGATGGTTGCTCCTGTCAGTTTTTCCGACGGCGTGACAGCGGGCGCAGTTGACCTCCACCAACGCCTTGCCATGCTCCGTTACGCTATCGGCCAAGGCTGGCTGCACACATCCGAGTAACATCAACGCAAATACGGAAGCCCTGAGACGACTATGTCTGTAAACGGCGTTCATGTTGTCTGACGACCTCCGCATTGCCGTCTACACGACAGTCTTAGCCGCGGCATCCTCGATCGCTATCCTGGCGCCCTTACGCATGTTTCTGGCCGTTTCGGAAGCGAGCCTGGAGGTCAATGCGGCGACCTTGCCGGCTTCGATCACGTATTGCGACGTCGCATTCTGCACGAAAGCAGCGAAGATGTCGAAGGCATCATTGAACTGCGGACCACTGATCAAGTCATCGGCCAGCCTCACGTCCTGCTCACAACGATGCTTCAGAAACGCCAGCGTTTCAACATTGAAGCGCATCATGGCCTTGAAGGCGTGCACCTGAAGGGACGCGGCGGCGAGGAAGAGCTTCTGGCCATTCTCCGCCACCGGCAACAATTGTGTGCCTAATGAGGATGGCTCGGGCTGAGTGTGCATTATCGACTACTCCGTTCTGAATCTCCACAGCACGACGTTGACGCCATTCGTCGTCATGTCCTTGATCAGGATCAACCCTATGGTCTTGCGGGCTGTACGAGCGTGCCGGCACCAGCCGTTTTCCTTGCTTTTACGCCTCCCTCTATTTGATGGCCAAGTCGGTTCAACCGCAGATGGAATGAGCGATGGCTTTTAAGATGATTATGGTGCAACTGGACGTAGACGCGACGCCGCGCCGCGCATCTCGATGGCATGGGATTTGGCTCAACGGCTCGAGGCCGACCTCTGGCTTCTAGCGCCGCCGAGCCGCATTTTGTCCTTCCGACCGGCACTGACGACCAGGCCGCGCCCAAGGCGTTGTGGTGCCAGGTGGAGGAGATAGAAGGTCGCCTCGACTGCCTGAGAGAGGAATTCCTGAGCACCGTCAACGGCAGCAATCGTGCATCTTGGCGCGCAAAGATAGGCAATCCCACGCGCGAACTTGCACTCAATGCGCGTGCTGCCGATTTGATCTTGACCGGCTCGCCGTCGACCGATCTGGTGGTCGACCATAATCGTATGCTGGATGCGGCGAGTCTCATCCTGGCGTCCCGTGGCGACGATGTCGCGGACGTTAGCTCTTTCTGGCACGGCACGGAGTGACAGCGCGATCTGTGGTCTTGGATGCGCGCCTCTCCGAACCGGCGGACATCCTCCTGCAGATCGGACAGGATATTGCGGCCGATCTCATAGTTCTCGGCGGCTACGGTCACAGTCGGCTACTGGAGAGGACCTTTGGCGGCGTGACGCGTTCTGTGCTGCGCAGCGGATCATTGCATCGGTTCATATCGACCTGAGCAGGCGGAGCCTCGGAGTCGTGATTTTGACATGAATCAAGGTCGTCCGTTGCCGCAAAGGGTTACGTCCAACCCTTGCCAAATTCGGTGTAGCCGATGCCCGCAGCGCGACAGCGAGTAAATAAGGAGATTCGGACATGAATTATCAGCGGTTCTTCGAGGACGCGATCGACCAGCTCCATGCGGAACGACGCTACCGCGTCTTTGCCGACCTCGAGCGCATAGCGGGCAAATTTCCGCGTGCCATCTGGCGCGCCAACGGCCGCGCAGAGGAAATCACCGTCTGGTGCTCCAACGACTATCTCGGCATGGGCCAGCACCCGGATGTCATCGCAGCGTTCCAGAACGCGGCGGGCCGGATGGGTTCGGGCGCCGGCGGCACCCGCAACATCTCCGGCACCAGCAATCCGCTGGTCGAACTCGAGCATGAGCTCGCCGACCTGCACGACAAGGAAGCCGCGCTGGTCTTCACCTCCGGTTTTGTCTCCAACGAAGCCTCGATCTCGACCATCGCGCGGCTTTTGCCCAACTGCCTGATCATTTCGGACGAGCTCAACCATGCCTCGATGATCGAAGGCGTGCGGCGCTCGGGCGCGGAAAAGAAGATTTTTCGCCACAACGATGTCGCGCACCTGGAAAGCCTGCTGCAGGCGGCGGGCCGCGAACGCGCCAAGCTGATCGTGTTCGAGAGCGTCTATTCGATGGATGGCGATATCGCGCCGATCCGGGAGATCGTCGACCTCGCCGAGCGCTATAACGCCATGACCTATATCGACGAGGTCCACGCCGTGGGCATGTATGGTCCGCGCGGCGGTGGCATCACCGAGCGGGAAGGCCTCGCCGACCGCATCAACATCATCGAGGGCACGCTGGCCAAGGCTTTCGGCACGCTGGGCGGCTACATCACCGGCACGAGTGCTGTCATCGACGCCGTGCGCTCCTATGCGCCGGGCTTCATCTTCACCACCGCGCTGCCGCCGGCCATCGCCGCCGCTGCCACCACCTCGATCCGTCATCTCAAGCGCTCGCAGGCCGAGCGTGACGCCCAGCAGCAGCAGGCGACGCGGACCAAGCAGATCCTCTCCGCCGCCGGCCTGCCGGTGATGGAATCGGCGACCCATATCGTGCCAGTGCTGGTTGGCGACCCCGAGCTTTGCAAGATGGCAAGCGACCGGCTGCTCGGCGTGCACGGCATCTACATCCAGCCGATCAACTATCCGACCGTGCCGCGCGGCACGGAGCGGCTGCGCATCACGCCGACGCCGTTCCATTCGGATGCGCTGATCGCCGAGCTGCAGGACGCCCTGGTCGAGACCTGGGACGCGCTCGGCATTTCCTATGGTTCAGCAGGACGACCTTCCGTGGCCAAGACCGACCGGATCATTCCCCTGCTGGTGCAGCAGGCTTTTGGCTGAACTGGCGCCCAGCACCTCCGGTTCGTTTGACGCAGAGCCCGAACGATTTGATCCCGCTCAATGCTCAGAGCCTTATTATGCCCCAGAATGGCGCCAAATCTCAGGAGCATCGCCATGGGTCCTTGTCCTCACACGTCCTTCGCTGACTTCACGCATGCCGGCCAGCAGGCGCAACAATGGGTCAAGGAGCTCGCCAAAGACCTCTGCTGGAGCGAACCGAGCGCGTGCCGGCTGCTGAGGGCTGTCCTGCACACGGTGCGGGACTGGCTGTCGCCGGCGGAAATGGCCGATCTCTCGGCGCAACTGCCTGTTTTGGTCCGCGGCATCTATTTCGAAGGTTGGAAGCCGTCGGTGCCTGCGCATGAGCGCACGAAGCGCGACTTCATTATCAGTGTCAGAAACAGTTTCGGCTACGATGAGGAGATCGATTTCGATGTCGCGATCAGTGCCGTGTTCAAGCTTCTCGACCGTCACATTTCGCATGGCGAGATCGTACAGGTCAGAAACTCGATGAAAAAGTCGCTGCGAAACCTGTGGCCGGTGGATTGACCGATGTTCCGTGACCGGGAAGACGCTGGAGCGAAGCTTGGCCTGGAGCTGAGCAGACTTCAACTGCATCGGCCCATCGTACTGGCATTGCCGCGTGGCGGCGTGCCCGTCGCAGTGGAAGTGGCCAAAGCCCTCAACGCTCCTCTTGACCTGCTGATCGTCCGCAAGATCGGCGCCCCGGGCAATCCCGAATTGGCTGTTGCCGCAATCATCGATGGCGACCCTGGGGAGGTCGTGCTGAACCGTGAAATTGTCGAGCCTATGGGCTCGACGACGACGCCTTACGTGTCTTGATTGCAAATGAACGTCCTGAACTCGAACGCCGGCGCGTTGCCTATCGTGGCAAGACCAAACCGATGTCGATCGCAGGAAAGACGGCTATCATCGTCGATGACGGTGTCGCGACCGGTACGACCATGAAAATCGCGATCCGCGCCCTCAAGCGCCGGTCACCGAGGGAAATCGTCGTGGCGGTTCCCGTTTCACCGCAAGTGACGGTCGCCGCGCTGGAGCAGGAAGCGGACCGTGTAGTCTGCCTCAGTAGGCCAGGACAGTTCCAGGCCTTGAGCCATCATTATCGCCAGTTCCCGCAACTCTCTGACAACGACGTTGTCTCCGCTATGGACGAGGCTGCCCAGCTGTACAAAACTGGCCAGTGGCACGTTTCCGGCCTGGTTCAAAGGCCATGAAGAACAGGAGATCGAACTGATGCAGATCCGCACGCTTTCTGCTTTGGAATGTACCAAATTGCTGACGGCCAATCGCGTGGGCCGCCTGGCATGCGCAAAGGATGGACAGCCCTATGTCGTGCCGTTCCACTACGCCTATTCGGACGCCCATCTTTACGCGTTTTCCATGCCGGGCAAAAAGATCGAATGGATGCGGGCCAATCCGCTGGTGTGCGTCCAGGTGGATGAGCATGGACAGGGGCGGGGATGGAGAAGCGTCGTTGTTGACGGCCGATACGAAGAACTGCCTGACCGGATCGGCCACAAGCTTGAGCGGGATCATGCCTGGACGGTCTTGAGCAAGCACTCCGACTGGTGGGAACCCGGCGCACTCAAGCCGCTGGTTCCTCCCACAGCCGACAGTGCGCCGCATGTCTTCTTTCGGATCCTGATCGAACGGGTATCGGGACGGGAAGCGAGCGAGTAGTCATTCCATCAATTTGCGCGAGATGCGAAGGGCTGGCGCAATCTGCACCGGCCCTTTTGGATTGTTATCGCGCCATTAAGACCGGTAGTGACGAGCCCTCAAGCATTGACTTAGTGACCCCGCCGAAGATTCGCTCCCGCAGGCGGGAATGACCATAGGCGCCCATGACCAAGAGCTCGGCCGCGACGTCGCCGGCATGCTGGCGAAGCACGTCGGCAACCGAATGATTCGAACTCGGTAGCCGCTCGACGGTAACCTTCACGCCGTGCCGGGCAAGATAAGCCGCGGCATCTGCACCTGGCTCGTCGCCGTGATGGAACTCATTTTCGATGGGATCGATGATGACAAGGCGCACATCTTCGGCGCCTTTCAGCATATCGAGCGACTCGCGGACGGCGCGCGATGACTCCAGGCGGGCGTCCCATGCAACGAGGATGCGTTTCGGCTTCAGCGTCGGGCGCGAGCCCTCGGGAACAAGCAGGATGGGCTTTCCCGATGAAAACAGCGTGCCCTCGATGACTTTCTCCTTCAGCGCATGGCTTGCCAGCAGATCTGGTCCGAGAAGGGTCAGATCGGCGTAGCGGGCACGCCTTCCGATGACGTCGTCGGCCCATCCCATGTCGGGATAGTCGTCGCTCAGATCGGCCGATACGGCAGTCTGGGAGAGAAAGCCGGCGACGTCTGATTTTCGTTTCTCAAGCCTTCTCAACTCGGCCTGCCGCTCCGCAAGCCAGGCAGGCGAGACGACAGCGGCATACTCGCCCCCAGAGGGCGGCGCGGCCAGCTCGAGAACGAGCACGGAGAGATGGGCACCGACCTGTTCGCACAGTGAGGCGGCCAGCTTTAGATCGGCTTCGCCCTGGTTCGGCCCAGTAACCGTAAGCAGCGTCCTGAAAGTCACGGCGGCAACTCCTGATTTCGATTGAAAGGTCAATCTGGCTTCAGTCATTAGCGCGGGTGCCCGGCGCGCTCATTGCGCTGAATCAAATACCGTGACCGCGGGGCATTTGATCCGCATCAACGTACTGCCAAACCAGGGCTGTAGGTTTTCAGCTAATCAATCGGAAAACGCAGATGAAATTCCTGATCGCGGCGGCTCTGGCAGGATTGGCCTTCAACGCGGCTCGCGCCCAGGAACTTGGCGACGGCAAGGCCGAATACATGAACTCGTGCGCGGTCTGCCATGGTCCGGAAGGCAAGGGGGACGGCCCGTTGGCGACGAGTTGTTGAAGCGGCCGAGCGACCTGACGCGCCTCTCCAGGCGCAATGGCGGCGAATTCCCTTACTGGCGTGTTTATGCCGTGATCGACGGCCGCGCCATGGTGCCGGCGCATGGCGAGCGCGACATGCCGGTGTGGGGCAGCCAATTCCTGCCTGCCGACGTGAAGAAATATGGCCCGAACGCAGGCGAAATCGTCACCAGGGAACGGATCCATGAGTTGGCAGGCTATGTCCAGACATTGCAGCAATGAACGCAGCTCGCGCAAACGAAATACGCAAAACACACGTGGAAGGCCGGCCATGATCGTCGATGAGCAGCAAGCCGCTGCCTCTTTTCTGCTTGATCCTGCTACCCATGGCGCGGTCGGGGCCGTCGAGGCGATCGAGACTCACATTTCCCGTATTTTCCTCGTTGGCCAACGCGCCTACAAGATGAAGCGGGGGGTCAAGCTGCCCTATGTCGATTTCTCGGCGCCGGCCCTCAGGCTTGCCGCTTGCGAGAAAGAGGTGGAACTCAACTCGAAGACCGCGCCCGGCCTCTATTTGGTCGTGCGTCGAATCACCCGCGAAGCCGACGGCAAACTGGCTTTCAATGGCACCGGCCAAATGGTCGATGCTGCGATCGAGATGGTCCGCTTCGACCAGTCGAAGCTCCTCGATCGGATGGCAACCGCCGGAGAATTGACGCCGGCGCTGATGACCGCGGTTGCGCGCATGATCGTCAGCTACCACCGTGCCGCGCCGACGATCCACAATGGCGGCGGCTCATCAAATCTGGCTGGCGTGCTCGACATCAACGAGGCTGGCTTTGCCACCAGCCACGTTTTCGCAAAAGCTGAGGTCACGAGCTTTGCCGAGGCCTTCCGCAACGCCCTCGCCCGGCATTCCGGATTGCTCGACCGCCGGGAAGCCGCAGGCAAGATCCGCGGCTGCCATGGCGACCTGCATTTGCACAACATCTGCCTTTTAGACAGCGAGCCTCGCCTCTTCGACTGTATCGAATTCAACGACCAGATCGCCAGCATCGACGTTTTATACGACCTTGCTTTCCTGTTGATGGATCTTTGGCATCGCGGTTTTCCGCAGCTCGCCAACCTTGTGATGAACCGCTATCTCGATGAAGCCGACGACGAGGATGGGTTCGTGCTGCTGCCCTTTTTCATGGCTGTGCGGGCTGCCGTGCGCGCCCACGTCATCGCAACGCAGGTCGAGGAACGCAGCGCCGACAGCGACAGGCTGGTTGCCGAGGCGAGATCCTATTTCGACCTTGCCCGAACATTTCTCCAGGAAAAACCGGCGCGACTCGTTGCCGTTGGCGGTCTGAGTGGCTCGGGAAAGACGACCGTTGCCGAGGCGCTGGCCGCCCATTTCGGTGCAGCGCCAGGCGCCCGCATTGTCGAAAGCGACCGCGTCCGCAAGGCCATGCATGGTGTACCGCCGGAGACCAGGCTGCCGGACAAAGCCTATCGGCCCGAAGTTTCCGATCGCGTCTACCGCGAAATGGCATGGCGCGCCGGCCTGATCCTTTCGCAGGGCGGCTCGGTCGTGGCCGATGCCGTTTTCGACAGACCCGCCGATCGTGAGCGGATCGAGAAAGCGGCGCGCAGCCGGGCTATCAGATTCTCCGGATTTTGGTTGGAGGCGGCCCCGCTTGTCCTGTGGCAGCGGGTCAGCGAGCGCAAGGGCGGCCCTTCAGATGCCACGATCGAGATACTCTCGCGGCAATTGGAGCGAAATGCCACCCAGTCTGGCTGGCGAAAAATCGACGCTGATCGGATGCTCGCCGACATTGTCTTGGAATTGAGAAGGCACTCAGAGAGCGATGCGTCCGAAACCCTGTGCACAGCGTCCTGATCGGTGCAGCGGGCGATCGGCCTCAACTGAGTTCGAGCGTTACCTCGACAAGGCCGGGTTCGCTAGGATGACGCCTTATCGAGAAGCCAAACTCGCGGCACATGGCCAACATCCTCGTGTTCTCGGCGAGCATTATCCCTTCGATTCGTCCGATCCCATCGGCCCTCGCATAATCGACGATCTGGCTGAGCAATTCCCAGCCAAGACCATTACCCTGGAGATCTGTACGCACCAGCAAGGCGTATTCGGCGACGGTGTGGTCGGGATCGCAAGATATCCGGCTGATACCGGCCAGCGCGCCGGAGCTCGTATTCAGCGCAACGAAAGCCATGTTGCGACCGTAGTCTAGCTGGGTGAGCCGCTTCAGCATCTGGTCGGAGAAGCTTTTGCGGGGCGACAGAAAACGCAGGCGCAGATCATCGGGCGAAATCCTGGCAAGGAATTCGGGATAGAGCGAGATGTCGGCCGGCTTGATCGGACGGATATTGTAGTCGATGTCGCCCGCCGAAAACACCTTTTCCCAACCCGACGGATAGGGCCTTATGGCAAGTGCCGGGTTCGGCCCCGCCTCTTCCACCCGTTCCGGCTCGATCTCGATGCGGGCGTCGAGTGCAATCACACCCTCGGCGTCGGCCAGCAGCGGATTGATATCCACCGCAACGAGGCACGGAAAGTCGACGATCATCTGCGATAGGCCGTTGAGTGAAGCAATGATCGATTGCCGATCGGCCGGCTTGCGATCACGAAACCCGGCAAGAACGCGGCCGATCCGGGTTTGGTCGATTAGGTCACCGGCAAGAATGTCGTCGAGCGGCGGCAACGCGATCGCCGTGTCGTTCATCACTTCGACCGCGACGCCCCCGGCTCCAAAGAGGATGACTGGCCCGAAGATCGGGTCGCGGCTTATCCCGAGGATGAGTTCCTGCGCCTGTTTTCGCGCCACCATTGGCTGAACGGCATAGCCTTCAATGTCGGCTTGCGGTGCGTGCTTGCGCACGCGCGCCTCGATTGCGCGTGCCGCCTCCCCGGCGGCAACGGGGTCGGCGATGCCAAGCACCACCCCACCAATGTCCGACTTGTGCGTGATCGCCTTGGACAGGAGTTTGACGACGGCCTGCTCGGATGTCTTGAGGAACCGGCTGGCTGCCAGTTGCGCTTCGGCAGGAGATCTGGCGACGATCGTCTCGGGGACAGGGATGCCGTAGGCCGAGATTGCCGCCTTGGCTTCGGACTCGGTCAGCATACGCCGCCCTTCCCTGGCGACGGCCCTGAATATTGCAAGCGCGGCTTCCCGGTCGCTCGCGATGTCGCTGCGGCTCGACGGCGTGCGCATCAATGCCCGCTGGGCACGCGACCATTCGCTGAGATAAGAAACCGCCGTTGCGGCGTCCGCCGGCGTCTCGAAGCTGGCAAGACCAGCATCCTGAAGAACACGTCGCCCCTCGCGCGCCGTGTGTTCGCCGAGCCAGCAGGTCAGGACAGGTTTGCCGCTGATCTTGCCGCCCTGCGCGAGCACCGCCACGGCGCTTGCCGCGGCAAGCGGCGAGCCGAGCCCAGTCGGGCAGTTCATGACCAGGACGACGTCGGTGCCGGCATCGGCCATGATCGCCTCGATCGCGGCGGCATAGCGTTCTGGCGGGGCGTCCCCGATAATGTCGACCGGATTGGCGTGGGACCATGTACTCGGCAGGACGGCATCCAGACGAGTGATCGTTTCCGGCGATAGCTCGGCCAGGTGCCCGTTGCCTTCGACGAGTTGATCGACGGCAAGCACGCCGGCGCCGCCACCATTGGTGACTATGCCGACGCGGGCTCGTTCCAGCGGAACGAAACGGGCGGTCGTTTCAACCGCATCGAACAACTCGGTGAGACCTTTGACGCGCAGTATGCCAGCACGCAGCAATGCCGCATCGACGACGCGATCGGCGCCCGATAGCGCGCCGGTATGGGTCGCGGCTGCTTTGGCTGATTGCTCGTGCCGGCCCGACTTTATCGCAATCACCGGCTTTATGCGTGCCGCCGCACGCGCGGCCGAGATGAACTTGCGCGGATTGGGGATGGTTTCGAGATACATTACGATGGCGCGCGTGTGCATGTCGCCCGCCAGCATGTCGAGACAATCTCCCACGTCGACATCCGCCATGTCGCCCAGAGAGACGATCTGGGCGAAGCCGACATTGTTGTCCGCCGCCCAGTCTATCAGCGACGTCGCGATGGCGCCGGATTGCGACAGCAGCGCGATGCTGCCGGGTTTGGCGGCCATGTGCGCAAATCCAGCATTGAGCTTCAATGGCGGGATCATCAGCCCGACCGTGTTCGGCCCAATGATGCGGAAAACGGTGGGCTTGGCCGCATCGAGCATCGCCTGACGCAGGCCGTTTTCGTGCGTGAGCCCGGCGGTGATGACGATCGCCGCCCGCGTGCCCTTCTCTGCAAGGTCGCGCACTATGGCCGGAACTGTTCGGGGCGGCGTGACGATGACACCAAGGTCTGGAACGCCTGGAAGATCGGCCGCCTTGGCATAGGATTGCCGACCAGCCACTTGCGAATATTTCGGGTTGACCGGCCAGATCTCGCCCTCGAAGCCGCCGCTGACCATATTGTCGAAGACGACGCGGCCGACGGAGCCTTCGCGCACCGATGCGCCGAATACGGCGACCGACCTCGGGGCGAACGCATGTTCAAGATTTCGGATCGTCACCGGTGGGTCTCCCGTTCGCGGCGATAGTCGCCAATCGATCCTGCCCCTTCATTGCGCTGGATCAAAGCCTCGTCCGGTTCTCGCGATTAGCTGTTGCAAGAGGGTTCGAAGCGGTCGCTTGCGACGTAGCAGCCACTGCTGCGGTCAAGGATTGGAGAGTTAAGATGAGTTACTATTTCAGCAAGATCGTCGCCATGCCGTTCACAGCGGCAATCGACCACGTGAGCGACAAGCTCGCAAGCAAGGGGTTTGGCGTTCTGACCTCGATCAATGTTCAGCAGACCATGAAGGCCAAGCTTGGTGAAGATTTCAGGCCCTATGTGATCCTGGGCGCGTGCAATCCGCATTTCGCCTGGCGAGCCCTTCAGGCCGAAGACAAGATCGGAACCATGCTGCCCTGCAATGTCATCGTCACCGAGGTCGAACCAGGAAAGGTAGAAGTCGCGGCGGTGGATCCGGTCGCTTCAATGGGGGCCATCGCCAATCGCGAGCTTGCGCAGGTCGCGAACGTTGTGCGTCGCGTGCTCGAGGAGATGGTCCGCGAGCTCTAGCGCCAAAGGGGCCATCAAGGTTGAGGGACATCGGATGAGCGAGTCTGCTCTACGACGCGCATTGCTGGTCATCGCTATCCTGGGTCTCGCCGTCGGAGCCGGAGCCTGGCGAACGGGGCTCGGTCCCATCGAAGCCCACACGATCTGGACGGTGTCGACCTTGCCCGTGGTGGCGGCTCTCGCAATCTCCATTCTGCGCGATTTCTGGATCGGCCGCTTCGGCGTTGATGCGATTGCGCTGGTCTCGATGTCCGCCGCGCTGCTGCTCGGACAACCGCTTGCGGCAGTGGTGGTCGCTATCATGTATGCCGGTGGTACAGTCCTTGAGGATTTCGCTCGTGGCCGCGCGGAACGGAACCTCAAGGCGTTGACCGACCGATCGCCGCGTGTGGCCCATCGGACGACAACCCGAGGGACAGAGACAGTCCCCGTCGAAGATGTTGCTGTCGGGGACGAGCTTCTGGTCCGGGCCGGCGAATTGCTTCCCGTCGATGGTATATTGCTTGATCCTTCGGCCTCCCTCAACGAGTCCGCGGTGACCGGCGAGCCGCTGCCCGAGCGGCGGATAGCGGGCGACACGCTGCGCAGCGGCACCATCAATGCCGGCGAGACATTCAGCATGCAGGCTTCCGCCTTGGCAGACCAGAGCACCTATGCCGCGATCGTACGCATGGTCGCTGCAGCGCAGACGGCGAAATCCCCCTTCATTCGCATGGCCGACCGTTTCGCCCTGTTCCTGCTGCCTGCCACTCTGGTGGTTTCCGGCGCCGCCTGGTACATCTCCGGTGATCCAATCCGGGCGCTGGCCGTGCTGGTAGTCGCCACACCTTGCCCGCTCATCCTGGCTGCCCCTGTTGCCTTCATCGGCGGCGTCTCGCGTGCCGCGCGTGCAGGCATCCTGATGAAAGGCAGCGCGGCTCTGGAAGCGCTTGCGCAAGTCCGAACCGCGATCTTCGACAAGACGGGGACCTTGACCATCGGCGGCGCCGAGCTCATCGACATCGAAGCCGCACCCGGCTGTGAAGCGAACCAATCGCTGCAGCTGCTGGCATCCCTGGAACAGGCATCGCACCATGTGCTCGCCGACTCGATCATCCGGGCGGCGCGCGGCAGGCAGCTGATGCTTTCGCATCCGCATGATGTCAGCGAGCATCGCGGTGCAGGCCTCAACGGCCGGGTCGACACCATGTCGGTCGCGGCTGGATCGCGGGCTTTCGTGCTCGCCGACGAGCCGCTGCCCGGCTGGGCGAAAAGCGGCGAAGAAAAATACCGGGACGAGCCGGTGCTTAGGGTTTTTGTCGCCGTCGCTGGAGAGCTTGCTGGGATTTTCACCTTGGGCGATGCGTTGCGTCCTGATGCACGCGACGCGCTCGCCAATCTGCGCTCGGCTGGCATCACGCGCATGGTCATGCTTACAGGTGATGACAGTGCGGCAGCAAAGCGTGTTTCCTCCAGGCTTGATCTGGATGTCATCATCGCCGATGCCGTCCCTGCGGACAAGGTCACCACCGTCGAGGCCGAGAAAGCAACAGCGCCCACAATGATGGTTGGCGATGGCATCAACGATGCACCTGCCCTTGCCGCCGCAACGGTCGGTATCGCCATGGGCGCCCGTGGTGCGACCGCCTCCTCCGAGGCGGCCGACGTCATCGTGCTGACCGACAGGCTGCAGCCGGTTGCGGACGCGGTTCGGATTGCACGGCGAACGCGATCGATCGCCTTGCAGAGCATCATCGCCGGGCTGGCGTTGTCCGGGCTGGCAATGATCGCGGCGGCCATGGGGCAGATCACGCCGGTTGCCGGAGCGCTGCTTCAGGAGGGGATTGACGTCGCGGTTATCCTGAACGCCTTGCGCACGCTTGGCGATGGGCATCTGTGGCGCGCATAGTGGTTGAGAACAAAATCGGTGAATGGCGATGGCACAGCAAAATCTGGTGGTTTGCAGCAAATGCGGTGGGGTCAACCGCCTGCCGCCAGCCCGCAATGCCAGTGAGGCGAAATGCGGAAAGTGCGGGACCGCGCTGTTTTCGGGTCACCCGGAAGATGTCGACGCCGCGCGTTTCGATCATCAGATCGCGCGCAGCAGTCTGCCCGTTGTCGTCGACGTCTGGGCACCCTGGTGCGGCCCCTGCAAGATGATGGCGCCAGCCTATGAAGCGGCGGCAAGTGAACTGGAGCCGCATGTTCGTCTGATCAAACTCAACTCCGACAATGAGCAGGCTGTCGCGGCCAGGCTCGGCATCCGTGGCATTCCGACCATGATCCTGTTCCATGGCGGGCGCGAGATCGCGCGCACATCCGGCGCAATGACGGCAGGCCAAATCGTCAGGTGGGTTCGTGACCGCCTGCCGCCAACGGTCACCGCCTGAAGTCGTCGCGCCAATGGATCCGATCATCGCCCGGCTTGGGCTGGCGCTCGCAATAGGTCTTCTTGTCGGCTTGGAGCGTGGTTGGCAGGAGCGGGACGCGCCCGATCGCAGTCGCACAGCTGGCATCCGGACATTCGGCATATCTGGCCTGCTGGGTGGCGTGCTCGCTGCACTCGCCAACGCACTCGGCGCTGTATCCGTGCTGGTCGGCGGGTTCATCGCCTTTGCGACAATCTTTGCCTGGTACAAGGCACGCGAGGCTGCCCATGACGAGGACTTCAGCGTCACCAGCGTGATCGCGGGCCTGGGGGTGTTTGCCCTTGGCGCGCTTTCCGTCGCCGGCGATTATCGTGCTGCAGCCGCCGGTGGCGCGGCATTGGCGGTAATCCTGGCCAGCCGCGAGGTCCTGCACGGTCTTTTGAAGCGACTGACCTGGGTCGAACTGCGTTCGGCGCTGGTCCTTGCGGTGATGACGGCGATCGTCTTGCCCTTGCTGCCAAACCGCACGATCGACCCGTGGGCCGGTTTCAATCCCTGGGAAGTCTGGTTCCTGACGGTGCTGATGGCCTCGATTTCGTTCGCCGGATACGTGGCTGTTCGCATTCTGGGAAATACACGCGGTCTGCTGGTCAGTTCGCTCACCGGTGCAATCGTCTCTTCCACAGCAGTGACCTTGGCGCTTGCCCGCAATGCCGCGTCGGCAAGCAATCCGCTGCCGCTCGCCGGGGCGGCGTCCCTGGCAGCAATGGTTTCGGTGCTCCGCGTCTGCGCCGTGGTTCTGATCGTCGAGCCAAGTGTGCTCGCATCGGTCGTGATTCCGGCGATTACCGCAGCGCTTGCCTTCGCTGTCTGCGGCGCATTGCTGCTGGCTCGTGACAGCGGGAACGGTAAAGGCAGCGCGATCGCGCGCAATCCATTCGAACTGGGCCCCTTGCTGCTCTTCGCCTTGCTCTTTGCCATCGTCGCGACCGCAAGTGCCGGGCTGGCCGTTCAATTCGGTGGGCGCGGTCTGCTGGCGAGTTCGGCGCTGGCCGGCGCATTCGATGTCGATGTCTCGGTGCTTGGCGCGCTGCGCCTGGTCAAGCATTCCGTGTCCGTCGAGACCGTGGGCCAGGCCGTGCTCGCGGCGCTCGCAGCAAACGCGATCGGTCGCCTGTCGCTCGCAGTATTTGCTGGTCCGATCACGTTCTGGTTGCCACTGGCCGTCACAACACTGATAGCCGCGGCCATGGGTATCTGCGCCCTGTTGTTGCTCGGTCCTGGATAGAAGTGCTGTGCTCGCGCTTTTTTTGATACGGATCAAGAGCTAGGTCCCGCCACCGCTCTATGAAACTCCGTAGAAGGAGTTCGCCATGACCAGTGTGAAGGACCTCACCCCGAAATTCCGCAACGTCCGGCTGCTGCTCGCCCGTGAGAAAGGTCATCCGGAAGGCGACCGCGAAGAGGGCTATGACGTGCTCGCTCCGTTGACCGGCGAAGGCCGGATCGATGCGCAAGAGTGGAAATCGCACAAGGCCTCGTGCCGCGTTCGCCGATTTCGCACTGGCGAGGAGGATCTGGTCGGTCGGCTGAGGCGCAAGCCCGGCGGACATTGGTTCTTCGACTATGCCGACGGCGACCGCGACGACGAGATCGGCTTTCGTCTCGGCGACGAACGGTTCGTGACCGGCGAGTATGTGTCGATCGAGCGCAACGGCGCCATGCACACGTACCAGGTGGCGAGGGTCGAGCGGCCCTGACGCGGCGACGCAAGGCTCCCCTGGAGTAGACCATGTCGCGACGCATCTTGATTGTGGTCGGCCATCCCGATCCGTCCCCGGACCGGCTCTGCCGCGGTCTCGCCAGGGCCTATGGCGAGGGCGCGGAGAAGGCGGGGCACGCCGTCCGCCGGGTCGACCTGGCGGCGATCGATTTCCCGATGCTGCGGACAATGCAGGAGTTCGAGCACGGTTCAATTCCCGATGAACTGAAGGACGCAGCCGAAGCGATCGTCTGGGCGGAGCACATTGTCTTTGTTTTTCCGCTGTGGCTTGGGACCATGCCGGCCATGCTCAAGGCATTTCTGGAACAGGTCATGCGGCCGGGGACGGCCTTTGCCTATCCGGACAAGGGCGGCAGCTTTACCAAGACACTGCTTCGCGGCCGCTCCGCGCGCGTTGTGGTGACGATGGGTATGCCTTCCGTTCTTTACCGGCTATGGTTCCTGGGACACGGCATCGCCGGCATGAAGCGAAGCATCCTGCATTTTGTCGGTATCAGTCCGGTGCGCGAGACGTTGTTCGGCATGGTCGCCGGCGCCAGCGATGCGACCCGCGCGAAGTGGATCAGCCAGATCCGAAATCTTGGCGAGCGGGCCAGATAATCCTCAACCGCCAATCACGGTACCAGGACGGCGGCGCCGCTCAATCTGCCTTGCCTCAGATCGTCCAGTGCCTGATTGGCCTGTTCCAGTGAGTAGACCTTGGTGTGGGTGCGTGCCTGCGCACGCTTGGCAATGGGGAAAAACTCTTCGGCATCGCGGCGCGTCAGGTTTGCCACCGACACCAGTTCGCGCTCTTCCCAGAGCAACTCGTAGGCCATCGCCTGAATGTCACTCATAGGGATGCCGCCGCAAACCACCCGGCCGCCCTTGCGGACGGCACCAAGCGCGATCGGCACCAAGTCACCCACAGGAGCAAAGATGATCGCGGCATCGAGTTGCCCGGGCGGAAGTTGATCCGAACCGCCCGCCCAGGTCGCTCCAAGCGAGCGCGCGAAATCCTGTGCTTGCTCGTCACCGGGCCGGGTGACAGCGAAAATCTCACGGCCTTGCCAGATCGCGATCTGAGCGACGATGTGCGCGGCGGCGCCGAAGCCGTAAATCCCGAGCCGCTTGCCGTCGCCGGCCTTCTTCAGGCATCGCCAGCCGATCAGGCCGGCGCAAAGCAAGGGTGCCAGCGATACGGGGTCGGCATCCCGGTCCAGATCGAAGGCGAATTGCGCGTCGGCAATGACATGGCTGGCAAAGCCGCCATCGCGCGTGTAGCCCGTGAAATCTGGCTGATCGCAAAGATTTTCATGTCCTGTGGCGCAGTAGGGACAACGCCCGCAAGTATGCCCAAGCCATGGCACACCGACTCTCTGCCCGATCCTGGAAGGCGCCACCCCCTTGCCCACGGCATCGACGATGCCGACGATTTCGTGACCGGGAACGAGCGGCAATTTTGGGTGATGCAGATCGCCATCTATGACGTGAGATCGGTCCGACAGATAGCGCATGCCTCGACCTTCAACCTGATCTCACCCATCCCCGGTAAGGGGTCGAATCTTCGACCAGTTTCAAGGGAGTGCCTATGCTTTCGAGCACCATTGCTCTTATGACGCGCTCCATGTTGCCCCGCAAACAAACGAAGCCGATTACGATCAACTCCTCCGCTATTCCCGGCACCAGGCGATGGGATGCGATCCGGGCAACCTTTCGAAAACGGCGACAAGTCGCAGGCTCCTAGCGCTGCTCTGTTTTGGGGGTTCATGGACCGACGGTGAACTCGGTCCACATGCCGGCGCCAAAATGACCTGGCACGTTGCAGATAAGCAGGTATTTTCCAGCCTTCAGGTCGACGGTCAATGTGCCCGATTTGCCGGGATCGAGCTCCGAAACCTCGCCCTTGTCGCCCGCCTTGTCTTCGTCGACCCGGTTCTCGGCCTCAACATAGGGAAGCGGCTTGCCGGGATCGGCAAGGTACATCACGATCATTTCGTGAACGGTGTCCTTGGAGTCATTCTTCACTTTGAATGTGACCTCCCCGGCCTTCACGGCTCCGGGGGACGCCTTGATGCCCATGGTGGCCTTCGAGAGATCGCGTCCTGGCGTTGCATAAGCAAGAGCCATCGGCATCTCCGTACTCGCGCCCTTGTCCGAAAGCGAGACCTGAACAAGCTCGGCAGTCCGCGCAACGCCCGCACTGCTTGCCATCAGCATTGCGGCCGCAAGCCCGAGCGCCACTCTCCTCGATATGGTTTCCACGGTATTCCTCTTTCAGGACGGCAGCAGAAGCGCTCTACATCCTGGCGGTCATCATGCTCGCAGCACACCCGCGGTCGTTGCGCCAGATCAAACCGACCGATGCGAGCCCGATCTGCGGCCCGACCAAACTGTCAGCCAGTTGTCAGGTTGAAGTGGTTATTTCGGAACCAATGACGGCGAAAAGGCCGTCTGACAGACCGATCGAAATCCACCCGCAGGCGCAAAATCGGCGCCCAACTCCCGAATGGAGCCATCATGTATCGCACACTCGTCCTCGCCGCTCTCGCTGGCATGATTGCAGGACCGGCGCTCGCCGCCGGCGACAGCTGCAGCACCGCCCCGAAATCACAGTTCAAGCCCAAGGCAACGCTCGAGGCGCAATTGACCGGCCAAGGCCTCACCGTGCGCCAGATCAAGGTCGAGAAGGGTTGCTACGAAGTCTACGCGGTCGACAAGGCCGGCAAGAAAGTCAACCTGGCCTACAATGCCGAAACCCTTGAAAAGCTCGACAATGCCGAAGCCGGCGAAAACTGATCTGCGTGTTTCAGCCACTGCGGACGTGCAGCCATCTTCGCAGATGGTGCGCGTCTGGGACCTGGTCGTACGGAGTTTCCACTGGGCGCTGGTGCTCAGCTTCGTAACGGCCTGGTTCACCTCCCATTCCTCCGAGGTCTTGCACCATTTGGCAGGTTACGCCGCCGCCGCCCTGGTCGTGATGCGGCTCCTGTGGGGCGTTGTGGGCACGCCCTATGCGCGGTTCACTCAATTCGTGCGAGACCCGGCGACGGTGCTGCGCTATCTCTCTGCAATACCGAGCGGTCGCGAAGCCCGCTACATCGGCCACAACCCGGCCGGCGGCGCAATGGTGGTCGCGCTGATGGCTGCGATGGGGTCAACCGCACTGACCGGCTGGCTGATGACTACGGACGCCTATTTCGGCGTGTCGCGGGTTGAAACGGCGCACAGCCTGAGCGCGCACGGCTTACTTGTGCTGGTCCTCTTCCATATAGGCGGCGTCGCGCTGGCAAGCTTTCGCCATCGCGAAAACCTGGTACGGGCCATGATCACCGGGCGAAAACGCAAAGCCGAGTCGGCGGACATCGCCTGACGACCTGCCAATGGGCCAAATTCGATTTGCGCCCCGGCCGATATCGGGGGCGCGTGTCGGTCGCTCCTTGTTCAACATGGCCCTGGAAGCGCGCGATGCGACATGGGCGGAGCGGATAATATAAGAGCAGGCATTGGTGCGGCGACCCAGAAACCGGAACACCAACGCCACTCTTTTTATTCAGCAACCGCTTATTGACCCGCATCAAAGCTGCCGGTCCTGCCTTCCTGTTTATTGCCTCCCATCAGAGCTTTCAAAAGTGGGGAGAGCATCATGACTACGGCTGATTTCAACATCCCGGTTCCGCAAGTCGGTACCTTGGCGCCTGCGAAACTTCGATTGGGGTCGTTGACCGCCTTGGTCATCGGCTCGATGGTCGGGTCCGGCGTCTTCAGCCTGCCGCAGAACATGGCGGCAGGCGCTGGTCCCCTCGCAATTCTGATTGGCTGGGGTATCACCGCGTTCGGCATGCTGGCGCTGGTCTTCGTCTATCAATCGCTTGCGACCCGCAAGCCCGAGCTCGACGCCGGTCCCTATGCTTACGCCAAGGCCGGCTTTGGTCCCTTCATCGGCTTTAACAGCGCCTGGGGCTACTGGATCAGTGCCTGGGTCGGCAACGTCTCCTATGCTGTGATCGTGTTCAGCGCCCTGTCCTATTTCTTTCCGGCCTTCGGTGACGGAAACACCTGGCAGGCGGTGCTCGGCGCATCGGTCCTGCTGTGGCTGATCCACATCCTGGTTCTCGCCGGCATCCGGCAGGCCGCGGTCGTCAACCTCATAGTCACCGCGGCAAAGATCGCTCCGATCGTCCTGTTCGTTGGCGTTGTTGCCGTTGCCTTCAAGCTTCAGGTCTGGTCCCTCGACTTTACCGGTCTCGGCAACGCCAGTCTCGGCTCGATCACCGCACAGGTGAAGAGCACGATGCTGGTGACGTTGTGGGTGTTTATCGGCATCGAGGGCGCCAGCGTCTTTTCTGGCCGTGCGGAGCGCCGCAAGGACATCGCCACCGCGACGGTTCTTGGCTTCTTCACATGCCTCGCGCTCTACGCCCTGGTGTCGCTGCTGTCACTCGGCGTCCTCAGTCAACCCGAACTCGCCGGCCTGAAGAACCCCTCCATGGCCGGTGTGCTAGAAGCCGTTGTCGGCCCGTGGGGCGCTAGCCTCATCAACATCGCGCTCGTGGTGTCGGTGGTCGGCGCCTTCCTGAGCTGGACGCTGCTTGCGGCTGAAATTCCGCATGTCGCCGCCAAGGACGGCACAATGCCGAAGTTCTTCGGCTGGGAGAGCGAACGCGGTGTGCCATCGACCTCGCTGCTGATCACCAACCTGCTCGTCCAGGCATTCCTGGTGATCACGCTCTTCGCCCAAAGCACCTATCAAGCGCTGTTCTACATCGCGTCGGCCGCGATCCTGGTTCCCTACATTTTTTCCGGAGCTTACGCAGCCAAGCTCGCGCTGACCGACGAGAGTTACGGGAATGGCGAGCAGCGCGTCGGGGCTCTTTTTGCCGGATTGCTGGCCACGGTCTACGGACTGTGGCTCGTCTATGCGGCGGGACCCGCCTACCTGTTCATGTGCGCGATCCTCTATGCGCCCGGCATCATCTTCTACATCTGGGCGCGCCGCGAAACCAACCAGCGTGTGTTCCACCCTGCCGAAGCAGCGCTCGCCGCAGCTCTCGTCGCCGTCGCCATCCTCGCCGTTTACGAGATGTGGACCGGCGCCGTCAGCCCGCTTTGAAGGGATCGGTTCGATGACAAGCCTGGGTGTTCACTCCGAAGTCGGCCGTCTGCGCGAGGTTATGGTCCATCGTCCGGACCTCAGCCTGCGCAGGCTGACGCCGGAGAACTGCAAGGCGCTGCTTTTCGATGACGTGCTATGGGTCAAGCGCGCCCGCCAGGAGCACGATGTCTTCGTCGATGCATTGCGTGAACGCGGCGTCGTGGTCCATTCCTTCGGAGAGCTCCTGGCTGAGACGATGAGCCTGGCCAAGGCCCGCGAGTGGCTTCTCGACCGCAGGGTCCACCCCGGGGTCGTCGGTCTCGACATGGTCAATGAGCTGCGCGGATGGCTCGATGATATGCCGTCGGCGCAGCTTTCGTCCTTCCTCGTCGGCGGGGTTGCCAGGGCGGAGCTTCCTTTCGAACCCAAAGGTCTGACCGGGAGGACGCTCGCCCCCCAAGATTTCGTGCTGCCGCCGCTTCCGAACCAGCTGTTCACCCGCGACAGTTCCTGCTGGATCTACGGCTCAGTCTCGGTCAATTCCATGTACTGGGCTGCGCGGCGCCCTGAAGCCGCCAACGTCGAGGCCGTCTACCGCTTCCATCCTCGCTTTCGCGACAGCGGCATACCTTTCGTGTCGCCGGACCTAGGCACAGGCACGAGCCTCGAAGGCGGCGACGTTATGCCGATCGGTGGCGGGACTGTTCTCGTCGGCATGGGGGAGCGCACCACGCCGCAAGCCGTTGGCGACCTGGCCCGCAAGCTGTTCGCAGCCGGTGAGGCAACACGCGTGATTGCCGCCTTGATGCCACGCGACCGCAGTTTCATGCATCTCGACACCGTCTTCACCTTCTGCGATCGCGATCTTGTGACCTTGTATCCACCGGTGGTCGACCGCTTGCGCTCCTTCTCGCTGCGGCCGGGCGATGGCGAGGCGGCGGTCGAGGTCACGGATGAGGCAAAACCATTCACGGCTGTCATTGCCGAAGCGCTTGGGCTGAAAACGCTCCGAATCATCGCCACCGGTGGCGACCGCTACGAGGCCGAACGCGAACAATGGGATGATGGCAACAATGTCGTTGCGGTCGAACCCGGCGTGGTGGTCGGTTATGACCGCAACGTCTACACCAACACGCTTCTGCGCCGCGCGGGCATCGAAGTGATCACCGTCGAGGGGGCTGAACTCAGCCGCGGCCGCGGCGGTGGCCATTGCATGACCTGTCCGGTGGTCCGCGACGCAATCTGACGTGAAAGGAATTCTGGATGTCGACCAATCTTCACGGCCGCTCCGTCCTGACGCTGGACGATCTCACCGCCGATGAAATCCGCTTTCTTCTTAAGCTTGCCGCGGACCTCAAGGCGGCCAAACTCGCCGGGCATGAGATCCCGCGTCTGGTCAGGAAAAACATCGCACTGATCTTCGAGAAGGACTCGACTCGCACGCGCACAGGGTTCGAAGTCGCGGCCTACGACCAGGGCGCACACGTGACTTACTTTGGTCCCAGCGGCAGCCATATTGGCCACAAGGAATCGATGAAGGACACGGCGCGCGTGCTCGGTCGCATGTACGATGCGATCGAATATCGCGGCTTTGGCCAGCACCAGGCGGAATTGCTTGCCGCGCATGCCGGCGTGCCCGTCTACAACGGCCTCACCAACGAGGCGCATCCAACACAGATCCTCGCCGACCTCATGACCATGCGCGAATACACGCACAAGCATCTTTCGGACATGACCGTCACCTTCGTCGGCGAAGGGCGCGACAACGTCGCGCTGTCGCTGGCACTAGGCGCAGCCAAGGTCGGTATCGACATGCGCATCGCCTCGCCAAGGGAGCTCTGGCCGGATGAGGTATTTTGCGGCCATGTCGGAGAGCTCGCAGCACAAAGCGGCGGCCGCTTCCGGCTCGACGAGAATGTGACGGGTTGCGTCCAGGATGCCGATTTCATTTACACCGACGTGTGGATGTCAATGGGCGAGGACAAATCCGGCTGGGCCGAGCGTATTCGTCTTTTGACACCCTACCGCGTGACCGGCGAGGTAATGGCTGCCGCCGGCAACCCCCACGTCAAATTCATGCATTGCCTGCCGGCGTTCCATGACACGGATACCGAGATCGGTGCCTTCGTTGCGAAGGAATATGGCATCGATTGCATGGAGGTCACCCACCAGGTGTTCGAGTCTGCTGCCTCCATCGTTTTTGATCAGGCCGAAAATCGCATGCATACAATCAAGGCGCTCCTCGTCGCCACGATCGGTAACTGAGATGCTGATCGTCGTTGCACTTGGCGGAAACGCGCTACTGCGACGCGGCGAACCGATGACGGCCGAAAACCAGCGCGCCAACATCGTGCGCGCTGCCGCTGTGTTGGCGAAGCTGGTCAACACAGGGCACTCGATTGTCGTCACGCACGGCAACGGTCCGCAGGTGGGACTGTTGGCCCTGCAGGCAGCGACAACTGCGGACGGTCGCACATTTCCACTCGACGTGCTTGGCGCCGAGAGCGCGGGGATGATCGGCTACGTCATTGAGCAGGAGCTCTGCAACCTCCTTAAGGAGAGGCTTTTTGCGACGCTGCTGACGCAGGTGAGGGTCGATCCGCAGGATCCGGCCTTCGCTCATCCAACGAAGCCTATCGGCCCTGTCTACGATGAGACAACCGCACGCAGGCTTGCCAGCGAGCGCGATTGGCAGATCGCGCCAGATGGCGACAAGTGGCGCCGCGTCGTGCCTTCGCCCAGGCCCCTGGCAATCCTGGAAGCATCGGTAATCGCGTTCCTGGTCGAGCGCGGCGTGATCGTCATCTGCACCGGTGGCGGCGGTGTTCCTGTGATAGCAAGGGAGGACGGCAGTCTTTGCGGTGTGGAGGCAGTCATCGATAAGGACCTGGCAAGCGCACTTCTCGCCCGACAGCTGAGAGCCGACATGCTGCTCATGCTGACCGATGTCGACGCCGTTTATGAAGGCTACGGCACGCCGGGCGCTCGCGCGCTTCGTCAAGTGCGGTCAACGGAAATATCAGGGCGGAATTTTGCAGTGGGATCGATGGGGCCAAAGATCGAAGCTGCGGTCGAATTCGCGCAAGCGACTGGCAATCCTTCAGCGATAGGCCAACTCAAGGACGCCGTTGAAATCGTCAAAGGCGAGCGAGGCACCCTGTTCGCCCCCTGAGCCGTCCGGCCTTCAAGGCCTTCGAGCATTTTTCCAGCCGGGTTGCTCGCTGAGATCCCAGTACCTCTAAAATTCATCGTCATGCGCATCGCTTGATCGCCGTCAAGGCAAGCCGCGTCGCACGTTAGGTTGCTCCTGGAAACGCGAACGGGGCGCCGGCGGATGAGCTACAAATCCATTCGCTTGAACGTGGACATTGACGGTCCGATCGAGCCCATTGCCAGGGTAGGTATCGACCTCGCCCGGTTGATAGGCTTTTTGCGCGGCCGAAGCTCCGCTGCCGGTGACAATGGCTCCGGAAGGCGCCGAGCTGGCCGCGCAGTTTGTGGGAGCAGTCGATGGCGAGCGCAGTGCCGAGCACCGCGCCCGCATCTGCGCCGGCAAGATCATAGGCGAGAAGCCCGAGCGCGACAGTGGCGAGGCCGGTGCCGATGAGCGCGATGACCTGCGCCATGAACAGATGCCGATAGGTGCGATCGGCGAGAACTTCCAGCATGATTATCTTCTCGGGATGCTTGGGCGGCGTAAGGTGCCACGCCAGTAGTAGGATCAGTGTTTGTGGCCTTCCGGCTCAACCATCTTGAACGGCAGGACCTGTTGCTTGCCCTTTGAGGTCAGGATCAGCCTCGCCTCGAACTCGTGCGGCTCGGCGGGGGCGACGCTGCTTTCACGACGGTGGTGATTGCCGGCGACAGGCCCGAGCGAAAGCGTCTCGGGATCTTCGGACCGGTCGATGATCACGGTCGCCCCTAGATCGTCGGCATGGCTGTCGATGGTGAGACGGAAGCGCTCGCCAGCGGGCGTATCGACGATTTCGAGCGTTCCCGTTGCCAGGTCGCTGACGACCTTGAAAGGCTCCGGCGCATGATCGGCGTGGGCCGAACCGCCCGCCACGGATCCGACTTCGCCTTCCAGACGGATGTTCGCCTCCGAGAGCGCCGGCAGGTGGTCGAACAGCTCCCCTCTCAAAGCCTCCGCGATGCCGACCACATCCTTTGCGCTCGCTGTCTCGGCCACCTTGATGGCGATATCGGCGTGCAGCCTGTGGCCTATCCAGCGCGCCCGCACCTGGGCGACCCGTTGGATGCCCCCCACATGTTCAGCCGCATGATGGATTTCCTCGACGATGCCCGGCTCGACGCCATCCAGCATGCGTGTCAGCACCGCCTTTGAGGACTGCCAGACGATGGCGAGGATAGCCACAGTGATCAAAAGGCCGATGATCGGGTCCGCGAGCGGGAAGCCTAGCCAGACGCCGGCCGCGCCAAGCACCACCGCAAGGCTGGTGAAGCCATCGGTGCGGGCGTGATAGCCGTCGGCGATCAGGGCCGCGCTGTTTATCTCGCGGCCGACGCGGATGCGGAATACCGCGACAGCCTCATTGCCCAGGAAACCGACCAGGCCGGCGGCGGCAACCCAGCCGAGGAAGCTGATGGCTTGGGGATGGATCAACCTGTCGATCGCCTCATAGCCGGCGACGATGGCACTGAAGAGGATAATCAGGACGATGATGATGCCGGCCAGATCCTCGACCCGGCCAAGGCCGTAGGTGAAGGTCCGTCGAAACCCCTCTCCCAACAAATGTCGTCCACTGTTGTCCACCCGCCATTTCGCCAGTTGCTGCCATTCGTGTCGACCGCAGCCTTGCCGTTCCGACATAAGGCTATCGAGCATATCGGAGATCACGCTCCGCTAAGCGGCGATCAGCAGGAAAGCGATCGTGACCAGACCGGCCTTCGAAGTCCAAAATCCGCCTGCCTCGGCCTTCGGTTCTGGTTCGGACCCGGTCGGGGGATCGAACATGCGGTGCACGTTGTTGGTGTTCATGGGGTGGGTTCCTTATTTGTCAGCGATTGTCGTTGCGGGAGCTTTCGAGCCCATAGACGATGAGGCTGACGGCCCAGACCAGTCGCGGGCGAAGAGTGGCCACCTAAAGTCGGAGCCGATTGTGAAGTTGACCGCCGACATCAAGCCGATGGACGACGCTCCTCCGATCAGAACGCCGGCCACCGCGATCGCATGGCGCGCGCGTAACGCGGTGATTGCCAGCGCAACCAGGAGAACGCCGGGGGCGAGGGCGTAGCCGCCGAGCATCCGGAAACCTGGGTGAGCCACACGGAGGTCGAACGGATCCTGCAAACGCTCTACGGCATCTTGCGAACCCGAGGCCAGAACGGCCAAGACAAGGTGACGGCGGCGGCGTCAAAACGCCTCCTAAACCGGCGGATTTGTACCCAACCATCTCGTAGGCAAGGTTAGCGCGGCTTGGTGAAACCCGCAGGGTCAGCACCAATGGCGCGGTCAGGCTTTTAACCACCCTCTCCAGAAATGCTTCAGGAACTCAAGGCAGACCAGCACTGCGGCTCCTGCCGCCAGCGTCATCGAGAGGTCGTCAAGGTGCAGCGGTCCGAACTGGAAGAGACCACTGGCGAATGGCCAGAGAAGTGTCCCGCCCAGCGCTGCAGCAACCACCACGACGACAAGAGCAAGCGATCGATTGGGCCGGAACAACGCAATCAGCAGCGAGTCGCCGAACGTACGGTTGACGAAGATCAGGCCGACGATCGAGAGGACCAGCGAAAAAAACGTCAAGGCGCGAATTTCGTTCTCCGGCATTCCCCAGTGGAAGGCAAAAAGGAAGATGCTTGCGACAAGTGCGAACGCCAGCAGGCCCTGCACAACGCTCCAGGCTATGAGCGAGCGCGAAAAGAGCGATGCTTGCGGATCTCGTGGAGGGCGATTCATGACGTCATCTTCCTCGGTCTCGGCTTCAAAGACCAAGGAACACACCGGATCGATCACCATTTCCAGAAAGGCTATGTGCATCGGTCCGAACAGAATGGGCAGGCCAAACAGCAGAGGAAGAAGGGCCAGCCCAGCGATCGGCACATGCACGGCAAGAATGAAGCCCATGGCCTTGCGCAAATTGTCGTAGATGCGGCGGCCCAGCCGTATGGCTTTGACGATCGACCCGAAGTCGTCGTCGAGAAGGACAATGGATGAAGCCTCGCGCGCGACGTCGGTGCCGCGACCTCCCATGGCAATGCCGATGTTGGCCGCTTTCAGCGAGGGGGCGTCGTTGACGCCGTCTCCTGTCATGCCGACGATCTCGCCATTGGCCTTCAACGCTCTGACGATCGCCAGTTTCTGCTCGGGCGTGATCCGCGCGAACACTGTGGCGGTCTTGACGCGCGCGCAAAGTGCCGCATCGTCCATTGTCTTGAGCGTTTCACCGGTCACGACGTCGTTGAAATCGAGCCCAGCCTGACTGGCTATTGCTCTGGCGGTCGCCGGATAATCCCCCGTGATCATGACCACTCTGATTCCAGCGGACCGGCAGTTGTTCACGGCATCCGGAACCTCCGGGCGGAGGGGGTCAGCCAGCCCGACGAGGCCCATGAACTCGAAATCGAAGCCTGTCTGCCTTTCTGGCAGTTCACCAGCACAATGACTGGCTCGGGCCACCCCGAGGACGCGCAGTCCTTCGGTCGCCATGGCGTCCACGGAAGCCTTGATCGAAGCGAAGCGCTCCGCGCTCAGACGACAGAGTGCCGCTATGGCCTCCGGCGAGCCCTTGGCGGCGACCAGACAGTCGCTGCCGTCAGCCGGTGATCGCCAAGCATTCGACATGGCCAGCAGCTCGGGACGCAACCCATAGGCGCGGACAAGTTTCCGATCAACACTGTCCAGATCCTTGCGACTGGGTGATCGCTCCTGCGAAAGGGTGTGAAATGCCTTTTCCATCGGATCAAAAGGAATTTCGGCGCTGGCGAGCACACCAAGCTCGACCAGCTCGCCAAAGGCCGCCGGCATCCCGGCATTCATGTTGTCCGGTAACCGGAACCGTTTGCCGTCAGGCGTTCTCAGCTCCGCGATTGTCATGCGGTTTTCGGTCAACGTTCCGGTCTTGTCGGTGCAGAGAACTGTCGCCGAGCCAAGCGTTTCGATCGCCGCCGCACGACGGGTGAGCACGCGCGCCTGCGAGATGCGCCAGGCGCCCATGGCCATGAAGATGGTCAACACCATCGGGAATTCCTCGGGCAGCATCGACATGCCCAGCGCGATGCCAGCAAGGACCGCGTCGAGCCACCCGCCCCGCAAAACGCCATAAAGCACGACCGCCAGAACGCTGACCGCACCACCGACCAGTGCGAAGATGCCGACAAGACGTTTCGTCTGTCGCTGCAAGCGGGGTGCTTCGGTCTCCATAATGCTGAGCGATTGGCCGATCGCACCGATTTGGCTCAGCGGCCCGGTTGCCAGAACTTCGCCAATGCCCGAACCGCGCACCACGAGTGATCCGGAAAATGCGAAAGGCAGGTCGTCGCCGCCTGGGCGGCGTTCGGCTGGCGGGTCGCCATCCTTGGCTGCAAACTTGCGCACCGGAACCGACTCACCGGTCAGCAGCGATTCATCGGTCTGGAGATCCAGGCTTTGGATCAGCAAGACGTCGGCCGGCACCCGATCGCCCTCGCCCAGCACCACCAGATCGCCGCGCACGACCTCGCGCCCTGCAATGCGCCTACGTTCACCGTCGCGTATCACCAGGGCACGCGGGCTTGTCAGGTCGCGCAACGCCTCCAGAACGCGTTCTGTCCGCGCTTCCTGTACGATGGTTATCCCCACCGACAAGGTGGCAAAAGCAGCCAGGATCAACGCCTCATGCAGATCCCCAAGCAGCAGGTAAACGGCACCTCCGCCCAACAGAAGGGCCAGCATCGGTTCGCGCACGACTTCGAAGGCAATCCGCAGCGGCGTCCGCCGGTTCGATCTGGGCAGTTCGTTGAAACCATCGAGGGCGAGCCTGGCTTGTGCCTCGACCTCGCTGAGACCAGACAAAGCGATAGTGGGTCGGGTGGATTGGGACATTTGGGTGTTTCCCTCGTTCCCAACATCTTTAATCAGGTGAATAGAGCGGGCCTTGACCTACCGCAAAGGCTATCGTTCAAATGCCGAACGGACACCCGGTTCTGGATGGCCATTCGCCGATGCAACGGGCCAGCCTGAACGGATTAGGTGGTTTCCCTTAGGGACATAACCGAATTTCGCGATCTGCGGATTCGCGCGATTGCTGTGTTACGGATCAACCGGGAACACAGCCATGTACGCTCAACAGATCGCCAAGATTGAACTGCCAACGCAGCCGAGCCCTTTCGCTCTCCTCGATGGGGCTATGGCGCAACCGGTCAGCTTCTTCCCGGCTGGCACGGAGATCTACGCCCAAGGCGAAAAGGCAGGACCCCTTTACCAGGTCGAATTCGGCGCGGTGCGTGTCTACCGGCTGCTCGCCGACGGCCGCCGGCAGATCAGCGCCTTCCACATGGCCGGAGAGACTTTCGGCTTCGAGGCCGAGGCCACCCATCATTTCTTCGCCGAGGCCATCAACGCGACCGGTATCCGCGTTGTCCGGATCGCTGCGGCCGCGGACATGTCCCGCCAGTTGCTGCCGCTTGCGCTCAAGGGCTTGATCAGAGCTCAGGAACATCTGCTGGTCCTTGGCCGCCAGAACGCCATCGAACGGGTCGCAGCGTTCCTAGTCGACATGACGGAACGGCAGGGCGGCTTGCGCCAGGTCGACTTGCCGATGTCGCGACTGGATATTGGCGACTATCTCGGCCTCACCATCGAGACGGTGTCGCGGGTCTTCACCCGACTGAAGGACAAAGGCGTCATTCGCCTGCTCGGTTTGCGCAGCATCGAAATCCTCAAGCAGGACGTGCTTTTGGACATGGGTGAATAACCCACCCTCGCCGCTGCGACGACGCCAGACAACACCCAAGGATTTGAGACGATGAACAAGACGCTCACCACCCACACGGGATTCTGTTTCCAAGTGCGCGGCGCGCGCCCCGAGGACGAGCCGGCACTGGCTGAGTTTTTCACCCATGTGACCCCTGAAGATCTGCGCTTCCGCTTTCTCGGCGCCGTGCGGGAAGTTTCGCACGAACGGCTGGTGGCAATGACGCGGTCCGATGATGCGCACATCCATAATTTTCTTGCATTCGCACCAGACGGAATGCTGATCGCGGTGGCGACACTGGCCAGCGATCCGGCCGACCGGCGTGGCGAGGTCGCTGTCTGCATTCGCGATGACCGCAAGCAACTGGGCGTCAGCTGGGAATTGCTCGCCCACATTGCGCGCTACGCGGATGAGCTCGGTCTCGAAACCATCGAGTCGATCGAACACCGGGAAAACCGTGCGGCAATCGAGCTTGAGCGCGAGATGGGCTTCACCGTCACGACGGATCCGGATGACGCAACCCTCGTGCTGGTGCAACGCAAGCGAGGGGCCAAGTTGCCGAAGTAGCTGGGCACGCGGTTCCAGCGGCAGACAGACCGCTCAGAATGCCAGCGTCTCGCGGGCAACGGCCTGTTCCTCACCGGCCGGAATGACGAGAATGTCGACGCGCGAATTTGGCGCGCTGACACTCTCCGCACCTTTCTGGTTCAAATGCTCATCGAGCTCGACGCCAAGCCACGCAGCTGCTTCGCAGATCCTGTGCCGGATCAGTGGCGCGTGTTCGCCGATGCCAGCGGTGAACACCAGCGTGTCGAGCCCGCCAAGCGCGGCGGCAAGCGAGCCGATTTCACGTCCGACACGATAAACAAATAGGTCGACGGCTTGAACGGCCGAAGGCTCTTTTGCGCCCAGCAGAACCTGCATGTCTCCAGAAATGCCGGAGACGCCCAGCAGGCCCGAACGTTCGTAGAGAAGGCTGGCCAGGTCTTCGCTCGACAGCCTCCTCTCCTGCAGCAAATACAGGATGACGCCCGGGTCCAGCACGCCGCAGCGGGTGCTCATGACGAGGCCGTCAAGCGTCGAGAACCCCATCGTCGTGGCGACACTGCGTCCAGCCTTCATCGCGCAGAGGCTGGCGCCGCTGCCGAGATGGGCGACGATCACCCGACCGCCGGCGGCCGCACCGTAGCGCTCGCGCAGCTTCGCAGCGATATGGCTGTAGGACAGGCCGTGAAAACCATAGGAAACGATGCCCGCCTCGGTCATCGCGCGCGGCAGCCCGTAGATCTTGACAAGTGCTGGCCGGCTCGCATGAAACGCAGTGTCGAAGCATCCGACCTGACGCGCCCGCGGGAGGAGCTCTGCAGCCCGGGCAACGATCTCGAGATTGATCCTTTGATGGATGGGCGCCAGCGGCTCCAGCAGCTGTAGTGCCTCGAGCGCGTCCGTGTCGAGCAGCGTCGCTTGGGTGAAGTCGCGCCCGCCATGGACGATCCTATGCCCGACCCTGTTGATGCGGCCAAGAAGGTTGCGATCGGCGAGCAGCGCAGCGACCGTTGAGAAGGCTTTGGCAACATCGATCGATTTTTCGCCCAGGCTGATGTCGATCTCGGGGGATCCGGCCGCGGCCGCGACGTGCAGGCGCGGATGCCGTGCGAGCGACGAAATACTGCCGCGCAGCAGCTCGGAAAGCTCGGCGCTTGCCTCGAACACCGCGAATTTCAAGCTCGATGACCCGCTGTTCAGGACAAGGAACGCATCACTCATGAAGCCGTCCGCATTCTCGGCCCGGTGGTGCGCCGAAACCCGCTCGTCGGCTTATTGGGCAAGTCTGGCGCCGCATCCATGCCCTGCTCCCATTTCCAGCCAAGGATCTCCGGCATATCCTGACCATGAGCACGGATATAGGCCCGATGCTCAATCAGTTTGCCTTCCATCTCCTGCACCTGCCCGATATTGGCGCCCTTGCCCTTTGGCAGCCGCTCAAGGACGCTCTGGACGAGATGGTATCGATCCAGGCCATTGAGCACCGTCATGTCGAATGGCGTTGTCGTCGTGCCTTCCTCATTGTAGCCGCGCACATGGATGTTGTCGTGATTGGTGCGCCGGTAAGTCAGGCGATGGATGGTCCAGGGATAGCCGTGATAGGCGAAGATCACCGGCTTTTCCGAGGTAAACAGGGCGTCGAATTCACGGTCCGACAACCCATGGGGGTGATGCTCCTTGGGTTGCAGGGTCATCAGGTCGACGACATTCACCACCCTGATCTTGAGTTCGGGAATGGCATACCTGAGGATCTGCACGGCCGCCAGCGTTTCGAGCGTCGGGACGTCGCCGGCGCAAGCCATCACGACGTCAGGATCCTCGCCATTGTCGGTCGAAGCCCAGTCCCAGATGCCGATACCCGTCCCGCAATGAACGATGGCCTTGTCCATTGAAAGCCACTGCCACGATGGCGGCTTGCCGGCGACGATCACGTTGATGCGGTTCCATGTCTGCAGCACGTGATCGGTCACGCACAGCAAGGTGTTGGCATCCGGCGGCAGGTAGACCCGCACAATATCGGCTTTCTTGTTGAGAGCGACATCGATGAAGCCTGGATCCTGATGGCTGAAGCCATTGTGCTCCTGGTGCCAGACATGGCTCGACAGCAGATAGTTCAGCGACGCCACCGGCCGACGCCACGGAATGTCGCGGCAGGCATCCAGCCATTTGGCATGCTGATTGAACATGGAATCGACAATGTGAATGAACGCCTCGTAGCAGGAAAACAAGCCGTGCCGCCCGGTGAGCAGGTAGCCTTCGAGCCAACCCTGGCATGTGTGTTCCGAGAGAATCTCCAGGACCCTGCCGTCGCGGCCAAGATGAACGTCTTCGGGCAGGATCGTTTCCATCCAGGCGCGCTCGGTGACCTCGAACACGTCCTGAAGCCGGTTCGAGGCCGTCTCATCGGGACCGACGATGCGGAAGTTCTGCGCCGCCTCGTTCAGCTCCATGACGGCGCGCAGGAACTTGCCCATCGCCCGTGTCGATTCGGTCTTCACCGCGCCCGGTCGTTCGATCGCAACCGCGTGGTCGTGCACTAGGGGCAGGACGAGGGACTTGCGCAGCAGGCCGCCATTGGCATGCGGGTTGGCACCCATGCGCCATGTGCCCTCAGGGGCGGAAGCGCGGATCGCTTCAATAGGGGCGCCGGCTGCATCGAACAGTTCTTCGGGCCGGTAGCTTCTCAGCCAGTCCTCGAGCAGCTTGAGATGCGCCGGGTTTTCCGCAAGGCCCGACAAGGGAACCTGGTGCGAGCGCCAGAAGCTCTCGGTCTTCAGTCCATCGACCTCCTTCGGTCCGGTCCAGCCTTTGGGGCTGCGCAGCACGATCATCGGCCATCTTGGTCGCGAAGTCCCTGTTGCGGAACCGCTCCGCGCGGTCTGCTGGATCGCACGGATCCGGTCGAACGCATCGTCGAGCACGCTCGCCATGCGCTCATGCATCAGCGCCGGCTCGTGCCCCTCGACGAACAGCGGTTCATAGCCATAGCCGACGAACAGCGAGCGCAATTCGTCTTCTGGGATACGGGCCAGAATGGTCGGATTGGCGATTTTGTAGCCGTTCAGATGCAGGATCGGCAGAACCGCTCCATCGCGCTCAGGATTCAGAAACTTGTTGGAATGCCATGCGGTGGCCATCGGCCCGGTCTCGGCCTCTCCGTCGCCGACGACGCAGGCGACCACGAGATCGGGATTGTCGAAGGCCGCGCCATAGGCATGAGAAAGCGCGTAGCCCAGTTCGCCGCCCTCATGGATCGAGCCCGGCACGTCGGGCGCCGCGTGGCTCGGTATGCCGCCCGGAAAGGAGAACTGGCGGAAAAGTTTGCGCATCCCCTGCTCATCCATCGATATGTCGGGATTGAGCTCACTGTAGCTGCCCTCAAGATAGCTGTTCGCCACCATTGCCGGTCCGCCGTGACCAGGTCCGCAGACATAGATCACATTCGCGTCACTGAGCCTGATCATGCGATTGAGGTGGGCGTAGATGAAACTCAGCCCCGGCGACGTTCCCCAATGGCCGAGCAGGCGTGGCTTGACGTGCTCCAGCCGCAACGGTTCGCGCAGCAGTGGATTGTCGAGCAGGTAGATCTGGCCGATCGTGAGATAGTTGGCGGCACGCCAATAGGCATGGATGTCGTACGCCTCGCGGTTGGACAGGACACCACTGGAGGCTGGATTTGTCGTGTGCTCGGTCATGTCTGGCTCCGTTGTTGGCGACAGTCTTGAGTCTTGCGATTTCGACTTGCGCCTGTGTTTCGTCGAGCTGCAGCGAAGGAACACAAACGCGTCGGCGTTTCAGTGCATCTCTTCGCAGGATTTAAGCATCATTGCCGTCGAGCGCGCGGCGCATGCGCCTGATGACCGCCGCACGTCCCCGCTCGTCGGCCGCAGCGCCGACCGCTTCGTTGATGTCGAGGAGAAGTCTGGAAAGGTCGTTGTGCCAGTCGAGGCGGGCAACGCTTTCTGGTCTCAGACGGCGGGGCTGGTTGAGTTCGACCGGCAGACTGCCACTGAACGTCAATTGGAAGGCATCATCCAGCCGCGGCGTGATGATCCTGCCGTCAGGCATAATCGATTGCAGCCGCTCGCTGAAGCCACGCAGCCCTTCCTCCTCGCCATGGGTGAGGAACACCGCCTGCCTTACCGGACCTCTGGACGCGACCCACGCAACCAGTTCGGCTGCGTCGGCATGACCGGAATAGAGGTCGAACAGGCTGACATGCGCCTTGACCTCGACCTCCTCGCCCTGGATGCGCACGCGCCGAGCGCCGTCGAGCAGGATCCTGCCTAGAGAGCCCTGGGCCTGGTAGCCGGCGATCATCACCGTGGCATTCCGGCGCCAGAGATTGGCCTTGAGGTGATGGCGGATCCGGCCCGCGTCGCACATGCCGCTGGCAGCGATCACCACGAAGAAGCCGGTCAGGCGATTGATCGCCTTGCTCTGTTCCACCGTCTCGGTAAAGCGTAACTCCTTCGAGTTGAGGGCCTGCCGTAGCGCGTCACCCTGTTCGATCTCGTCGGCATGCCGCTCAAAAATCGCGCTGGCGCGTGTCGCCAGCGGCGAGTCGACAAAGACCGGCGCGGAGGGCACGGCACCGGTCCGCATGAGCAGATGGAGATCGACCAGCAGTTCCTGCGTTCGCTCCACGGCGAAGGACGGAATGATGAGAGGTCCGCCGGTCTCGGCGGCGCCACGCACGATGTCACCCAGCTGCGATCGCCGCTGCTCGGGCGATACATCCGGGCGCTCGCGGTCGCCATAGGTCGATTCGCAGATCAGGTAGTCGACCCCAGCCGGACCTTCCGGGCCGGTCTGCAGCAACTTGTGTCCAGGCCCGATATCGCCTGAAAACAGAATGCGCATGGGTCTCTTCTGGTGATCCAGATCGATCTCAAGTTCGACCGAGGCAGAGCCGAGCAGGTGACCAGCGTTCCAGAAGCGGGCCCGAAGGCCTTCGGCGACGGTTGTCCATTCGCCATATTCCAGGGCCCGGAACAAGGTCATGCAGGCGGCCGCATCTGAAAGAGTGTAGATCGGCTCGACCAGCGGCCGACCGCGCCGCGCGTTGCGTCTGTTCAGCTGTTCGACTTCCATTTCCTGGATATGCGCCGCGTCGGGCAGCATCACTGAGCAGAGATCGATGGTGGCGCGGGTCGAATGGATGGGACCGGAAAAGCCCTCCTTGACCAGCTTCGCCAACAGCCCACTATGGTCGATATGCGCATGCGTCAGGATGACAGCGTCGATCGTCTCCGGCGGGAACGGAAACTGGCCATAATTAAGTTCCCGTTCCGACTTCGATCCCTGGAAAAGGCCGCAATCGACGAGAACCCGCCAGCGGGAGGTTTCGATCTCGTAGCATGAGCCGGTGACGCCGTGGGCCGCGCCGTGAAAGCGCAGGATAGGATCCGTGCCGCGAGCGCCTTGCATGTCGCCACGCCCTAGTGGGAGAGCAGGACAGGCAGGCGCAGATCGGCAAGCACCCCGTCCGTAGCGCCACCGAGCACGAAATCCCTGACACGAGAATGGCCATATCCGCCCATGACCAGAAGCTTGCCGCCGATTTTGAGGGCATGCTCCTGCAGTGCAGTCGCGACCGAACGGTCCTGTGCCTGGATCGAGACCGCCTCGGCCATCAGACCACGCGCCCTCAAGCCCGAAGCAAGGCGCTCGCCAATGCCTTGCCCCGGAAGCGGCTTCTCGTCGGTGACGGTCACAACCGTAACCATTGAGGCACGTTCGAGAAACGCCCGCGCGTCTGCAACAGCCCTTGCGGCCACTCGGCTGCCATCCCAGGCGATAACGACATGTTCAAAGGGTTCCACCTTCGTGGAATCGGGAAGAAGAACGGTCGGCCTACCGGAGCCGAAGACTGTCGCCTCGGCCAGCGTCCGTGCCGTCTGGTTGGCGGGCGCCCAGCCGACAAGGCAGGTGTCGAAATAGCGGGAGTGCTCTGCGGCAACATCTCCCATCAGGGCCAGTGGCGCTGCGATCTCCTGGGCGGACAGGATCACCGCACCTGATGAGGCCTCATTGGCAACCGCCTCAAGCAGAGCTTTGCCGTGCTTGCGGCTTGTCGCCTCAGCTTCCGCTATCTTGTAGGGGAGGTCGAGGAGGTAGGTTGAGAGCGCATTTGAAACGTCGGGAATATCGACATTGATGGCGACGGCATGAAGCGCCGCTCCGATCTGCTTGGCGACGGCAACAGCGTTTACGGCCACTGCCCCAGCATTTGCGTCCGGATACGTCGCCAGACAAAGAACTGCCATTAGCTTCATCGGTTTTCGCCTCCATTGATGCCGGCCCGGATGGCCAACTTGCGTGGTATTGGTAGTCGCGGTGGGCGAGCCCGGCTTTGATCCACCGCAAATGCGTGACCACTGGACGAGATCCGCGTCGGCGCCCACGCCGACATCGTGTCGCCCGCCGTCGCTGCGCTGGCTCAATTGCATGGGCGAAAACCTGTCGCTATTTTGGAGCGAATGTTGTCTCTTGTCAGACGTCAATGCCCAAGCGGAAGACGACGCAACGATGGCACCGGCGGTCACCGCGATCCATGTCATTTCGGGGCTTCCGGACCTTTGACCGACTGACGTCGAGGACGCCTCCCGACGGGCTCGCCTCGCGACCCTCCCGTTCACGGTCCAGCATCAGCGCCACATCGTGGATTGTCTTGAACTGAAACGGCGCACGAAGCTGCGGCACCACCAGTAGACGGTCTGCCAGGGCGGGAAATCCTTCGGCAGCATGCGCCAGCCGCCACCCGGTCGGGCCATGTAGCGGATCGCGTTCAAGACTCGCGCAGGTCCCTCGCCACGCGCCGCCCGGTCATGGACGCGCCCGGCAGGAACGGTTGTATCCGCGACCATTCCTCATCCGTCAGATCGGACGGATAACGCTTGGTCTTCTTCTCGACGTCGGCCATCCGGCCACGCGTCGCTCGGGTCCACATCCCAAGCTTGAATTACGTGCGATCGCACCGTTCAAGGCGTTTTCAATCGGTCTCTGAGCGCGCTCGAACAAGCCCCGCCAATCCGCCGACCGCACTGCAGCATCGGGCGGCAATCAATCTGGTTCGGCTGTGATTCTTGGCGAGAACACGATGTCAATCGGAGATGACCAATCTGGATTAATCACTGAGTGGCTGACATTGCCATAAAATACGACAAAAAGGCGTGTGCCCGTTCCGAACCTTCGGGCCGGCCGCCACCTATGGTTCTGCACAAAACGGGAGGGCGGCTACTCCTAGCACAAGGGCTGCGTCTCTGCGTGGATACTCGTTGCCTCGACCCGAACAAGATCCGGCCTTCGCACCCTTGTCGCCGAAGACATACGGCCACTTTCGGAAACCCGAAACTTCATGGAGTGTTTCAATGACGCGAATACTGTTTGCCGGCCAGAAACCTGAAACCGTCGACTTCTCGGACCCGTCCTTGCCGCCCGGCTTCAATGCCGAAAAAATCAACGCTGGGATCGCTTTGGGCGTGGCGAAAATCGAGGAACGGGGCTGGCAGGGTGACACCTGCATGATTACGCCCGATGCCGCACTCAAAGGAGCGCTGAGCAATGCGACGTACGATTGCGTGGTGATCGGTGGCGGCCTAGGCTGCCGCCCAAGGGGCTACCCTTGTTCGAAACCGTTGTGAACATCATCCACAAGGCGGCGCCTAACGCCGCCTCAACACCAGACCCGAGGACACTGCGGAAGCCGCTGCCCGTCAGCTCCCCACGAGTTGACACCTCCCACGCAGTTTTGCAGTCGTGCTACAGCATTACAAAGTTTTAACCTTGGCGGCAGAGGTGGCCCTCAACCTTTCCGCTCCCGCTTGGCTCTAGCAAAGCCCCGATCGGTCGCGATAAATCGCTCAAGCATGGGCACAATCAGGCGAAGAGGATCAGTGGAAGGCTGACCCCCGTCGCGGCCAAGGATCTCAGCATATCTGGACAGATCGCGGTGCAGCGGCGCCGGCAGTTCCACTGTGACCTTAACCGGCTTGTCGTCTGCAATCGGACCGAGTTTCAGATTGGCCATTTTCAGCCTCCGTAGGGTTCGAGCACGAGATCGCGCGTAACGACGACACGCACATTGACGCCAGGCCGTATCGTCAGTGTGGGTGCGATGTTGAGTTGGCGCTGGACGATCTGCTGGCCCATCTGGCTGAGGCTGTCGGAGGCGCCGCTGCGCAAGGCGCGCACGATGTCACCTTCCTGGCCGGACGAGCCGGCCTCCGCGCCAACGCTGAGAATGGTGGTGAGTGCGGCCGCCTTGAACAGCTCGGCCCAATGGTAGTCGACGCCGTCCTCAAGGCCGGCATAGCCTTGGGCGTCAGTGCCAGGCTGGCGTTCAAGAACAATGGAGCGTCCGTTGGGAAAGACCAGCCTGTTCCAGACAAGCAGCACGCGCCGCTGGCCGAAGCCGACGCCATTGTCGTACTGGCCAATGACACGCGTGCCTTGCGGGATCAGCAGCGAGCGACCCGTCGGACTGTCATAGACATTTTCGATCACCTGGGCGGTGATCTGACCGGGCAGATCGGAACGGATACCGGTGATGAGGGCCGCCGGGATGACGGCCCCTGCTTGGAGCACATAGGGCGACGCCGGCGGCGTGACGCGATCCGGCGCCACGGTGCGCCGATCAGCGGCCGCATTCAGAAAGCCGAGCTGGCGGTCTTGCGTGGTCGACTGGCCGATCTGACCGGCAAGGTCGGGGCCGCCAAGGTTCGGCGGGGAAGTTCCTGCGGGCGGGGTTTCGGCCAATGCCGCGATTGACTGCCCCGTCTGGAAGAAAACACGCGACGTTCGGGCCGCCTCCTCTTCGGCCCGCCGGCGCTGTTCGGCTTCATCAACCATCGGCGTTGCGATCGTAGGCGGCACGACGGGCTGTCCCTTGTTCTGGGCATCAAGCATCGGCCGGCCAAGATCGCCAGGCAGCGGCGGTCCAAGAACAGGGCCAGTATAGTCGCGCGGCAGGCTGGCCAGTCCCTCGGCGGGCTGCCTGTTGGACGTCGAGTAGAGCTCGTCGCCATGCCTGCCGGTTTCACTCGTCCGAAGCGCGTAGATCAGCGCGCCGCCGACGCCAAGCGATGCACATAAGCCGATGCCGGCAAGCACCTTGCGCGACAAGCGCGTGACGCGCGGCGGATCGGCGCGAAGCTGCATGGGGGCAGCCGGGATTTCGTTCTCGCTCATGATTGTTCCCCTCCCCTTTGACGAAATGCGTTCTTTGCACTCGGCGCCGCATTGGTGCCTGACATCCACAGACCTCTCCTCGTGGCATCGGTGCGGACGATCCTGACGGTCTGTTGCCGCTTGCCACTGCCAAGCCGCAATTCCGCGGCGCCAAAGAGACGGTCGACGATCAGGGTGTTCTGGTAGACGCGGCTGTTGGCAATCTCGGCCTCGCCGTCCGGGCCTATGACGAAGATGGGCGGCATCTCGCCTTGCACGATCCCGCGTGGAAACTCGACGTAGGCCCGCCTGCCGTCGTCATAGACGCTGACGGGCCGCCACGGGGCCGCGTCGCCGGTGAAACCATAACGATAATTGCGTGCGGTGATGGCGGGAATCACCGGTGTCGCGGGGATCGCGCGCGCTTGTCCGGCCGGCGCCGCGGGATAGGCCCATGACACGGCGGGCATGTAAGGCTCCTCGCCCGATTGCAGCTCGATCATGTAGCTGCGCCGGTCGGTGGTGATGACGAGATTGGTGTTGATGTCCGGACGCGAAGGCTTGACCAGCACATGGACGCGCCTGGAGACGCCCGCTCCGCTTTCGGTGTCACCGATGATCCAGCGCGCGGTATCGCCCGCCGCGATCGGACCTTCGCCGGTCAGGCTTTCGCCGGGCTCAAGCGCGATGTCCGTTATCTGTCCTGGAGCGGCATAGACCTGATAAAGGGCTCCTTCACTCCAAGGATAAATCTGAATGGCGTTGTAATAACCCTCACGACGCGGCTGGACCCGCGCCGCCGCGTTCGCGTTCTCGACGCGCGCCACCGGCGTGCTGCCGGCCGCGCCGCCGCGGGCCGGGACCCACCCTGGTGGAACGTGCAGCGGTTTGGGTCTCTCATCGAGTGCGGCCACCGGAGCGGCAGGCAAAGGCGGCACGGAGGCGTCATAGGAGATCTGAGGTGGTTTCTGCGGTGTGGCGCAACCGGCAAGTAGCCAGCCCGACAACAACACCGCGGCAAACGCCGACTTTCTCAAAGCTGGAGTGGCGATGATACCGAATGGCTGGTTCATTGGCTCATCTCCCGCGACCAGTTTATGGCGTTGACGTATATGCCAAGCGGATTGGCCCGCAGCCGGTCAGCGTCGCGTGGCGCCTGGATCACGGTTGTCAGAATGGCTGTCCATCGCTCGCTGGTGGAGAGCTGGCCATCCTCGTAATGACGTTCGGCCCAGGCGACGCGAAAGGAGTCCGCCGAGGCACGAATGACGGACGAGACATCGACGGAGACCTGCTGCTTGCCCACCCTGGAGAAGGGGTCGTTGACACGGGCATAGTCGTTGAGTGCCGCGGCGCCCCCGTCGGTGGTCCATTCGTAGGCGCGCATCCAGTTCTGGCGCACGACGATCGGATCGGCCGGGATGGAGCGGACCTGCTCGATGAAACGGGCGAGATGCCACGCAATTTGCGGGTCGGTTGGCCTATAGTCCGAGGTGGCGGGCGCGAGTGCCTGCGCCTGTCCGAGCGTGTCAACCTGCACCACCCAAGGGATCACCGTCCCTCGCAGTGATTGCGAAACGAGCGTGGCGGCCAGGCCGGCCGACAGGATCAATGACCCGAAGGCCATTAAGCGCCAGCTTCTGGCCTGCACGCGAGCAGAGCCGATGCGGTCGTCCCAGACTTGCGCGGCCTTCTGGTATGAAGTCTCGGGCTGGGGCGCCTTGCCGTAGTGGGTGGCGGGCCGTCGAAAGATGTTCATGGGTCATTTGCCTTCGGAGAGAGAAACGGAACTACCGCTGCCATGGCCGTCGCCAGCGCGAACTGCGTGGGCAGCGGTTTGGACGCCGTGCGACAGGCGCTGGGACCGCTGCATGCGCTTGGCCCAGTCGGGTGTATTTTGTGCCACTTCGCCCGCGCCGGCCGCGCGGGAGACGGGAGGGTCGCTTGCGCGTTCGGCATTGCCCCTAACCGTCCCCGCTGTCGCGGTCTCACCGCGTTCCGCGTTGGCGGACCGTGGGCTAGCCGAGGAGGCCGATTGCACGGATTCACCGGCACGCGCGGCGGCGCGCCTGAGCGGCGAGCCATTTTGCGAAACACCGCCGCTGCCAACGCCGCCGCCCAGGGCGGAGGCGGCAGCTGCGGTGTCACCCTGGCCCGACGCGCCTGCAATCGAGCCGCCACGCACAATGGAGCTGCCTGCGGAGAAAGCCGCCGAGCCGCCGCGGGCTGCGAGGCTTGCGGTGCCGCCCGTGGCAAGCACCATGCCGCCTGCGGCCAGGCCTGTACCGACGGCGGCACCCGCACCGAGTTGCGGTCCGCCAGAGACGATGCCGTTGGCGATGCCCGGGCCGAAGATGCCGAGACCGAGAAGCGACAATGCAGCCAGCACGATTGCCATAGCTTGATCGATGGTGGGGTTTTCGCCGCCGAACCCTTGAGTGAACTCGCCGAACAGGGTCGAGCCAATGCCGATGACGACGGCCAGCACCAGCACCTTGATGCCCGATGAGATGACGTTGCCAAGGACGCGCTCGGCCATGAAGGCTGTCTTGCCGAAGAGGCCAAAGGGGATCAGCACAAAACCGGCCAGCGTCGCCAGCTTGAATTCGATCAGCGTTACGAAGAGCTGTACCGCCAAGATGAAGAAGGCAAGCAGGACCAGTGACCAGGCGAATAGAAGGCAGACGATCTGGATGAAGTTTTCAAAGAAGGAGACGTAGCCCATCAAACCTGAGATCGCCTCGAGCAATGGCCGTCCCGCATCGAGACCGGTTTGCGCCACCTTGCCGGGGTGCAGCAGGTCCTGAGCCGAGAAACCGGTTCCACTCGCCTTCAGGCCAAGACCGGAAAAACTCTCGAATACGATCTGGGCGAGACCGTTCCAGTTGGATATCAGATAGGCAAAGACACCGACGAAGAGCGTCTTCTTGACAAGCCGCGCAAGAATGTCGTCATCAGCGCCCCAGCTCCAGAAGAGCGCGGCGAGCGTCACGTCGATGACGATCAGCGTGGTGGCGACGAAGGCGACCTCGCCGCCGAGCAGGCCGAAACCGCTGTCGATGTAGCGGGTGAAAGTCGCCAGGAATTGGTCGATGACGCCAGTATTGCCCATATCTATCGGGCCTCGTGCAGGGCTGCATCTGGCGCGTCGGGCTCGCCTATCGAAGGCCCCGATGGCTGTTTCAGGCCGAGGAAGCGATCGCGCTGTTCGGCCCATAGCCGCGCGCATCCATCGTCACGCAGGGCAGCCTCGCCGAGGACCTGGCAACGGCGCAGACCCTCGCGAAGCGGGTTCGGCATCAAGCCTGCGCTTGTGTGCGCGCCCTCGCCCGCCAGCTTATTCTGTTTCCGGCTCATACCGAGCGCGGCCGCCGAGAGGGCGGCCGCGACAAAGATCACAGCCACCGCGCGAGCGAGGGTTTTGCCGTCCATGGCCATCGACCTCAGCGGTTAAACATCTGGACCGAGCCGACCTCGTAGCCCGAGCCGGGAGTGAGGAAGCGCCGGCGCTGCTCCCGCCCCTGATCGACCGCGGCGGCACGTTCGGCCTCGGTCAGCGCCTGGGCGCGACCGTTGGCGGCGACAACAGCGGTCAGGTCCGCGAGCTGCTGGCCCTGAAGCGCAAGAAGCTGATTGCCAGCTTGCGTCGCCTGCAGCGCTCCGGTCGCCGATTGGCTGGCGCCGACCAGCGCCGACATTTGCGCGCGGCCGGTCTCGATGTTTCCAACGACGCCCGCCTGGATGCGCATGGCGTCCTGAAGGCCGCCCACCGTGTTTTGCCAGCGCGAGCGCGCGTCCGTGACGAGCTCCTGGTCGGATGCAGAAAGCGAGACGCTGCCGTATTGCTGCTGAAAGGCCTTGTCGACCTGCTGGACGTCGAAGGCGATGTTTTGTGCTTGCCCGAGAAGCTGTTGCGTGCGTTGCACCGACTGTTGCAGTTGCTGGAGCGAGGACAAAGGCAGGCTCGCCAGGTTGCGCGCCTGGTTGATCAGCATCTGGGCCTGATTCTGAAGGGAGGTGATCTGGTTTGTGATCTGCTGCAGCGAACGCGCGGCCGTCAGAACATTCTGGGAATAGTTCGATGGATCAAACACGATGAAGGCATACGCTGGCGCAGTCGGCGAGATGGCGACCGGCGCGGCGAGTATCGCCGCGACCATGAGAAGGGCGTGTGGGCGCCTTTGACGAACAGTCATGGCTGGGAATCCTTTTCAGGTTCGGAAAGGGTTAGGTTGGGAATGAGGTCGGCGGCCCAGCCCACGTCACGGGCACGCAGCCAGGCCGCCAGGAAGCCGTTGCGGCCATGCTCGGCGATGATGCTGCCAATCAGGGCCTGATCGCTCTTCGAGGACGCGGCGCAAAGCGCCAGCCCGACCTCGGACAGGCCGAGCTCGAAGAGACGGTTGCCGCGGCGGGACTGGCAGTAGTAGTCGCGCTTGGGTGTGGCTCGTGCCAGGATTTCGATCTGGCGGTCGTTCAGGCCGAAGCGCCGATAGATGGCGGCAATCTGCGGCTCAACCGCGCGCTCATTGGGCAACAGCAGCCGGGTTGGACAGCTTTCGATGATCGCGGGCGCAATAGTCGAATTGTCGATATCGGCAAGCGACTGGGTGGCGAAGACGACGCTGGCGTTTTTCTTGCGCAGCGTCTTCAGCCACTCGCGCAACTGCCCGGCAAACCCCCCGTCATCGAGGGCGAGCCAGCCTTCGTCGATGATGAGCAACGTCGGACGCCCGTCGAGCCGGTCCCCGATGCGATGGAACAGGTAGGAGAGGACGGCCGGCGCGGCTTGCGTGCCCACCAGTCCTTCGATCTCGAAGGCCTGCACGGATGCCTGTCCGAGGTGTTCGGCCTCGGCGTCGAGCAATCGGCCGTGAGCGCCTCCGACACAGTATGGGCGCAATGCCTGTTTCAGGTCATTGGCTTGCAAGAGCACACTGAGCCCGGTGATGGTGCGCTCCTCGACGGGAGCCGAGGCAAGCGACGTTAGCGCCGCCCAGATATGCTCCTTTGCGTCCGGGGTGATCTGGATGCCTTCGCGCATCAGGATCGCGACGATCCAGTCAGCCGTCCAGGCACGCTCGTATGTGTCATGAACCCGGGCGAGCGGCTGCAGCGAAACGGAGGCGTCCACGCCTTCGGTGAGGTGCCCTCCGAGATCGTGCCAGTCGCCCCCCATGGCGAGCGCCGCGGCGCGGATAGACCCGCCGAAATCGAAGGCGAAGATCTGAGCGTTGCGGTAGCGGCAGAACTGCAGCGCCATCAGCGCGAGCAGCACCGACTTGCCGGCTCCAGTGGGGCCGACGACCAGCGTATGACCTACATCGCCGACATGAAGGACCAACCGGAACGGGGTCGAGCCTTCGGTCTTGCCGTAAAGCAAGGGAGGACTGACCAGATGCTCGTCCCGTTCCGGCCCCGCCCACACGGCAGAGAGGGGCATCATGTGGGCGAGATTGAGCGTTGAGATGGGAGGCTGACGGACATTGGCGTAGGCGTGCCCGGGCAAGGAACCAAGCCAGGCGTCGATGGCGTTGACGGTCTCGGCAATCGCCGTGAAGTCGCGGCCCTGGATGACCTTCTCGACAAGCCGTAATTTCTCGTCGGCCACGCGCGGGTCACAATCCCATATCGCGACGGTCGCGGTGACATAGGCCATGCCCGCCATGTCGGCGCCGAGCTCCTGCAATGCGGTGTCGGCGTCGGCCGCCTTGTTGGCGGCGTCGGTGTCGAGGAGGGCCGACGCTTCGTTGGTCATCACCTCCTTGAGGATCGAGGCGATGCTCTTGCGCTTCGCAAACCATTGCCGCCGTATCCTGGTCAACAGTCGGACAGCGTCGACCTTGTCGAGCAGGATCGCACGGGTCGACCAGCGGTAAGGGAAGGCCAGCCGATTGAGGTCATCAAGCAGGCCGGGTGTCGTTGCGGTCGGGAAGCCGGCGATCGAGAGCACGCGAAGATGCTTATCGCCAAGTCGTGGCTCGAGCCCGCCGGCGAGCGGTTCATCAGCGAGCAGCGCATCGAGATAGATCGGCGTCTCGGGGACGCGCACCTTATGGCGTTTGGTCGAGATCGTCGAATGCAGATAAGTGAGCGTTTCGCCGTCATCGAGCCAATGGCATTCCGGCATGAACCCGTCGAGCAGGGACAGCACGCGCCCTGTCCGGTCGACAAAGGCGCGCACGATCTCGCCCGATCCGCGTCCGACTGGTCGCGACCCTCATAAAGCCACCCCTCGGCGCGCGTGGCGTCTTCGGGCGGTGGCAAAAACAGGAATGTGAGAAAGTAGCTCGATACGAAATGAACCCCTTCCTCGTCGAAATCGGCTTTGCGCTCGGCATCGAGCAGGCTGGCGGCCGCATTGGGAAACTGGCTCTCGGGATAGGAGGCGGCTTCGTGCCGCTGTGCTTCGACAAAGACGCTCCAGCCCGAGCCGAGGCGACGAAAGGCATTGTTGATGCGCGACGCCACCGCGACAAGCTCTGCCGCGACGGCGGAGTCGAGATCGGGGCCGCGAAACCTCGCGGTGCGCTGAAAACTGCCGTCCTTGTTGAGCACGACGCCCGGCGCGACGAGTGCTGCCCAAGGCAGATAGTCGGCAAGGCGAGCAGCGGTTCGGCGGTATTCGGCAAGGCTCATCATAGCGGCGCCCTCAAACCGAAAGATGTCCGGGGAGCCGCAGGTGTCGGCGCCCAACCTCGAAAAACAGCGGATCGCGCCTGGCGGCCCATACCGCCGTGAGATGTCCGATTGCCCAGATGAGGAGACCGACCAGCCACAGCCGCAGCCCAAGGCCGACCGCGCCCGCCAGCGTGCCATTGAGGATCGCTATTCCGCGCGGCGCGCCGCCGAGCAGGATCTGCTCCGTCAGCGCCCGGTGGACGGGCACCGTCCACCCCCGCACCGCGTCGAGTTGTTCAAGAGCGGTTGTCATCAGATCAGCGCTCCGCCGCCGAACGAGAAGAACGACAGGAAGAAACTCGACGCCGCAAAGGCGATCGAAAGGCCAAAAACGATCTGGATGAGCCGCCTGAAGCCACCCGAACTGTCGCCGAAGGCCAGCGTCAGGCCGGTGACGATGATGATGATCACGGCGACGATCTTGGAAACCGGTCCCTCGACGGACTGAAGAATCTTTTCGAGCGGCTGTTCCCACGGCATCGAGGAGCCTGACGCATGGGCGACCGGAGCCACCACGAGATTGACGGCAATTGCGACGCAGGCCGCAGCCAGGCCGGCGCGGCAGCGCGAAAGCAGGCGGATCATGAATTTTCTCCTGTGTTGATGGGGGCAGCTTCAGCAATGCGGTAATCGCCGTCGGCGCCGAGACCCTCGACTCTGACCAGTTCGACAAGCCGCCGCGCGTTGCCGCGTCCGGCGAGCACAGCGACAAGCCCGATCGTGTCGGCGATCAGCGCACGCGGCACGGTGACAACGGCTTCCTGGATAAGCTGCTCAAGACGGCGCAGCGCGCCTATACCGGAGCCCGCATGAAGGGTGCCTATCCCGCCAGGGTGCCCTGTGCCCCATGCCTTCAACAGATCCAGAGCTTCGGCGCCGCGCACCTCGCCGATGGGGATGCGGTCGGGCCGCAGGCGCAAAGACGAGCGAACCAGGTCGGAAAGCGTGGCGACGCCGTCCTTCGTGCGCATTGCGACAAGGTTGGGCGCGGCGCATTGGAGTTCACGGGTGTCCTCGATCAGGACGACCCGGTCCGTCCCTTTCGCCACTTCGGCAAGCAGCGCGTTGGTGAGCGTCGTCTTGCCAGTCGACGTGCCGCCGGCGACGAGGATGTTGGCGCGCACGGCAACCGCGGCACGCAATATCGCGGCCTGGGCGGCCGACATTGTGCCCGCCGCGACATAGTCATCGAGCGTGAACACGGCGACGGCGGGCTTGCGGATTGCGAAGGCCGGCGCGGCCACCACGGGCGGCAACAGGCCCTCGAAACGCTCGCCGGTCTGCGGCAACTCGGCCGAGACGCGTGGAGAACGGGAATGGACCTCGACGCCGACATGATGGGCGACCAGACGCACAATGCGCTCGCCGGCGGCGGGCGCCAGCATGTTCCCTGTATCGGCCAGACCGTCCGAAAGCCGATCCACCCAGATGCGGCCATCCGGGTTGAGCATGACCTCGACGATCGCGGGATCGTCGAGAAACCGGGCGATGGCGGGTCCAAGCGCGGTGCGCAGCATGCGCGAACTGCGCGCGCGTCCTTCGGTATCGTTGTGCGAGATGGCCATACTGTCCCCGTTCTGGCCGGGAACACGTCGAACAACGCCCGGTCGGGGACGATCAAAAGAGCCTTGGAGCAGCCCGGTTCAACCGGTTTCAGCCGTCGTCGTAGCGTAGCGTAAAATTACCGGCCAACGGCGGCGCCGACGGTCATCGCGCTTTAAGCCCGACGTCTTTCCGCCTTCGCCGCAGCTCAAATATGAACTTTTGCAGTAAGATGTCCATGTTTATTGACAGAAGACTCCCGCCGGGTTTATGACAAAGCCACCGATGGCCTCTCCGGAAAGGCGATCGTTCTTTCCACCGCACGGAGAATTGCCATGAGGTCCGGTCAGAAGGACGCGATTTCTGAGCGGAAAGCCGCCGACCTGAGGCACGCTGAAACCATACTGACATCATCGGCACCCCTTTCAGCAAAGATAGGTGGCACCTCGTGAACATGTTCGAGATCTGGCTAGGCATTCTGCAGGGGCTGGGCATCACCCTGAAGGTCACGGCCTATGGCCTGGTCTTTGCGATCCCCTTCGCGCTCGTCTTCGGCGTCGCGCAGTTTCTGACCACCGGCATGACCCGCTTCCTGGTCACCGCCATGATTGAATTCTGGCGCAGTTCCGCGGTGGTCGTCCTGCTCTTCGTCTTTTACTATGTGCTGCCGGTGATGGGGGTCACCCTATCGGCGCTGACCGTCAGTGCACTGGTGCTCGGTCTCAACACGGGCGGCTACGCCAGCCAGGCGGTGCGCGCCGGACTGCAATCTCTTCCCGCCGGCCAACGCGAGGCGGGCATGGCGCTCGGCCTCTCGCGCCCGGCGATCCTGTTTCTGATCGAGCTGCCGCAGGCCTTGGTCGCCATGAGCCCCACCTTCGTCAACAATCTTATCCAGCTCGTCAAGGCGACGTCCCTCGTTTCGCTGGTCACGCTGACGGACATGACCTTCCGGGCCAAGGAGATCGCGCAGACCGAATACGATCCGGTGGCGATCTACTCAGCGCTGCTGCTGGCCTTCTTCGTCGTGTGTTATCCGATCGCACTCGCCGGCCGCTGGCTCGAGGCGCGGGTCAAATCCTGAAAGAGGAACGCCTGGTGGGATTTAACTTTGACTTCGCGCTCTCGACCATTCCGACCATTCTCGGGGCAATCGGAGCGACTCTGCTGGCAACGGTGTTGAGTTGTCTCGGCGCTTCAGCGCTTGGTTTCAGTTTCGAGATGATCCGCCGCGGCGGCGGCGCGCCCGGCCTCGCCGTCCGCTTTCTGATTGACTTCATCCGCTCGACGCCGGTTCTGGCCTGGCTCTATTTCCTGTATTTCGTCATGCCTTTCTACGGCATCCGGCTTGGGGCCATGACGGTCGGCATACTGGGGCTGAGCCTGTATTACAGCGGCTATCTGGCGGAGGTGTTCAAGGCGGGCATCGACGCGATCCCGAAGGGCCAACAGGAAGCAGCCAGAGCCTTGTCGCTCAGCCGCCGCGACACGGTCGTTTTCATTGTCGCGCCGCAAATGTTGCGCAACGTCGCCGCACCGTTGGGCAACTATCTCGTTTCGATCCTCAAGGCCACGCCCTATCTCGCGATCCTGGCGGTACCCGAAATGCTCGGCCGCGCCTTCGATATCGCGTCTGAAACCTATCGATACGCGGAGCCGCTCACCGTCGCCGGCATTCTGTTTCTCGCCTTGGCGCTGATCGTTGCTTATGGCGTAAAGCGTGTCGAGCAGCGCCTGCTTGCATCCGGACGTCGCTGATGCTCGCTCAAGTCTCGCTCCCAGTCTCCTCCGTTCAAACCACCGCGCATCTCCGGGTCGATGGCCTCAATAAATGGTTCGGTGCCCTGCACGTCTTGAAGGATATTGATCTGACGATCCGCGCGGGCACACGCATCGTCGTTTGCGGGCCTTCCGGCTCGGGCAAATCGACGCTGATCCGCTGCTGCAACGGTCTTGAGCCTTTTCAAAAGGGAACGATCCAGCTCGACGGGATAGCACTGGGAAGAAATGCCCGGGACACGGCGACGGCGCGCCGGCTGACAGGCATGGTGTTCCAGAGTTTCAACCTCTTTCCGCATCTCACCGTGCTTGCCAACTGCACGCTGGCGCTGCGACGGGTTCTCCTGAAAACCGGCCGGGAGGCCGAAGAGATCGCCATGCAGCATCTGACGGCGGTGCGCATTCCCGAAAAGGCGCAAGCCTACCCGGCCCAGCTCTCGGGTGGTCAACAACAAAGGGTGGCGATCGCGCGTGCGCTCTGCCTCAATCCCCGAATCATGCTGTTCGACGAACCCACCTCCGCGCTCGACCCGGAAATGATCAAGGAAGCCCTCGACGTCATGATCGCGCTCGCGAAAACCGGCATGACCATGGTCTGCGTGACGCATGAGATGGGTTTCGCACGCGAAGTCGCCGATGAGATTGTTTTCATGGACGACGGCCGCATTATCGAGCGTGCCTCTTCCAAAGAGTTTTTCTCAGCGGCCGCTCACCCACGCGCGCGGCTGTTCCTGGACACCATCTTGAGCCATTGAGATGAGACGCGTGTCGACCGGCGTGCCGGCACCGCCCGCGCAGGAACGCTGCACGCCCGTCAGATCACCAGTCCGGCGCGAACGCGTAACCTGCCGAGCGAACGGTCCGGATCACATCGCTTCCCACCGACGCCCGAAGCCTTTTGCGCAACCTGGCTATATGGACGTCGACGCCCCGCACGTCGGTTGCGGCGGCATGTTCAGGCCATGCCGTCGCGACCAGCTCCTCGCGACTCAAGACCTTGCCAGGTTGCCCCAAAAGGCTGCGCAAAAGCTTGAACTCGATCGGTGGCATGACGATCTCCTTTTGCTTGAAGAATGTCCGGTGGGTCTGTCGCTCGAGCCGAAAATCGCCCTGCACCAACTCACCCGAGTCCGTTTCGCGTGAAAGCTTCGCTATGCCCGCCTTGCCGTGCAGCCATGTCAGCAGCTGTTCGGGGGCGAACGGCCGGGAAAATATTTCGTCGACGCCAGCCTTGATCAAGTCCAGATGCAGCCTGCCGGAGCGCGGGGCAACCAGGCTCGCGACCGGCGTCGCTTTGGTTGCGGCGGTCGACTTCAACCAGCTGCACTGCTTGACGATTGCACGGTCGCCCGGATGGCAGTCCACGATTATGGCAAGCGGGGCTGTCGCCGCGATGGCACGTGCGATTTCCCGGTCTCCCGTGATCAGCTGTGTTTCGAAGCCGGCTACCGAAAGTATGTGGCCGAAGACCAGGAAGAAATCCGGGTCCTTCGAGGCGATCAGGACCAGCGGCTTCATGAGTCCATCAACCGGGTTCGACACATCATAGGGCTGACTACCGCGCAAATGGGCGCGATGACAATACACCCCTGACGATCGAGCCCTCGCGCGCTTCCCGCAGGTGCCTGGTTACGAGCCTAGATGTTGTCGGCAAGTATGACGCCGCTGATGCCGTAAGCGCGGCGCGTCTGTTCAACAGCTTCGGGCGTGACCTCGATCAGCAACGCGATGATATCGCCGTCGGGATGTTCGAGAACGTCACCGAGCTCGGTCAGCGTCCACCCAAGCGCGCGCAGCCGTTTTGGCCAGAATGTCTCGCACACCACACTGATCTGTCGAATCCCCAGACGTTGAGCGATCTCGAGCAGACCGCAGAGAACCAAGCCGGCGATCGGCGACGGGGTGCCGTGCGTACGAAGCGATGGAACGACGAAGAAACGCGTCCACTCGAAAATTTCAGCCGCTCGCGGAGGCCTGTCGCCGGCGAGAACCGGGAACACTTCGCTCATGAGATGCGGCTCCAGCGTCGGGACGAGACGGGAGCCGCCTAGGATCTTGCCGTTGGTATCAAGCGCCAGAACATAAAGCGTATGCTCGTTATCGAAGGCGTCGATCTCGATGTTGATGGGCCGTGCGACGGCGCGCCATCGCCTCTGCTTGACGTAAATCTCGTAGCGTATCCGAAAGTAGCGCTCCAGAACTTTCCTGTAGTGCTTCCTGTTATCCCAAGTGACCAGATGTATACGAACCATGACGCCTCCAGGCGGAGGGTCGTAGGAAAACGGACTTGCCGTACGTATGACGGTATTCAGGTATTGCTAAATCTGGATTTCCTGCCGTCGCAGCGCCTTGACGATGGCATGCGCGACATTGATCGCATCGAGCTTTGCTCGAATGTTGCGCTGATGGCTTTCAACCGTGTTCCTGGTGACACCAAGGATACAAGCGATGTCATCGGTGGATTTGCCTTGCGCGCTCCACTCCAGGAGTTCGCGCTCGCGCGCCGTCAAGGGCGTGGGCTCTTCGCCATCGCCGGGTGTTCCCAGCCCTGAGAGGCTGCGAAAGGTATGCACGCAAACCGTCTCGATAAGGGGCATGGCGCTCGGCGGCACGTCCATCCGGTCGCTCGCCGCAGTGACCACACTTGGGCCCGCCAGAGGCACGTGAATGGGTACACAGATACCTTCTTTCATCCCGAACTCGGCAGCTTCGTCCATGACCAGCTTCGCGCGTGCACCCAACCTTGCGGCCGGCAGCTCGCGCCACAGGAAGGGCTCCGGCGAGTGCCGGCACTGCGCAACACACGGATCGTGCAAAAAGTGATCCTCGGAGACGTAGCGCCGATACCAATCGATAGGCCAGCCATCGCCCAGGATTTCACGCTGCCAGTCCGTATCGTGCGGCACGGGCAGTCCGGTGATCAGAAAATTGCGCAATCCGTAACGCCCCATGGCTGAGCGGAACTCTTGAAGGATTGCATCAGCCGACCGCGCAGTATCGATCTTGGTGATCGCCGCAAAAAGGTCGACAACAGTTTCGTTCTCCATTGGAAGACCTCAACCAAAGTCAGGCCCTACCCCGCAGAACAACCTATGGCTGTCTAGACACCATCTTCAATGGGACACGCATCGAATGTACACTAAAGGAGTCAATCACGTGTCACAAAGACGAGATAAGTGAAAATCAGGTCAGCACTGAATTGCGGAAGTCCGGCTTCATTCATTCGACTTTGAGGCGGCCGGCTTCGTCACCCGAACAGCGTGCTTACTTGCCGGGTTTGCTGAAGCCAACTCTTGTGGCTCGACATTCAACGCCTTGGCCAGAATTTCGACTGTATCAAGCGTAGCGTTGCGCCGCCCGGCTTCGACGCTGCTGATATAGGCGCGCGTGCGGCCCGAAACGAAAGACAACTGCTCCTGAGAGAGTTTTCGCTCTCTGCGAAGCCGCTGCACGTTTAGGCCGAAAACGCCGCGAAGTTTCATCCAACAACGGATGCTACGACGCGCACTGTGGTGCGACACACTATAGTGCACATTCCGCATTGACAGCCGTGCTGCGGGCTGTTGAAACAACAAGCGAATTCCTCGTTTCCTGAATAAGGAATAGCCATGGCGAGCCGGCCATTTCGCGACCTCGCACACAACATGTCCGCGCATCTCTCGGGCGAGCAAAAGCCGCCTGGTATGGACGCAGGTCGTGTCCTGGAGTTCGTCTGCATCCGATGCGGCGCTTCCTCGCCTGCGCACGTCACCATCGACTCCAGGGGATGCGCCCACTGCCAAGACACCGCGCCGGCAAATCTTCGTCCGGTCTATGCGGTCCCGCACCTCCATCCCTTTGACGGCGTCACCAGTTCGCGCTCGCTGTGGCGTTTTGCGCATATGCTGCCTTGCACAGAAGCCGACGCGGTGAGCCTTGGCGAGGGTCTGACACCTTTGCTTGCCGCACCGCGCATCGGCGCGTTTCTGGGCGTGCCGGACCTTGCAATCAAGGACGAAGGCCGAAACCCGACCTGGTCGCACAAGGACCGCTTCTCGACCATCGCGGTCAGTGTGGCGCGCGCACGTGGCGCGAAAATCGTCGCGACCGCCTCATCGGGAAACGCCGGCGCTTCGCTGGCGGCCTACGCCGCTCGAGCTGGTCTCAAATGCGTCGTCACCACTTTCGCGGGGTCGGCCGGCGCGATGCTGGCGCAGATCCGAAAGTATGACGCGACGGTCTTGCCCCTGGTCAACAAAATGGACCGATGGTCGCTGCTTGAACAGGCGGCTGCCCGTTACGACTGGTTCATCGCATCGCCCTATCACGGTCCGGTCGTCGGCAGCCATCCACTCGGCATCGAGGGCTACAAGACGATCGCCTATGAGATCGTCGAGCAATCGAATGGCACGGCGCCAGACTGGTGCGTCCTGCCGGTCTGCTATGGTGATGCGTTGTCCGGCGTGTGGGCTGGCTTTTGCGAGCTGTTCGCGGCAGGGTCGATCACGCGCTTGCCTCGTCTCGTCGCAGCAGAGGTGCATGGGTCGCTGGCGCACGCTCTGGCCAGCGGCGCCGATGCGTTGAGTGAACGCAAGATGCTCTTCGACAGCCTAGCCGTATCGATTGGCACGCCACGCAGCACCTTTCAGGCCTTGAAGGCTCTGCGCGAATCCGGCGGGCATGCCGTCCCCGTCAGCAATCACGGCCTGATCGCGATGCAGGAACGCCTTGCGCGGGAGGAAGGAATCTTTGCCGAACTGGCCTCGGTCACGCCGCTGATAGCGATATCGACGTTGAAGGACCAAGGTGTCATCGCAGCCACAGACCGTGTCGTGGCCGTCGTGACAGCCAGCGGCCTCAAGGACCTCGATCGCTCCGTTGGATCGAACGAACACGACCAGATCTTCCAGACGACGCACGACGCCTGGCGCTGGCTCGACAAAAACGGGCTGGATCTCGTTTCATAGATTTTCCGCCGCACCAACAACCGGTGGCACTTCGCCTGCCGCCTGCGTTTTCAGCACATCGCCGAGGCAGCGACGCAGCCAAAGAAAGCGCGTCCATTGCGTCTCTTCGGCCGGTGCGATGGTCGTCAGCGTCCTCGGCTCCGACAGTTCCTTGCAGGGCCAGCCAGGCAGCGCCGCAAGCCACTCATCATTGTAGACGGTCTCGGCATGGCGATGGCCTTCGTCAGGCATGATCACCGCCACCTGCGCGTCAGGAAGCGTCGTTGCAACCCATTGCGCCACCAAGGCGGCGGCGCCGCTGGTCGGCCCCATGAAAATGCCATGCTCGCGCAGCAAGCGGTGCGCGCTCCTATACGCCGGGTAGGCGCCAACCCAATGGATCTCGTCGACAAGCTCATGCCTGACATTTTTCGGCAGAACGCTGTTGCCCAAGCCCCGCAGCATGCGCTTGCCGACAGGGTGCCCGAACAGAATGCTGCGATGGGTATCGACGGCAAACACCATCAGGTGGGGAAAGACAGTTCGCAAAAAGGAGGCGGTGCCGCATAGCGAGCCTCCCGTGCCGACGCAGCCGACCAGGCAGTCAATCCTGCCCATGGCCCGGACAAAGAGTTCGGCCAGCCGCGCATAGGCAAGCCAATTGCCCGGACTGTCGTATTGGCGGGTCCAGAAGCCATCCGGCTCCTTCGCCAGGATTTCCTTGAGGCGCTCCAGCCGGCCCGGCTGGTTGCCATCGCCGCGCGGATCGTCAAGGGCGATAACCGTCGCGCCGATGCGCTCCAGACGGGCTTTGTATTTGGCATCGATCAGCGTTGAAGCGGTGACGAGCGTAAGGCGATAGTCACGCGCCGCCGCCAGCAGCGCCACCGCCATTCCAAATGTGCCGGACGTCGTCTCGACGATATGGGAGCCGGCCTTCAGTTCGCCATTCGACGCTGCCCGATCCAGAATGTAGCGGGCCGGCATCAGCTTCATCAGCGGGAACGCAGCGGCCACGAGATTGGGCGCCAGCAGAGCAAGGCGCGGGGTCTCAAGGTCCCTGAAATAGTCCACGTCGAAGGTCACCATGTCCAGCTCTCCGCGTTGACCAAGTGAACTTCGACATCCTTGAAGCCGGCACGTCTTATCTGTTGCGCGACGAGGGCCGCCCGTCGCTTCAGATTCGATGTGAAAAGATCGAAAATCAGGCCAAACAGCGAACCGCTATGGGCGACTTGCACCCCGCACGCCCCGGCTCGCCTGGCGATGTCGGCGATCTCGCCGAAGCCCTGTTTCGGCAAGTGCCGTTGACTGATCACCGCACTGGCCGAGGCGGCACGTCCGAGAAGATAGGGATCCTGAAGGCGAACCGCCCGCGCCACCAGCGCCCTAAGCACGCCGAATTCCTGGATCTCGGTACTGTCGTAGCGTGCAGGCGGCAGCTGCAATGTGTCGACCGGAACCCCGCCATTTGCCTTGAACCCGACCAGGAGCAGCGGCGGCAGGGAGCCCCCGAAATTCTCGATCACCATGCCTTCCCGTTGCGCGAAGAGCACTGCGTGCTCATCGAACGCGATCGCGTCGCTGGCGCGCTCGGCAGCCACGGCCAGACGCCCGATGCTCGACGCCCGCAGCTGGATGTTGACGGCTGCGGCGACAGCGCGAATGGAAGCGACAACGTCAGCCGTCGATGAGCCGTAGCCGTGCCCCACAGGGATTGAGCTTTGAAGTGTCAGCTCGCCGCCGCCAGTGACGTTCAGAAAATCGAGCGTGAGGCGCGCGGCTGCCGCCGCCTTGACCTTATGATCGGGGTGGACAACGACCGCATCGCCGTCGCTCCTGGCGAAGCTTGCCTCGGATCTCAAGCCAGCAATCGGCAGCGTCACGAGCCCGCGATGAAGGCGCCCGCCATCATCCTTGAAGACGCCCTGGATGAGCTCGCCGTGATGCGCCATTGCCGTCGCTGTTCTCACCGGCGACCGCAGCGCTTCACGGCTCATGACATCGCCGGCCTCGGCCATTTTCATCTCCCCCATGCTTTTCTCGCCATGCGGGAAGATGGCGCCGACGATCGGCCGCGGCTCTCAAGGAATTCCGGTATTGACGGCCTCCTACCGTACCAGCAGGCGCGAGGCGATGCTGGCGGATCGTCAGGCGGCCGAGCCAAGGTGCCGCAGCGGCCGGCCGGCCGAAACCGATTGCACTGCTGCCATGATACCTTGCGCATCGATCCCGTAATGCCGGTAGAGATCCGCGATCGTACCGGTCTGGCCGAAATGCTCGACGCCGAGCGCGCGCGTGCGGTGGCCATGGACCGATCCCAGCCAGGCGAGCGTCGCGGGGTGCCCGTCCAGCACCGTCACGATGGCGCACGAGGCCGGGAGGCCAGCCAGCAGGCGCTCGACATGGCTGGTGGCGCGCGGATGGCCAAACTGGCGCGCCCGCGCCGCCGCAGACCAGCCGGCGTTCAGCCGATCGGCCGAGGTCACGGCCAGAAGCCCGACATCGCGCCGATCTCCGGCCATCAGCCCCAACGCCTGCACCGCCTCCGGCGCGACAGCTCCCGAATAGGCGATCACCACAGCGGCATTGGGCCCGGGCTTGCGCAACCAGTAGGCGCCGTCGACGATGGCGCGCGCCAGCGGATCCTCCATCTGGCGAGACGGTTGTTCGACCGATCGCGTTGAGAGCCTGAGGTAGACCGAACCTCCAGTACGATCGCGCAGCCAGGTTTGGTCGTCGGGCTCGGCCTCGCCGGAGCGCTGCATGTAGTCGAACGCCCAACGCAGGATGACTGCCAGCTCGTCAACATAGGCCGGCTCGAATGCGGCCAGGCCGTCCTGCGCCATGCCGATCAGCGGCGTGGCGATCGACTGATGCGCTCCGCCCTCTGGCGCCAGCGTCACGCCGGAGGGCGTTGCCGCCAGAATGAAGCGCGCGTCCTGATAGCAGGCATAGTTCAGCGCATCGAGGCCACGCTCGATGAAAGGGTCGTAGAGCGTGCCGACCGGAAGCAGCCGCTCGCCGTGAAGCGAGTGCGACAAACCCAGCGCCGACAGCATCGTGAAGAGGTTCATCTCCGAGATGCCCAGTTCGAAATGCTGTCCCGACGGCGAAAACGTCCAATTGAAGGTGGAGGGTATGCGTTCTTCACGGAAGAGGTCCGCCTGGTCGCCGCGCGCGAACAGGCCTCGCCTGTTCACCCAGGCGCCGAGATTGGTCGAGACCGTGACGTCCGGAGACGTGGTGACCACACGCTTTGCAAAATCGCTGTCTGACTTGGCGATCTCATGCATCAGAAGGCCGAAGCCCTGCTGTGTCGACATGGAGACCTGCGCGCGCCAGGGTATCTGTGCCGGCACGGATACGGCCGAGGCTTTATGGCGACGGGTAGCTGCCTGCGCGAAAGGCGACGACGCCAGATAGGACCGGATCGCGGCCTCATCGTATGCAAGGCCCTCGAACATGTCCCATTCACGCCCCTGGCGGACACCCATGGCTTGTCGCAGCGCCTCGACTTGCGCCGGTGTCATCAATCCGGCGTGATTGTCTTTGTGGCCTGCCAGCGGCAGGCCGAAGCCCTTGATCGTATAGGCGATGAAACAGGACGGACGATCATGCCCTCGCGCCTGCTCGAAGGCATCGACGATGCTCGCCAGATCGTGGCCGCCGAGATTTGCCATCAATGCGGCGAGGTCTTCGTCGCTGCGCTTCTCGACCAGCCGGGTCACCGATCCCTGGTCACCGAGGTCGTCCAGAAGGCGCCGGCGCCATGCAGCGCCGCCCTGGAAGGTCAGCGCCGAATAGAGCTGGTTGGGGCATGCATCGATCCATGACCGCAGCTTTTCGCCGCCCTCTTCCTCAAAGGCCGCCTTTTGCAAGGTGCCATGTTTCAGGATCACCACATCCCAGCCGAAGTTGCGAAAGATGGACTCGAAGCGCTGCCACAGGCCTTCGCGCACCACCGCATCCAGGCTCTGCCTGTTGTAGTCGACGACCCACCAGGTGTTGCGCAGGCCGTGCTTCCAGCCTTCGAGGAGGGCCTCGAAGATATTGCCCTCATCCATTTCGGCGTCGCCGAGAAGGGCGACCATCCGACCTTCAGGCTGGTCCGCGTTCCAGCCCTTTGCCCTGACATAATCCTGGACCAGGGAGGAGAACAGGGTCTGTGCCACGCCCAGTCCAACCGACCCGGTCGAGAAATCGACGTCGTCGATATCCTTGGTTCGAGACGGGTATGACTGCGCGCCGCGATAGCCGCGAAAATTCTGCAGCTGCTCGAGCGTCTGCTTGCCGTACAGATACTGGATGGCGTGAAAAACCGGGCTGGCATGCGGCTTGACGGCGATACGGTCTTCAGGCCTGAGGATCTGGAAATAGAGCGCCGTCAGCAAGGTCGAGGCGGACGCCGAGGACGCCTGATGTCCGCCAATCTTGAGGCCGTCCTGCGAGCCGCGAACATGATTGGCATGATGGATCATCCAGACCGCCAGCCACAGAACCTTGCGTTCGAGTTCGGAGAGGATCGTCATCGTCGGCTCCTGTCAGTCGGGTCTCAACGATAGCTGCCTCTGCCTCTCAAAAGTGACTATTCTTACGCAAGCCGACCGATGATATTGGCTGATGCAGCCAATAATGACGCCAGACGAGGGAAACATGCCAAATCCGACGCTTGATGCCATCGACCTGAAGATCATTGCCGCGCTGCAGAAGAACGCAAAAGCGACGACGAACGACCTTGCTGAAGCCGTCGGCCTTTCGCCCTCACCATGCGCCCGGCGCGTCAGGCTCTTGGAGGGCGCCGGCGTCATCAAAGGCTATACGGTCGTCGTCGACCAAAAGAAGCTCGGGCTGCCGATCAGCGCTTTCGCGTCGATCAAGCTTGAACGGCAACGCGAAGACGATCTCGACCGCTTCTCTCAGTCCGTGCTGCGCTGGCCGGAGGTTGTCGACTGCTATCTGATGACGGGCCAGCGCGATTACCTGATGCGCATCGTGGTGCGCGACCTGGAGGCCTACGAACGGTTCATCAAGGACAAGCTGACGCGGCTGGACAACATCGCCTCGATCGAAAGCAGCTTCGCGCTCGGCCAGGTCAAGCGCTCGGAAGTCTTGCCTGTCTAGGCGACCGGTCATTCGGCGTCGGTTAAGCTTCAGCGGCGGAAGCGAGTTGGGGGACCGCGTCACCCCGATCGCAATTCACGTCGGGCGTGTATCTCCTCGAGCGGCCAGGCTTGATCCACCCACCCCAGTCCGTCCGCAATATGTACATATTTTGTACATATATATTGACGAAGCACCGCATCCGACCGTAGCGTTGAGCGGCTGAGGCGGGACGCCTTCGCGCAACTCAAACTCATGGGAGGACCCCACCGATGAAATTTCGAGCCCGATCGGCTGCGATTGGCCTGGCCTGCATCGCCTATGCCGCGCTTGTTGGATCTGTGCTGCCGGCAGCGGCAGAGACCACGAAAGAACGCGTCTTGAAGGAAGGGCGGATCGTCATCGGCATCCACAACCGCTCGCCATGGGGCTACAAGAAGGAGGGAACCGGCGAGCTGCTTGGCTGGCATCCGGATCTTCTCAGGGCTGCCTTTGCCGATCTCGGGGTCAAGCAGGTCGAGTTTGAGGTCACCGAGTTCGGCGCGTTGATCCCTGGCCTGATGGCCGGCCGTTTCGATGCCGTTGCGTCGGGCCTGTCGATAACGCCGGAGCGATGTCAGCAGGTCGCCTTCGGCGCTCCCGACCTGAGGTCCGACGACGCGGCGATCGTGCTCGCAGGCAACCCCAAGGCGATCCACAGCTATGCGGATCTTGCCAAGAAATCCGACGCTATCATGGGCGGCGGCCGCGGCAGCAACGTCATCAAGAACGCTATCACCGAGGGTGTGCCGGAGGACCGCATCCTGCAGTTCCCCGACATCGAGACCAACATCGCGGCACTGCGCGCCGGCCGCATCGACGCGGCTCTGTTCTCTTCCCCGACGGTGATCGGGCTGCTTGCCGGCAACAAGAGCCCCGATCTGGAGCGCGCCAGCCCGTTTACGACGGACGAGAAGTCGATCAGCTACATCGCGATCGCGTTCAGGAAGGACGATGGCGATCTGCGCGACCTCTACAATCGGGGTCTGGCGAAGGTCATGTCGAATGGCACGATCGCCACCATCATGGCGAAGTACGGATTTGGCCCCACGGAGAACGTGCCGCCAGGATTGACGAGGTCGCAATTGTGCGGAGCCGCCAACTGAACGCCATCAGCAACAGAACCCAGTTGGCATCAACAGCGCGGGCGGCCCCGCGCTAGCGCCGGCGGCCCGCGCTGGCGATGACCGGGTGCGGACCGCCCTCCCCCAGGTACGGCGTCGTCATCATGGCCGCCATGTCAATTCGATCGGGCGCTTCGAATCGGACAGGAATGCCGCGACGCCGCCAGGGTCTTGTCCGGTCCGGCATAGAGCACATGCAGGACCGCACCGACCAGCAGCGCGTGGCTCGTGTTTTCCCAATGGTTGCGCCTTTCAAGCGAGCCTTCGGGATCGACCAGGATGTCGGCGATGTTTTGTACGTCGCGGACCTCCCATTCCCCACGCCAGACCTCGAGAAAGTAACTCGAGGCGTAGCCGCTCGGGCAGACGCTCGTGTCGCTTGAACCTTGATCCTCGCCGAGGGGCAATGACTGCGAGTGAGCAAGGAATACATGGTTTTCAGGACGCGCTCGTCGTAGCCGTTCGCCATCTGAAGTTCCGTATCCCAGGTGTAGACGCCAGTTAGGTTGATGTGTTCCCGACCGGGCGGCGAGATGTGCTTCAACAAAGTCTCAAGAATGTATCGTCCCGCTCGTTTCAGTTGGGGCCAAGACCGCCGCTGCCAGCTACACGGCATCATACGCGATCGCGTATATCTTTCCTACATACGTGATCGCGTATATCTCCGTTTTATACCTAACCCCGTATATTGACGATCAATACGCGATCGCGTATATTACGGGCGTGGAGACCCATCATGACAGACCAGATCGCTCGCAACGAAAAACAACTCGGAGCCATCCTGCGCCGCGCTCGCAAGAACGCCGGGCTCACGCAAGGCTCGCTCGGCAACCAGATCCACCTACGCCAGGGTACGGTCTCCCGCCTCGAGGCCGGCGAGCCTGCGATGCAACTCCGCACCTTGATGGCCGCCCTCTCCGCTCTCGACCTTGAACTCGTCGTGCGCGCGCGCAGCAAAGGCAGCTCCGCTGATATTGAGGACCTGTTCTAATGGCACGGCGACGGGCTCACATTCCCTTGAATGTCTTCCTGAACGGGCGCCTGGTGGGCGTTCTGCGCAGGGAATCGACGGGCGCCATCGACTTCCAATACGCCCGCGAATGGCTGGACTGGCGAGGCACCTTCCCGATCTCACTCTCGCTTCCTTTGCGGGAAGACCGCTACATCGGCACGCCGGTGACCAACGTCTTCGACAACCTGCTTCCGGACAATGACGCCATACGCAGGCGTGTTGCCGAACGCGTCGGCGCCGACGGCACGGATGCCTACAGCATGCTGGCTGCGCTCGGCCATGACTGCGTCGGCGCGTTGCAATTCCTGCCTGATGGCATGGATCCAGGCCCTCCCGGCAGTCTCGAAGGCAGGCCGGTCAGCAACCAGGACGTCGCCGGAATCATCGAGAACCTTGCTGCCGCTCCGCTAGGCCTCGGCGAGGATGAGGACTTTCGCATCTCGATTGCCGGCGCGCAGGAAAAGACCGCACTGCTGCGCAAGGACGGAGGCTGGTTCAAACCGATCGGCACGGCAGCGACCACCCATATCCTGAAGCCGCAGACCGGCCGGCTGCCGAACGGCATCGATCTCTCCAACAGCGTCGAGAACGAGTATCTGTGCCTTAAGCTGCTGCAAGCGTTTGGCGTTCCCGCCGCCCAGGCGCAGATCGCTGACTTCGGCAAACGCCGCACGCTGATCGTAGAACGCTTCGACCGGCTGTGGGCCCGCGACGGCCGCCTCCTGCGCCTACCGCAGGAAGATATCTGTCAGGCGCTGTCAGTGCCGCCGACGCGCAAGTACCAGTCGGATGGCGGTCCCGGCATGCGCGAGATTATCGAGCTCTTGAAGGGTAGCGATACGCCAGATGAAGGCATCGCCACCTTCTTGCGCACCTGCATCTTGTTCTGGCTGATTGGCGCGACCGACGGCCACGCCAAGAATTTCAGTATTTTTTTGAGCCCTGGCGGACGATTCCGCATGACGCCCCTTTACGACGTGCTGACCGCGCAGCCCAGCCTTGATACCGGCCAGATTCCGCACCAAAAATTCAAGTTGGCAATGTCGGTCGGCAAGAACAGGCACTATTCGGTACCTGACATCATGCCACGCCACTTCCTGCAGACCGCTGACATTGCCGGTGTGGGCACCCCTGTCATGCGCAGAATTTTCGATGACATTGCTGAAAACGTGGAAAAGCAGGCCGACGAGGTGATCGTCTCGCTGCCGCGTGGCTTTCCTGAACAGCTTGTCGACGCAGTCAAGTCGGCTATCGGCAAGCGGGCGGCTCTCCTCGCCGATAACAAGGCTGATGCCATCGATTGATCAAGGTGCGACGAACCGGCTGCCGGGACTTGCTCGCCAGCCGCTGCTGATCATCATCGTCTTCTTCGGTCCAACAAACATTGTCGTCGCGTGACCGCCACCGGCGTCAAGTATACCCATCATCATGATGAACATGGCCATCAGGCTCCAAGCTAGCCAACTCCGTCAGGGTGGGTTTTCGCGGTGTCCATCGGATTGATATCCTCGGAAATCTCCTGTCGCAGTTTCGGCCCCTTCGCGAGGCGCCTGCCCAGGGCGGTCACGAAGGCTTCGTAGCGCTCGGCCGCCTTGGCGCGCGCGGCCTGGGCGGCGGGCTCGGGCAACGCTGGCGTTGTCGCGAGCCAGAAACGGACAAACACCGCCAGTGTCTCGACCGCAATGCCGATATCGCGCTCCTGCCTGGCCAGGCGGCGATCAACCTGATCGAGGCGTTTGGCGATAGCGGCCTCGCGACGTTCATCCCCATCCGGCGACAGGAAGGAAGCGAGTGCGGCTTCCGCAATCATGGATTGGGGTTGATCGCGCCGCGCCGCATAATCGCCAAGCATCGTCATGATGGCCTGATCGAGATAGACGGAAATCTGCGCCTTCTTTTTGCGAGCCATCATGGCGCCTACAACTCCATGCCGTCATCGGGATCCAGGGAAACCTGCCGCGCAACGCCCTGCATGAGGCGCGCCAGTCGCCGGTTGCGGACGGCATCATCGTCGTCGTCGGCATCGTCGTCCTGTCCCATATCGAATTCGTCTTCAATCGGCGCCGCCCTCTCGACGGCCTGCGCCCGATTGAGTTCGGCTTGCAGGCGGCGCTCCGATCCCGTTGGATCGCCATCGCCCTGCTGTAGCGTTCCGGAAACGTGCGTGACCTCCAAGTGAGCCAGGATCGGCAACTCGCTCCAGTCGTCAGGCTCGGCCTCTCCGGACCGCGCCAGTTCGGGTGGCGGCAACACGCGCTCCTTAAAACTGGCGTCCTCATAGTACCGCGCCTTCTTGGCCCTGATCGGCGGCGCGCCTGCCACCATGACGATCTCGTCGGTCGGCGGAAGCTGCATGATCTCGCCAGGAGTGAGCAACTGCCGTGCAGTCTCTTGCCTCGACACCATGAGATGCCCAAGCCACGGCGAAAGCCGGTGACCGGCATAGTTCTTCATCGCCCGCATTTCGGTTGCCGTGCCGAGCGCGTCTGAGACACGCTTGGCGGTCCTTTCGTCGTTTGTGGCGAAGCTGACGCGGACATGACAGTTGTCGAGGACCGAGTTGTTGGGGCCATAAGCCTTCTCGATCTGGTTGAGCGACTGCGCGATGAGAAAGCTTTTCAGGCCATAGCCGGCCATGAAAGCCAACGCGCTCTCGAAGAAGTCGAGGCGGCCCAGCGCCGGGAACTCGTCCAACATCAGAAGCAACCGGTGGCGGGTTGTCTTGGTAGGCAGGTCCTCGGTGAGGCGGCGACCGATCTGATTGAGGATGAGGCGGATAAGGGGTTTGGTCCGGTTGATGTCCGAAGGCGGCACGACGAGATAGAGCGTTGCTGGTTGCGTCCCCGCAACGATGTCGGAAATTCGCCAGTCACAGCGCCGGGTCACGCCGGCGACAACCGGATCGCGGTAAAGACCGAGGAAGGACATCGCGGTGGAGAGCACACCCGAGCGTTCATTGTCGGATTTGTTGAGCAGCTCGCGCGCCGCACTGGCGATAACCGGATGCGGGCCGGCATCTCCCAGGTGCGCGGTCTTCATCATCGCGGCAAGCGTCGATTCTATCGGGCGCTTGGGATCGGAGAGGAAGGCCGCGACGCCGGCGAGCGTCTTGTCCTGCTCGGCGTAGAGAACATGGAGGATCGCGCCGACCAGCAGCGCGTGACTGGTCTTCTCCCAATGGTTCCTCTTCTCCAGGCTCCCTTCCGGATCGACGAGAATGTCGGCGATGTTCTGCACGTCGCGAACCTCCCATTCGCCGCGGCGGACTTCCAGAAGCGGGTTGTAGGCTGACGATCTCGAATTGGTCGGATCGAAAAGCAGCACGCGACCGTGCAGAGCGCGAAAGCCCGCGGTGAGCTGCCAGTTCTCGCCCTTGATGTCGTGGACGATCGCCGAGCCCGGCCAGGTCAGAAGCGAAGGCACCACCAGGCCGACGCCTTTGCCGGACCGGGTCGGGGCGAAGCACAACACATGCTCTGGCCCGTCGTGACGCAGATAATGGCGGTCATAGCGCCCGAGCACGACACCATCGTTATCGATTAGGCCGGCTGCCTCCACCTCTCGCTTCTCGGCCCAGCGCGCCGACCCGTAGGTCTGGACAGTCTTGGCTTCGCGCGCCCGCCACACCGACATGCCGATGGCAACAATGATCGAGAGGAAGCCACCGGACACGGCGATCAATCCGCCTTTCCCGAAGATAGACGGGGCGTAGGCGTCGTAGAAATACCACCACCAGAACAGAGCGGGCGGATAGTAGACAGGCAACCCGGCGATCTCGAACCAGGGCGGACCGAGCCCCATCTGGAAACCGAGTTGCCATGCGGTCCATTGTGTCGCCGCCCAGGTCGTCAAGAGGACGATCAGGAAGACCGTGAGGATCTGGCCCCACAGGATTTTCGTGGCGGACATGGTTGTTCCTTTCTTCCAGTGTCAGAGGCCGAGACCCTTCTTGCGGCCAAAGCTCCAGTCGATGCCGCCGTCGCCACGTGCGACACCGGAGACGTGCTGGCCGAGATGCTTTTCGAGTGAGGGCGTCCAGGGGACGAGCTGGAAGCCTAGTCCGTCGTCGATCATGGCGAAACGGCCGGAGGCGAGCGCCAAGCGCTGGCGATAGGTGCCGGCAACAAAGTCTCCGCTGGCGGCGCGCTTGAAGGGTTTTCCGGTGTCGGCGGCGAGCCTGTCGCCCAGCGTCTCCAGTTCCGCACGTCGCAGCGTGTCGAGCAGGTTCCGGGTGAAGACGACCCGTCTGCCTTGGCGCTCCGCGAACCCCTGTTTGACAAGATGTTCGGCGCGCCGGTCGAGGGCGTCGCGAACCTCGGCGCCGAAGCCGGCCTCGGCCAGGGCGGCCGGTTCGCGCGCGATTGCCTGACGGTCGAGCCAGGTCGCACCCGATGCCGTGATCTGCTGATCCACTCCAAGGTCGGAGCGCACGGCGAGCGCGGCTCGCCGCTGCCCGCGCGCATCATCGAATTTTCGCAGCTCGACGATCGATCCCGGTGCGCTGTCGCCAGCGGCCTCCAGATCGGAGAGCTTGATGTGATGGGTGCGTCCGTCGACGCCGTCGACCACGGCATAGGCCGTGCCGATCAGTTCGTCATCGAGCCCACGATCGACCAGCCGGCCGACAACCGGCGTCTCCAGGCTCTCCGCGGCCAGGACATAATTGGCTGAGCCACGCTCGATGTCAGCCGCACTCATCGCGCGGTGGATGCGCTTGATGATGTCGCCGCGCTCGCCTAGCTCGCGCAGTGTTGCTTCGGCCCGTTCGTCGATTGCCCATTGGCCAGGCCCGGCCTGTTGGGCAAGACCAAGGGTCTCGAGCTTGCGCAGGCGACCGATTTTCAGAGCGTGATACTCGTCCGGTTGACTTTGGGGAGATGGCGCGAGATCGATGATCCCGCTGTCACGGCTGTCGCGAAGCAACTGCCGATCAAGTTGCGTCCACCGCTCGGACTGGATGTGGCTTTCGAGCGAGTGGCGGATATCGAGCTCGGTGCGCGGACCCAGTTCCTGGGTAACCAGATCGCGAGCCCGGTCGCGCATGCCTTCCTTGATGTAGTCACGCGCGATGACCAGATCCTGGCCATCGTCGCGAACCCCACGCACGATCAGGTGAATGTGGGGATGCTCGGTGTTCCAGTGATCGACCGCCACCCAGTCGAGCCGCGTGTCGAGGTCCTTCTCCATCTGCCCCACCAGATCGCGGGTGAAGGCGTTGAGGTCCGCCATATCGAGAGCGTCGTCCGGCGAGACGATGAAGCGGAAATGGTGACGATCGTCCTTGGCGCAAGCGGCGAAGGAAGCGCCATCGGCATTCTCCGTTCCCGGCCCGAACAGCTTCCCCTTCTCCCCGTCCCGGCTGACACCCTCGCGGCGCAGATAGTTGAGGTGAGTGCCAAGTGGAGCGGCGCGCACGGAATGACGGACGACTCGCGCCTTGACGACGGCGCCGCGCGATCGCGAGGTGATGAGGCGGTTGGCCTGGATGCTGGCGCGCTGACCGTGACCAAAGCGGGAGCGGCTTGCTTGTACAATCCGGCCCGAGCGCGAAATACCGCCGCCGGCCTTTTTCGCCGCGGCCAACACCTGCGCGATGAAGGGCCGGGCCTGCTGGGCGCGCGTGGAGCGGATGCGCCCGGGTCGAATGCGAAACTCGCGCTCATCAGCCATGGCGCGGCACCGCAATGTGGAAAAAGAAAAGCAAATACAATATGCTGGCTGCTTCATACACATTGCGCCGATGGCCGGCAATGTGCGGAACGCGCCAGAAAATCAAGCAAGAACAACCACCAGACCGCCGCGCAATGTGCGCCCTTTTATCCTGCCATCCCTCGGTTGTTACCTCGTGCCCGACTCGCCTCATTGGCTGCGACGTCAAACGAGACCCCAGGGGGCGACCTGACGGAGACTTCGTCATCGCTGCGATGTCCGGACGTCGGACCCTGTGAACAGCTGGCGCGGCCGCGAACCGGCCGCGAAAAGTTTGCGCACCAACGGTGACGACGAAACCTCGACGGAAATGTCTTCGCCAGCCGGAAGACCGGAAGCGGCCATTGACCCGGACGGGACTATGAACAGCGGCGCAACCGTCCAGCTGACGGCCTTGGCATGGCCGGCGGTGAGTGCGCCGGGCGCATCACCGCCGCCCCAGAAAGGGCGAAGCGTGACAACATAGGCCCGGGTCTCAGCCGGCAGCGGACGGCCCTTCAAGGAGGCTTCGTAACGCCCTGGCCCGGCGTTGTAGGCGGCGAGAAAGCCCGGTGAACCGTATCGATCATACAGCTCGCGAAGATAGGCGGTGCCGGCAAGGATGTTGTCGCGCGGATCATAGGGATCGCGGCCGAGCTGGTGACGAAGGCGCAGCTCGGCAAAGGTTGCGGGCATGATCTGCATCAAGCCCAAGGCGCCCTTTCGCGACACGGCGCGCGGGTCGCGGGCGCTTTCGACGTGCATGATTGCCCGTATCCAGCGCTGAGGAACGCGGAAGCGATGCGACGCCTCGGCAATAGGCGCGGCATAGGGATCGTCCGCGGATTTGCGGGAGGCCGGCGCGGATTGTGCCAGCGCCCCCGTCATCGCGTGACAGACGATCAGCATGCCACCGATCAGCCAGAGTGCCTCTCGCCGACCAGGCAACCGACTGACGGGGCGGCTTCCGTCCGCACGTTTCGGCGCCGATGGCCCACTCATCGAGCACGCTCCGGCCGCGATTTCGGCCGGATCCAGCGCAGAGACCAGGAGCCGTCGTCGGTTCGGAAGAGACCGGCGCGAAAGCGCCGGCCAAACAGCGGGTCCTCCAACCGGCACGACAGATAGTCGCCAACCGTCTGTCCGGTTTCCTTCCAGGCCGCACCCACCTCGGGGCCGCCGCCGTCACCGATGTGGATACGAAAATCCGGCGCTTTGCCGTCAGATATTGTGGTCGGCACAAGCACCAGCTCGGCATCCACGAGCAGCGTTCGAACCCGCCCGCAGTAACCCGAATCTGTTTTCTGGAAGACGCCGATCTCGGCCATGGATTATCTCCTTCTCTTGTTGGCTGGACTGAATTTCAGTTCGCCGGAGCGAGCCAGGTGTAGTGGCCATCGCCCCTCTCGTCGGTCCAAAGCGGCAGCGCGGCCCCGACGATCGAGCTCGCCGGGAACGGGCCGAAATAGCGGCCATCGAGACTCTCCCCGACCTTCCGGTTCATGACGAAGATTTCGGCGGCGGCGATGATGCGGCAGCCCTGCCATTCCGGCAGCGCGCGCCCCTTGCGGTCGCGCTCCAGTGCAGCACCCAGCGCAAGCCCGTTCACCGTGACGAGGCGGCCGAGACGGCAGACTTGCTGCCCAGGAAGCCCTTCGATGTGCTTCAGCATCGGCACGCCGAGCGGAAGGTAGCCACGCTCGGCGGCGAACCGAGCGACCTTGTCTGGCGGTTCGATGACAACGAGCGCGCCGGCCGTGGGGACGGCCATGTTCCTGATCGCATAAAGCCCGAGTGGCGCGCTGGCCGACGCGTTCCACAGCAGCAGCTGCGGCATCTCCACGACAGCGGGAGCGACCGTCGCGGTGACGGCTGCAAGTGCCGCGGCTATGCAGGCGGTGCGGCTCATGAAGTCACCCGCTTGCGCAACAGAAAGGCGCGGTGCTGCTCGAGCGAATAGGCACGCGGCCTTCCGCCCGCAATCAGACGGTTGTGGGTCTGACGCCAATAGCCCGGTGCGGCCTCGACCGGATCGAGGCCGATCGCCTCGACCGCATCGATCAGTTGGAGAACCCGCTCGACCTTGTCCCAACCTGCGATCTTGAGCAGGATCTCGCCGCCTGGCCGGATGTAAGGCAGAGTCTGATACGCTTCAGCGGGCAAGACCGCGCGCACGATGTCGATGCGCGAAACAACAGTGCCAAAGTCATTCGCCGCCCAGCGCACGAACGCAAAAACACTGCCTGGCGCAAATCCGACGACGCGGCGCCGCTTGTCGATGATCGTCTCATGGGCAGGACGTCCGAAGCGGATGCGATGCTCAATCCGATTCTCGATCCAGATCAGCTCGACCGTCGTGAGGTCGTCGCGCGGCGTCGATTGGGTAGACGACGTCATGTGTCGTCTCCCTTGCGCCAGCCAGCGCACCGCCGCTTCTGCCCCTCACTGCCAGTCGACGGCTTGCGCGCAAGACTGTTAGATTGAGAGTTAGACTCTAAGTTAAGAGCGCGATTTTCCGTGTCGACCCCGCCGCTTAGGGCCGATCGCGGTTCCCGAAAGCACGAGGATCCGGTTCCCGATGGCACGATAGTCCGGGTTCCTGATGGCACGACCCTGTCCACTGATCCGGGCGCCGGCTCGAAAGCCAACAGCACACGGCCGCTGGCTTCGACCTCCGTGAACAGAAGGTATCCCGGCAAAGGTTGGCGGCGCACGATGCCACGCAGTTCGAAGGCGAAGCGCTTGAGCGGCGAGAGGCTGCCGGACTTGCGATGCAGGTGGCTGATGTCAAAACGCCAGCCGGAGTGCTGGCGACCGCCATGCTTGCGCACCAGCCGATAGAGCCAGCGCTCCAGACCGCCCGTCAGGCGGAAATAGGCGCGGTCGATCGTCAGGATGAGCGCATCGTCCATAACAGCGCGGTAGAACCAATCCGGCAAAATCAATTCGACGCCGAGCGGGTGGCCGTTTCGATCGAAGCGCTCCTGCCACTCGTTGATCCACGAGAAGCGATGGCGCCGGCCTTCGGCGCGTTGGCGAATGGAGGTGACGACGCTTGTCGACTGCAGGCGATCGAGCGCCGCCTTGAGGCGCAGATAGTCTCGCTTCGAGACACCGCGGCCGACGAAGGTGAGCATTTCGTATGGCGTCGCGGCCATCAGGCGCGAAGTGCGCAATCCGGCGTCCCGCGCATTGACGATCTGGCTTGCGGCCCAGATCAGGATATCGGCATCCCAGATCGTCGCCATGCCGTGGTCGGGCATCGCTTCGACACGGATAGCCACATCGCCGGCGCGAAAGTCGATGGGCGCGATGCGCCTGGATTTGGCGAGGGAAAAGAAGGGATAGGCCATGAGGTCCTGCGCATCGCGTGGCGCGACAACACCGGGCAGCGCGTGGAACAGATCAAGCTGTCCGCGTTCCGATGGTTGGCGTGGTCGTGCCGACATAGGGGAGATCAGCCGTGTCAGCGCCTTTCGCGCCCGGCATAGGCGATCAGGCGGGCGGCTTGAGGCTTGGCGGGCAGCACCGAGCCTTGCGGATCGGATGTCGACGTCATCGCGCCGCGCTGCACCCAGGCCTGGAGGTCGTCGACGGCGTAGACGACGCGGCCGCCGAGTTTTCGATAGGCAGGCCCGGTGCCGTAGGTGCGGTGTTTCTCCAGCGTACGCGCCGAAAGACTGAGGAAATGCGCAGCTTCCGAAGTGCGCAGGTAGCGCGGCGGCAATGGCGCGGCGTCGGCATTCATCGGGTGTCTCCTTGCGGCCGTCGAGATTGAACGGCGATCGATGGCCAGGATGGAAGAGTGTGGAGACGGTGATCAGGTGCGCAATTGAGGGGCGCTATTTCGCACCGCCAAGAGGCCTTCAGGCAGTGGCGCCGGCGCGCAGCCATTGAGAACAGCCGCGCTCGACCATCTCCACGGCGTCGCGCATCAGACGACAGGAAGCCGGTAATGGCAGCCGGCGGCGCGGAAAGCTTCCGCGGCACCGGCAGAAGGCGCCTCGCCCGACACCGGGCGAGGCGTCTGCCAGTTCACTCGCCGTTGCGGCGGTTGGGGCGGGACCAGATGAGGCTATGGCCCTCGCCTTCCTCGTCGGCGAAGAGGTTGGCGTAGATCGGGGCGGTGAAGCTCGGATCGTCGAGCTTGAGCCCGAGATAGTCGCGGCCCTCGTTGGAGCGCTTGGACCAGGCGGCGCCGATTTCGGCCTTGCCGACCACCACGCGGTGGCTTGCAGCGTTCTCGCCGCTGGCCCGGGTGTCGGGGACGATGCGCACGCCCTTGGCCTGGACGCTGAGGGTGATGATCTCGCCGGTGAACTCGTTCGCATTGGTCTTCTTGAAAGTGCCGATGGTAGCCATTTTCAGTCTCCGTTTCTTCGTTTCCGAGCCCGCACCATGCGGCCTCGATAGCGATCACAGGGCCGGAGGCGACCGCCGCCGCATCGCTTGCGACCGCAGCAAAAGCGGAGGATGGCGGAGGCGCGCGTTTCTTGGTTCCGCGAGGAATGGGCTTTGCCCAGGGGAAGAAACGCGCAACGCGCCCTTGCGGCATAGGCGGTCGAGGCTTCAGCCGTCCTTCGGCCAGATCAGCCGGCTCGAGAGGTCGTTGGTGCGCTCTGCGAAATGAAGGAGGGAGGCAATCGCGGCATCGGTAGCTCGGCGACGAAGCGGATTGGTTGGCCAGGAGGTCCGCCCACAATGTTGACCCGCATCAAAGGCTTGCCCCGTTGTGCCAAGCGCACGCGACGGCACACTGCGAATGTCCTGTTTGGGCCGAAGAACGAACCCGCTGCGCGGGATGGGCGCGCTGGGATGAGGTAGAGATCACGAACCGGACGTCGCGCTCGCATTTGAGGGTGGTTCGGCAGCGGCAGAGCATCACAGGCTTCTTCAACAAGGAGCCTGACCATGCCCTGTCCTGTTCTTGATGCACCTATCAGTCCAGTTCGTCAGCGGCTGATCGACGACATGAATATGCGGCGTTTCTCACAGGAGACGCAGCGCAACTATCTCCGCGACATCGGACGCCTGGCGACGTTCCTCGGCCGGTCGCCGGATACAGCGACCACTGACGACCTGCGCCGATTCCAGATCGAGCAGCAGGACGACGGCGTTCCCGTGCCGACGATGAACAGCATCGTGTCGGCGCTGCGCTTCTTCTTCACACATACGGTCGATCGCCCCGATCTGGCGCGCAAGCTCGTTCGTCTGGCGCACCCGCGCAAGCTGCCGGTGGTGCTGAGCCGCGACGAGGTCGCCCGGCTACTCAACGCCACCACCTGCCTCAAGCACCAGGCCGCGCTGTCGGTCGCTTATGGCGCGGGCCTGCGCGTGGCGGCGGTGGCGACGCTGAAGGTTGCTGACATCGACAGCCAGCGCATGCTGTTGCGCGTCGAGCGCGGCAAGGACGGGCGATACCGCAACGCCATGCTGTCGCAAGACCTGCTCTTGTTGCTGCGCCAGTGGTGGAAGGGCGGACGCCAGCAGGGGGGTGATGCATCGCGACGGCTGGCTGTTTCCTGGGCAGCATGCGATGAAGCCCATCAGCACGCGGCAGCTCTATCGCGTGGTCGTCGAGGCAGCGCAGGCGGCCGACATCGCCAAGCGGGTCGGGCCGCACATGCTGCGTCACAGCTTCGCCACCCACCTGCTGGAGGACGGCACCGACATTCCGGATCATCCAGGTCTTGCTCGGGCGCGCCAAGCTAAATAGCACCGCCTTCTACACCAAGGTTGCAACCCTCACGGTGCGCACCGTCACGAGCCCGCTCGACAAGCTTGGCCTCTTCAAGCTGGAAGAGATCTCGCCCGACGGCTGAGCGTGCGCGCCTCGATTGAGGTTGCCGACATCTTCCGCACTGCCGGGCCCGCCTACCGGGCCGTCCATGCAGGGCATCTGACACTGCAGCAACTCAAGGTCATGTCGGCGATCGAGCACTGCCGCACCGCCGCCCTTGGCGGTCACGTGGAGGCCTGCGAGGACTGCGGCCAGTGGCGCATCGCCTACAACTCCTGCCGCAACCGGCACTGTCCGAAGTGCCAGGGTGCCGCGGCGCGGACATGGCTTGCCGAGCGCGAGGCCGACCTGCTGCCGGTCGGCTACTTCCACGTCGTGTTCACGCTGCCGGCCGAGGTCGCCGACATCGCCTTCCACAACAAGGCGGCGGTCGACGACCTGCTGTTCAAGGCGGCATCGGAGACGATGCTGACGATCGCTGCGGATCCGAAGCATCTCGGCGCGCGCATCGGCATCACCGCCGTCCTTCAAACTTGGGGCTCGGAAATGTCGCACCATCCGCATGTGCACATGATCGTGCCGGGCGGCGGCATCGCGCCAGACGGAAGCCGGTGGATATCGTCGCGCCCGGCCTTCCTGCTGCCGGTGCGCGTGCTCGGCAAGCTGTTCCGCCGCCTGTTCCTCTCTCGGTTGGTTGCGCTGCACGATGCCGGCCGGCTCACCTTCTTCGGATCGATGGCGCACTTCACCGACCGGCGAGCATTCCTGCGGCACCTGGCGCCGGTCCGGAAGAAGCGCTGGGTGGTTTATGCCAAGGCGCCCTTCGCCGGGCCTCAAGCCGTACTTGCCTATCTGTCCCGCTACACCCACCGCTTTGCGATCTCGAACCGCCGCCTCATCCGATTCGATGAGGCCGAGGTCACGTTCCGCTACAAGGACTATCGTCGCGACGGCACAGACCGGCAGCAGATCATGACGCTCGCCACCGACGAGTTCATCCGCCGATTCCTGCTCCACATCCTGCCGCGTGGCTTCCACCGCATCCGGCACTACGACCTGCTCGCCGGCGGCTCCCACAAAGCCAGCCTCGCACTCGCGCGCAAACTGTTGAGCGTCGCGCCGCTGCCCGAAGACGGCACTCCGGAAGAACCGACTGACTTCCGCCCGCCATGCCCGTGCTGCGGCGGACGGATGATCATCATCGACGTGTTCGAACGTGGAGGCAGCCGCGCGGGCCGCCGGACGCGTCGGCGACGAACCGGGAGAGCGTCCCATGACGCGGCATGGCGAAGTCCAGCCTTCAGCCACAGGCGCTCAGCCTCCGGCGACGAACCCACGCGCGTCCATGGAGATCATCGGCCTCGACAGGGCTAAGTCCGACCGCACGCCGAGCCGAGGAGGCCGCACGGCCGGAAGACAAGGCGGTCCGTGCATCAATCCCGCCGCTTCTCGCCGGCGGTCGCGCTATCCCCGACACCAGCCAAAAATCGAAATCCCCATAACCCCTCGCCTGTGGCTCGAGGGTTCCTTCTTCGGAGACTTTCGTACGCCTGCCGGCGCCCGAAACTCTTCACGGAATCGGACGGCTGGCTTCTAGGCTCAGATCATCAGAAGCGGACTTAACAGGAGGTCTGTGCGCCTCAGCTGAACTGATCCGAACGCGAACAGCGAAATCGAGAAATTGAAGAGAATAGGTCCGCTCGCCGGGAGCAGCCTTTACGTCTAGGGCTGTCGAAATCCCACGCGCGCCCTGTAGATTCTCCCAAGGTAAGCCAACCGCGCGGGTTTAAGCTCCTCTCGCTTCAATCCCGATGACGTAGCGCGTCGAGCCAGTATCTTAATATCATAATTACAGCACTGGACCATTCCTCGGGGGCCTTCAGTAGCGCGGCTTCCCGATCAGCCCACCAGCTGTCTGTCTCACGCTCCAGCAAGATACGGACAAAGCGATGTCCTTCTGGTCGGTGCTTCTGACCTTGATCTTCAGCACCGAACCCGCCCGCAATGCGGCTACTGTTCCTTCATCGAGGGTGAGCGGCACGATGCAGCCGGCCGGCAAGCAGGTTGAGAAGCGCAGCGCCTCAAGGGGCTGGCTGTCATCGATCTGCAATGCGGCGCCGGCGTCGAGCATAAGCCCAAACGGAAGCACGACATTGCCCGCGAGCGTGGCGTCGCTGTTTCGCCTAAGCTCAACAGCCAGGACCCGCTGGCCGTTCTGCTGCGTCTGTTGCTGGGAGACACCGCACGTTACCGTTGATGTGCTGCTTTGACAGGTCAGGCTCCAGTCTTGATAGCTTTCCTGGAGCGAAGTCGCGCCGCCTGGCAGCTTTGAAGTCACATCTTGAGACAAAGCCGCGGTGCCCATCACCATCAAGCCGAGCGTCGCCGCTGCACTGGCCAGCGGGAATTTCCACATGCGCAATTCGATCACCTTTCTTGCGGGTGAGATTTATGCTCAGGAACTCCTGCAGCTTTCGCGCGGACTGCCTGGAAAGGCCGCCCTTGAACTGCTCCGGTCGGCTGGTTCGTGAGGCATAGGCGTAAAGCACGTGAATGCCCATGATTGCGATCAGCTGCTCGATATGGACGTGGCTGACGCCCTCCTTCTTCGTAAGCTCCGCCTTGAGCAGTTTGGCGATGCGCAACGCATTAAAGTCCCGCGTGCCAAGGGGCGGAGGCATCAACTCCGTCTCCACCGGGCCGAATTGCTGCCTGGCCAGTTCCTTCAGGCTGTCGTCCGGGTAGACGATAATTGCGCTCTCCCGCGCCTTCGACAGCCGCAAGCGAGCTTCAAGATGTGCCGGCTTGACGATGATGCTCCCTGCCGCCGCGTCGTAGCGCTCAGCCTTGGCTCCCCCGAGGGAGGCACACACGCCTGGTGCGGCCTCGAGACCGACATAGACAACGTGATCACTTGCCTCGAAGGTGTGTAGACCAGGTGCCATGACGGAACAAGACGCCCTGCCCCGCTGAGTCGCTATCGTCCGCTCATCGGTTGTCGAAGAAACAGATTGCAAGTCCAGTTCGGGTGGATCGAAGCCGGCATCCAGATCGTGCTCAGAAGAAGTCATATCAGTCGGCCTGTGTCACAGCGCGAGGCAGGAAGACATTCACGTTTCAATTAGTGAATCCTAATTTAGAAGACGAACACTCCCATTCACCTTAGTGAGCGCCGTCAGACGTCCCTGGAATGTAAACTATCCCCCGAATGAACCGGTTCCCGATCATTCGCTTTTGATTCAACTCAACAATGGAACAAGGGTCGTGTGCCACACCCGCAGCGGTTGTGGACCAGAGTTGAGCGGCTTGTCATTGACCAGACCCCAACCGCAAAAAAGTGAGCTCGAAGGGTTGCCATGCACTCACGGGGGCGCATATCGGGTCGCGGGGATGCACTGCGGTTCGCTGGGTGCGCGGGCCACAACCTTGATGATGGTGACGGAACATTGAAAAATCCCGAACTTCGCCCAATCGATCTTCCACAGAGCAGCAGCGGCCTCGGAGCCTTGTGACCAGACTATTCGGAGTGCATGGGAATGCGGGGCCGAGGCTGGATTCGGGAACTGCGGCTTGCTGACGCTCAACAGCTCAGAAAGCAAATCGCCCAGTTCGAAATGGAACTACTTACGGAAAGAGAGTCATTCAAACTAAGAAGGCTCGCGGAGCTCGGCTATCACATCCATTCCCGCAAGTTGCGACTTCAACGCCTGGAGCGCTGCATCTCTGCGCTGAAGTGACTGATCTCTAGGAACCGCCGGCGACCGCCGAGTGGTCCGCTCGCGAAAAATAAGCTTTGGGGAGCACGATCCTGCATTCCATGCGCAGCGATCGGAGGCGGCGAGGTTGTAATACGAGTGTCCCATTCCGTTTCTCCTTCGGCCATGATTGGCCACCGGAGAAACGCGGGTACCCCTCGGGGCGTGATCCTGGCTAACCGCAATCTGATCGGTCCCGACATCGTGATCGCGGCGACGGCTATAGTACGGGCCTCGAATCGATGGTGGGCAAGCTTGGCGTTCTGGACGGCAGGGCGTTCCGCTTTTTAACGGCGGCGATCATGATCCGACGCGGCCGGGTCTGTGGTTCACGGGAATGCAGCCAAATGTCCGCGGCTGCTTCGCCGACGCCAGGATTCAGGCGCGCCATCGCAAAGGCCATTGTCAAATCATCGCGGCGCGAAGCGCGCCAGCAGCGGCAAGCAACGCCACAACAACCCACGACGGCATCCGCCATACGACCAGAAGCAGGAACCCGGTTACAGCCAGAGCAAAATCCCCTGGCGTGACGACTGCGCTCTTCCATACCGGATCGTAGAGAGCCATCCCAAGGATGCCGACCACAGCCGCATTCGCACCGCTCATCGCAGCCTGGGCGCCTGGACGCGAGCGCAGGGCGTCCCAAAACGGCAACATGCCGTAAACAAGCAGCGTACCGGGCAGGAAGATGGCGATAAGCGCGATCGCCGCGCCGGCCAGGCCGTTTGGAACGGGGCTTGCCACGCTCCCCAGATAGGCAGCGAACGTGAAGAGCGGCCCCGGCACTGCCTGCGCCAGTCCATAGCCCTGCAGGAAGGCTTCGTTCGTCACCCAGCCCGTGTTGACGACCTCCGTTTGCAGCAGCGGCAGCACCACATGGCCTCCGCCGAATACCAAGGCCCCAGAGCGGTAGAAGGCGTCAAAGAATGCGATAGCGTGACTACCCGTGGCCCGTTCCGTCAGCGACGGAACGACAAGGAGGACAGCAAAGAGTGCTAGCGAAACAGCGCCGCCGCGAGCCGAAACGGGAAAACTCAAATGTCCAGGCACCTTGGTTTCCTCGCCAGGGCAAAGCCATAGCCCGGCGAGGGTTCCAAGGACGATCGAAGCTATTTGCGCGAACGACCCGCCGACGACGACGACAACCGCAATCGCGAGTATCGCAATGGCGGCGCGCTGCTTGTCGGGCGTTAGCGTTCGCGCCATGCCCCAGATTGCTTGTGCTACCACGGCAACAGCCACGAGCTTGAGCCCGTGAAATACGCCGTCCGCGACTGGGCCATGAAGCCCTGCCGCACCAAAAGCGAAGGCCACAATGATCAGTGCCGATGGCAGGGTGAAGGCGAGCCATGCTGTAAGGCCACCTGCCAGGCCACCACCTCTGAATACGCCGAGGGCGAAGGCCACCTGGCTGGACGCCGGACCAGGAAGAAACTGGCAAAGGGCGACGAGATCGCCATACGCTTGCTCATCGAGCCATTTGCGACGCAACACCAGTTCGTTGCGATAGTAACCGAGATGCGCGATGGGTCCGCCAAACGATGTGAGGCCAAGCCTCAGGAATACACGAAAGACTTCGCCTGCGGACCCGCGTATCGGCGCGCCTAGCTGTTGGTCCATTGCGTTGCCCATACGAAATCGCTTCTAATAAACTTGCCGGGGGTCGTTTGAAAGGTGATCCATAATGACGCCAGCCAGTGTTCGGTACATTGTCAACGATGTCGCAATCTCCGTCGCCTTCCACACGCAGCACCTTGGGTTCACCATCGAGCAGGACGCACGGCCAGCGTTTGCGTCGGTGACCCGTGGTCCCTTGCGGCTGATGTTGAGTGGCGCTGCAAGCTCCGGCGCACGGCCGATGCCGGACGGTCGCCGTCCAGTGCCCGGCGGGTGGAACCGCATCCTGCTGCTTGTCGAAGATCTGAAAGAGGAAGTCGAACGGCTGAAAGGCGCCGGGTTGCCATTTCGCAATGAGGTCATCAGTGGAGTCGGTGGCTCGCAAATCCTGCTCGAAGACCGTCGGGGAACGTGATCGAACTGTTCCAGCCCGCCGCTCACTGACAGGTTCTCAACCTTGCTTTTGGAACTGACCGAGGTTTGAAGCTCGTCGGAACGGCCGAATCGGTGCAAGCGGCCGTAGACATGGTCGGAGTTCTGACGGCGTGTATAGGCGCCGTCTTCCGACACGAGGCTTTCAGGGCCAGGCGGCGGGCCTAAATGCCGCCCATTCCTCAGGCTAACAGAATACGGCACCATCAAGCTGCGCATGGGGTTGAACGCGCATCGTCGGAAACTTGGAACCCCCGCTTAGTCACTCGGAGCCGCGTGCGCCGTGGCGGAAGAGCTGTACTTCTAACTCGCCTCCCTATTGACAGACGGGCTGCATGCCGGGCCGCTCCGGCGGGAGCGCAATGTAGCCTTACTCGGCGACGGCAATAAAACAAAGCAGGTGTGCGACATCCAAACATTTGGATTCAACGTCCGGCATAATATGGCTTGAACGAAGTGCAAATGCTATGACCGTCGGATCGACAGAGTTCGGAGACCCATTCGCGGACGCAAGCGGTCCGTAGGCGGAGATGATCCGGAGGCTGCACCAAAGGGGCGATGATGATGGAAGCAGCGCCGCATTCACAGATTGCTGACCACTACGCGCGAGGCAGCCTGGTCGCAGGTATTCGCGATGGTCTTGCCGCCATGGGGAAGACCGAAAGCACGGTCACCGCCGAGGACCTCTCGCCCGTAGACGAGTTTCACATTGGCGGCCGCGCCGCCACGGGAGAGTTGGCAGGGCAACTTGCGCTCACCGCTGCGGATCGAGTGCTCGACATCGGCTGCGGCCTCGGTGGACCAGCGCGACAGATCGCAGCGAAGTATGGCTGCCACCTCACCGGCATCGATCTCACTCGCGACTACGTCGAAGCCGGCAATGTCCTTTCCGGCTGGCTCCATCTAGGGGAGCGCGTCTCGTTGCAGCAGGGCGATGCTTTGCGGCTGCCCTTCCCAGATGGATCGTTTACTGCCGCATACATGTTGCATGTCGGAATGAATATCGCCGACAAGAGCGCACTATTTTTCGGACATTGCGCGGGTCCTATGCCCCGGGGCGCGTTTCGGTGTCTTCGACGTCATGCGCACTGGACCCGGCGAACTGTCTTATCCGCTGCCATGGGCGAGTACGGCAGATACGAACGCGATCGCCGCTCCAGAGCAGTACCGCGACACACTTTCCGCGGCAGGGTTCGAGATCTTGTCGGAACGCCAGCGGCGTGATGCTGCGCTCGAGTACTTCGCACGGCAGCGCGCCCAAGTGGCCATGGGGCGGGCAGTACTGGGCGTGCAAACTCTCATGGGAGCGCGGCGGCCCCAGATGGTCCGAAACATGAGCGAAAGTATTTCAGCCGGCCTGATTGGGCCGGTCGAGATTATTGCCCGAAGGCGGTAATATCTGTTGTCGATTTCAACTGATTCTGGCGGGAAACGCAATGTCTGCTTCGGGTCAGGAATTGAACTAACGCGCCCGCCCCGTGCAAGTCCGCTTTGGTGAGCAGCAGCGCTAACTTCAACGGCCGGAATTGGGCGCATTGCTGCCCATCATTTCGGCTGAAAGCGAAGAGACATGGTCGTCGCGCTGCATCGTGTCACGCGGGTTCTCGAATCGGACCCGAGGTCCGCATCCCGACTACCTTCTGGAATCACCTCTCCGAGACTCTCCGGCGCAAGCGGGGAATGCTTGTGGGGTTGGGACGGGTGACCCGCGGTCGCCTCATTCCAGCCGTATCGCCGAGGAGCGATCTGAGCCCAGGTCGAGTGTGGCCGACCGGACAACGTCCCGACGCTCGTCGAATGGCCCTCACTGACGAGAGAAGCAGCAGGACGATTGGCTTCGACACCCACGCCTAGAATAAAGCGTTGATGACTACCGTGCCACGCAACGACACCATGTCCCGGGGTATCACCAAGGTTTGCTTGCGCGTTCTACGTCGAGGGAAGCGCCAGCCGCTTCTGGCCAGCAACGATACGGCGGAAGAACCACAGAATGGCTGGGCAAACCAGGAGCACGACGGCCCCGAAGTCCAGCGCGGCGCTGGCGGAGCCGATCGAGGTGGAAAGCTTTCCGCCGATCGCCGCTCCAACCGGGCTCCCGGCATAGAAAGCCGTATAGAATATTCCCATTCCGATCGCCCGCGTTTTCCGCTCGAGCACACGTGCTGGAAGGCTCATGATCGCACCGGCGGGGAGGCCGCAGACGGCACCGACGGCAATGACGATGGGAAGCACGTGGCCGCTTCGCGACAGGAGAACCGTTAGCAGGGCAAAGGCGATGCTGCCTGCGACAATGATGGCTTCGCCGCGTTTGGTCTGATCAGCGAGGAAGCCACCAAAGGGAACCGAAATCGCCGCGAGCCAGAGGACGATGCTGATCGTCGATCCAGCCGCAGCCATGGACCATCCTCGCTCAACCAGCATCGATGGCCCGAAACTGAAGATCATCGACAAACCGAGATTGTAGAGACACCAGATTGAGCTAGCGGCAACGACTGCATAGACCGTTTCCGAGGTCAGACTGCCTCGTTCGCCTTCAAGAGAGACCGTCGCCTCCGGCGCGCGGTAGACGAAAGCCATGAGGCCGAAGCCGATCAGAATCCACCCCGCGACGGCAAGGTTGACGAGATGAAGCCCGAACCTCGCTCCGATCCATGGCAGGAGCATGAGCGAGATTGCGATGCCCACCGGCCACGAGTTGACGAAAATGGCCATCGCGGTTGCGATTTCGCGACCAGTGAACCAGTCGGCCACCATCTTGGTCATCAGGACGCTCAAGAGAATGCCGCCAGTGCCCGCAATCAGTCGGCCCGCGATCTGCACGCTCCATAATGCCGACGTAGTCATAAGCAATTCGCCGGCCAGCATCGCCAGGAGCCCCCCGAGGACGGTCGCCTTGTCGCCATAGCGGCGTCCGATCGTGCCACCGGGCAGAGCAAGCAGGACGCCGGGCGCAAAGTAAACTCCTATAAGGATACCGATGTCGGCCAGGCTCGCATCGACGCTTTGGCTAAGCTGTGGTGCGACGGCCCCTACGCTCCCGAACTGAAATGCGAAGGCGGTGCGAGCGACAAACAAGACAGCAAGAATGGTCCAGCGGCTTGGCACTTGAGTCCTCCCGTGGGACTGACAATCCGCGCATGGTTTTCACCAAATGCCTGGCGCACTCAGTCCTATCAATGATGTCTCAGCGCTTGCAGATCATGTCGGCCAGCGGCCCAGGCAAGCGCCTCTTCGAGCCTGTCGTCACCCCAAAACGTCTCGCCATCCACGACGAACGCTGGAGAGCCGAAAATGCCGTAGTTGCGGGCCGCGTCGGTTTCAGCCTTGAGACGCTCATGGGCACCGGGCTCATCGGCCCTTGCAATCGCACGACCGACATCTTGACCGAGGGGGGCTAGCACATGCTCCAGATGGGCACGGCTACCCAGATCCATGCCTTCTAGGTACCACGCCCTGAAGCTTGCGACGGTATAAGCCTCGCACCAGCCCTCTTCGGCCGCCACCATGGCGACTCGGTTGGCCACAAGGTCCGGATCGGTCGGCCAGATGGGTGGCCTGACATAAGGCACCCCGTGCGTCGCCGCGCGTCGCTCCACATCGCGCCACATGTACTTCACCTTTGCCGCCTGGGTGCGGAGGGCGATGTTGTTCTCGGCCATGACGGTGCGGACATTGAAGGGCCGCCATCGAACGGCAACACCCGACCGTTTTGACACCGCATCAACGCGCATCACGGACAGATACGAGTAGCCGCTTCCGAAGAAATAGAAGAAGTCGAGTTGCTGCATTCCCGTCGCCTCCCATCCATGGATGCCGACACTCAGCCAACTCGGCAACAAACCTATGCCTCAGTCGGTGCTGTTAAGGCTGCACATCCGTATCAGCCATGATCCGCCGGCCTGCTGCTCGAAGACGTTGACAGACGTACCGCTGCCAACCTCCAGGCCCTCGGTATACGTCGCCAGACACCAAGCCAGGTCACCAGATCTGCCCGCGTGTATCACTGTCATCTTCTTTTCAGGCGCCTCGTCGTGGCCGTGCGTCCAGGCTGTATGGAGAGCTTCGATAGCATCCCGGCCCCGAGCAGGAGGCGCGTAGGGCGAAAGTAATTCGGCATCGGCCGTAAACATGGCGCCGCATGTTTTGGCGTCGCCAGCACGATAGGCAGCCACATAGGAATTCCAGAAAACCTGCAGTTCCTCGTGAATCGACATCGGACGGCCCTCCGGAAGCCAGTTTGCTATATTAGCGGTTTCTTAGATGTACGACAATTCTCCAATGCTGGTCCGCCGCTGGCCATCTTCCCACCTAGCCGTTATCGCGGTGACCCCGGGGGTCGGTCTCCGCTTCAGGTAGTATGCGATCTCACACCGCGCGCACGGGTGCGCTTATGGGATATCGCAAAGGCGGGCTCTACGTCGGAGTTGAAGGCGAAGAGCAGCCGTTCACTCCAGAATCTGCCGACAGCGCATAAGTGGACCAGGCGCCGGACGGACCCCCTTCAGGAGAGGCGCCTTCGTGCGCGCAGCAATTGGCGGTAGCCGCGCTCGACCATCTTCAGGCCGTCGCGCACGAGGCGATACGTCTGGTAGCGGAAAGGCGAGTCCTGCCAGTCAGTGGCACTGACCAACTTCCGACCAAACAAGGCCGTCGCGACTTCGAAATGAGATGCCTGCTCCTCACGGCCGTCAAGGCACTGCAGCATATGGCCAAGACGCCGCCGCTGGGCCGAGGTCAAGCGGGCATCGGGAAGGTGTTGCCTGTGGATCGAGCGGACGAATCTCTCGATCGCCTGTAGCCTGTCATGCGCCATGTCATCGAGTGGAATTATGGCAGCCAGCGGCTCGCCTGGTCGCGCGCCGCCGAGAAGCGCCAACTGCACGCCGGCCGGCGAAGATCGCACGTGAAGGCCGACTTCGTCACGCTTTCCCGCGGCCAACCGAACATCGCGGGCGCTGTCTTCCCGCGCGAGCATATCCGCCGGAACCTCGACCAGGTTCACGACCCCAGGGTCGATCTGAGGCGCCCAATAGACCGGCTGCTCGACCGCGGACTGATCAGGCCTGGCGGCGAAACTGCAAGCCCCAGCGCTTGCGCAGCGCACGCATCGCTTTAGCCGAGCGGGAGGCCGCGAAGTCCCGCTGATACTGGGGATTTCGTCGCAGGAACTCCCAGGCAATCTCATCGGCCGCGGCGCCTTTAACGAACGCGTATGCCTGTGGGTCACACCACTGCGATGTATCGGGCTTCATCCGTATCCTTCCCTTCTCATGGATTTGATACGGAGACGCAGCGTTGAGCGAAATCCTTGGATTCCGTCATTGACGAATGAACGAGAGAGATCTCGGCGCCGAGCATCAGGCCGAGACTTTGCGATGCCTACTGGCTGGCCCCTTCCAGTGTCTTGAATGTGTCCGTCCAGGCGCGATAGGCCTCCTCATCGCCCTGGCTCCACGCGCTGAAGGCGCGCCAGGCGGCGAAAGAGGATGCAGACTGCTCGAACAGCGCGCCGATCGACTGGTCGCCTGCAGGCCAGCCGGCAGGCTCGCTGTTTATCGCTTCAGGCGTGAGGCGCCGCAGATCGGCCAGGGCCGAGCGGATGTGGGGCAACGGAAATTCGCACAGGTCTGTGTTGTCAGCCGCTTCTCGAACGATGACTGCAAGCTTGGCGATAACGCCCGCCAGCGATTGGGCAGACGTCACTGCAATCTTATCCAACAAGGCATCGGCCTTTTCAGCCTCGCTCTGCTCCGCCGTCCGGGCATCGAGATAGCGGTCGGCGTCAGCGCCCTCCCCGCGCCCAGGGACTTCGCCGACGGAGAAGAGCGCGCCGCGCTCCAAGAGCCCCTCCTCGGCCTGCTGCTGCCTGACACAGGAGGCTAGCATTCCAACATGAGCGTCGATCCAGGCAAGGGACAGGACGAGTGCTGGATCGGCCGACGGCGGGTCTACGACCGCATGGTCGGCCGAACGCTTAGGGTGTTCTTTGGTGCATGGCGATTGCCTCTCCCGTCCCAGCGTGACGGGAGGCAAAGTCGTGGTATTGTCGGAATCAGCCATGATCCGAGCTCCACACAGCTTGGCTTTGGTCAGGTCGAAAAGGGTGTTCGCGCACCCTCTTCGACCGCAAGTTCGAGACAGGGGTAATATACAAATTGATTGAGGTCAATCATAATATTGGAGACAAGGCGGCGAATTTCAGCGCCGAGCAGTGCCGCGGCGCACGTGCAATGTTGGGTTGGAGCCAAGATGATCTGGCCCGCGCGGCCACCGTCGCACGGCAGACAATCGCTGATTTCGAACGCGGCGCGCGGACTCCGATTGCAAATAATATATTAGCGATCGTGAATGCGCTTGAAAGAGCAGGCATTGAAGTACTTCCCAACAATGGGATCCTCTTGCGTAAGAGCAGCTGATCGCGATTTCTGGACCACCGTCGAATGCGAAAGCCCGTCCGACCGGGGTCGAACGGGCTCGATTGAGAGTTACTCGCCGTTGCGGCGGTTGGGGCGGGACCAGATGAGGCTGTGGCCCTCGCCTTCCTCGTCGGCGAAGAGGTTGGCGTAGATCGGGGCGGTGAAGCTCGGATCGTCGAGCTTGAGCCCGAGATAGTCGCGGCCCTCGTTGGAGCGCTTGGACCAGGCGGCGCCGATTTCGGCCTTGCCGACCACCACGCGGTGGCTTGGAGCGTTCTCGCCGTTGGCCCGGGTGTCGGGGACGATGCGCACGCCCTTGGCCTGGACGCTGAGGGTGACGATCTCGCCGGTGAACTCGTTCGCATTGGTCTTCTTGAAAGTGCCGATGGTAGCCATTTTCAGTCTCCGTTTCTTCGTTTCCGAGCCCGCACCATGCGGCCTCGATGGCGATCGCGGGGCCGGAGGCGACCGCCGCCGCATCGCTTGCGACCGCAGCAAAAGCGGAGGATGGCGGAGGCGCGCGTTTCTTGGTTCCGCGAGGAATGGGCTTTGCCCAGGGGAAGAAACGCGCAACGCGCCCTTGCGGCATAGGCGGTCGAGGCTTCAGCCGTCCTTCGGCCAGATCAGCCGGCTCGAGAGGTCGTTGGTGCACTCTGTGAAATGAAGAGGGAGGAAATGGCGGCACATGCGATTAGAAGACCAAGCCACCGGGTCTCCAAGATGTCTCTCGATCGGCTTGGCATGGGCTGTATCAAGCCCTTATCACGTCGGCATGAGGCGACCGCCACCTCGTCCGCAGTGGCGGCTCGGGACCCGATCCGCGCGAACTGCCGCCCAAGGAACTGCGCAAGCCGCGACATCTACATCCCGGGTCTGCATATTGACAACATTAAGGTCAAGACGGCGGGAGTTCAGGTGAATCGAATTTCTTGCCCGGCTCAGGATCGCAAGACGACCCGAGGCGTTACACGTCGACACCGTGACTCCGCGCCCTGGCAAGAAGGAAGACGATAATGGCAGACAACAAGTCGAAGCGAGGCGCCGCCGACCGTCGGCAAGTCTCCGGCGGTGAAGGCTACGAGGTCAATTACTTTGCCCGCAAGCACGGCATCAGCAAAGAGCAGGCCGAGGCGCTGATAAAGCGGGTCGGCAACGACCGCGACAAGCTCAATGCCGCCGCGCAGAAACTAAAGAAATAGGCCGCGCGCCGGAATGGCGCGTCGGACAATTCGGTTTGGTGAGAGTAAATTCTGTGAGCAAGTCAGCGTCGCGTCGCCTCACAATCAGAGGATCTTCAACTCCCCCTACGAAGCCAGCCTCGCGACGCGCGGCCAAACTCGCGCCACCTGCCTTCCGGCCGGTCCAGCTCGCAAAACTGGTGGACACAGTTCCCCCCGGCGATCGCTGGATTCACGAGATGAAATACGATGGCTACCGCATCCTCGTCGCTGTGGGTGGCGGAGAGGCGCGCGCCTATACGCGCTCCGGTCTGGACTGGTCCGACCGTTTTCCCTCGATCCTGTCCGAGGCACGCAAGCTCAAGATTCGCTCGGCGCTCATCGATGGAGAGGCCGTCGTCACCGACACCGAGGGACGATCCAGTTTCCAGGCGCTTCAGAACGCATTGAAGGGTGCTCCGGCGAGCATTGACTATTTCGCCTTCGACCTGCTGCAGCTCGATGGCGAAGACCTGACCAGGCTTCCGCTCCTGGAGCGCAAGAAGAAACTGGAGGCAATTCTGCCGGCCAGGAACCCCATCTTTCGCTACTCCGATCATATCCAGGGCCGTGGAGAGGAATTGCTGAACCGCTTCTGCGACGCCGGCCTGGAAGGGGTAATCTCGAAGCTCGCGGATTCCGACTATGTCGGCGCCCGGGACGGCAGCTGGCTGAAGATCAAGTGCATCAAACGTCAGGAATTCGTGCTCGTCGGCTGGACGCCGTCAGACAAGGATCGCGCGTTTCGATCGCTGATTCTTGTTTTCAATGATGGCGGAAAGCTGCGCTATGCCGGCAAGGTCGGGACCGGTTTCGATACCGCCGAGATGGCCCGGCTGATGAAGATCATGGCGCCGCTCGAGCAGAAAGCCGCCACGGTCGAGGCGCCGCGCGCGGAGGTTCGCGGCGCCCACTGGCTGCGTCCCAAACTTGTAGCCGAGATCGCCTTTACCGAGATGACCAACGAAGGAACGCTGCGTCATCCAAGCTATCTTGGCCTGCGCGAGGACAAGAAGCCGGAGGCCGTCGTGCTCGAGACGGAACACCGCACAGCAACCCTGCCGTCACCGGCAATCAGCACGATTGCGATCAGCAATCGCGGCCGCGTCATCTACCCGGAATCCAACATCACCAAGGGACAGCTAGCCGATCATTACGCCGAGGTCGCCGACATCATGCTTCCGTGGGTCGGCAACAGGCCGATCAGTCTGGTCCGCTGCCCGCAGGGCCGCGCGAAGAAGTGCTTTTTCCAAAAACACGACGCCGGCAGCTTTGGCGACAAGGTCCATCACGTCGGGATCACCGAGAAGGACGGACACGAGGAGCCTTACCTCTATGTGGACGATGCCGACGGGCTGATGACCTGCGTCCAGATGGGAACGATTGAGCTGCATGGATGGGGAGCCCGCATCGAGGACGTCGAAAAGGCCGACCGGTTGGTGTTCGATCTGGACCCGGACGAGGGCTTGGATTTTGAAGCCGTCCGCGCGGCTGCCTTTCAATTCCGCGACATCCTCAAATCGTTGGGACTGACGACTTTCCCGATGCTGACGGGCGGCAAGGGGGTGCATGTGATCGCTCCGCTGACCCCACAGGCAGAATGGCCGGAGGTAAAGGATTTCGCGTCCCGCCTGGCTCAGGCGGTCGCCCAGAGCGATCCGGCCCATTTTACCGCCGCGTTGTCGAAGGCCCGCCGCAAGGGTCGCATATTCGTAGACTATCTGCGCAACCAGCGCGGAGCGACCGCGATCATGCCGTACAGCGCGAGAACCCGGCCGAGTGCTCCGGTGGCGGCGCCGATCACCTGGGCGGAGATGAAGACCATCAATGCACCCTCGCATTTCCATGTCGGCGACGCTCCCGAATTGAAGAAACGAGCGGCTTCCAAGGCTCTGGCGGGCTGGGGGCGCGCTGATCAATCCCTGCCACATCTGTAGCGCCAGCGGGCAGAGGAGAAGCCACGCCGTTTTTCCAACCCGGCGCCATGGCCCGCCAGGATTCTTTGGAACCTGCCAAGACCGGCCTCGTTTGCCTGAAGCCATGGCAAAAACCGACACGAGGACCATCGCCAATCTTCTGAGGGAATACGCGCATAGGACATCCCTGCGCGGCGGTAATCCCTATCGCGCAAAGGCGTATCTACGTGCCGCTGACAGCCTGGCGGCACTCTCCCAACCACTTGATCGCATCATCGCCGCCGGCGCCCTCACCAGTATCCCGGGGATCGGGGACGCCATCGCGGACATCGTGACGAAGCTCCATCAGACCGGCACGCACCCAAGCCTCGACAAACTGCGGGAAGAGGTGCCGGCAGGCGTGATGGAGCTGTTTGCAATCCCTGGTCTTCGGCCCGACAAGATATTGAAGCTTCACCAGGCGCTCGGCGTGAGTTCGCTGGCGGAGCTCAAAACCGCGGCGAAGGAAGATCGCATCAGGCCGGTCAAGGGGCTTGGTGCCGCGCTTCAGACGAAGATCCTGGAGAACCTGGCTATCGCGCGAAGCGGTCAGATGCAGCTTCATCTCCACAAGGCTGCTGCTCTCCTGGAGCATGCAATGGCATCGTTGCAGCAAGAACATCCGGAGTTCTCCCGCGTCGAGATCGCCGGTGACTTCCGGCGCGGGTGCGAGCTCGTTTCCGCTTTCGCGCTGGTAGCGCAAGGCACGGAGCAGGCCGAGCTCGCGGATGCGACCCTGCGGGTTGTCATCACCGACAAGAAGCACTTTGGCGCCAGGCTCCTCGACGCGACCGGTTCGGCAGATCACCTCAAGCAGCTGAAGACGCTCGCGGCCGTCAAGGGATTTGTCCTGAAGGGTGACGGGCTCTATCGCGGCCGAAAGCTGGTCGCCTCAGCGACAGAAGAGGATATCTACGAGACCATAGGCCTGCAGTTCGTCGAGCCCGAACTGCGCGAAGGCAGGGATGAGATCAGACGGGCGGCCAGCCACGAGCTGCCCGCACTTGTTCGAGACCAAGATCTGTGTGGCATCCTGCACTCCCATACGACAGCGTCCGACGGCACCGAGACGCTCGAGACGATGGCCGAAGCCACGCGCAAGCGCGGGTTCGAATATTATGGTGTCGCCGATCATTCGCAGTCCGCTCACTATGCGGGTGGCCTTTCGCTGCAGGAGATAACTGAACAGCATCGCGAGGCCGACCGGTTGAACCGGCGGTATGGTGGGAGATTCCGTATCCTGAAAGGCATTGAGGCTGACATTCTGGCGGACGGCTCGCTCGACTATCCGGATCATGTCCTGGAGCAGTTCGACTTCGTCGTCGCCAGCGTGCACAGCCGCTTCAAACTGCCCAGGAAGGAGCAGACTGAGCGCATCATCGAGGCGATCGGCAACCCCCGGACGACGATCATCGGCCACATGACAGGCCGCCAGCTGTTGCGGCGCCCGGGCTACGATCTCGACATCGCCAAAGTTCTTCGGGCCTGCGCCAAATTTGGCGTCGCCGTCGAAGTCAACGCACATCCATGGCGTCTCGATCTCGACTGGCGCTGGCATCAGGAGGCACTCGAATACGGCTGCATCTTCAGTGTCAATCCGGATGCTCATTCAATTCGCGAGCTCGATCACATGCACTGGGGCGTTGAGATGTCGCGCAAGGGCGGCGTCCCTGCGCAGCGAGTCCTCAATGCGATGCGCCTGCCGGCTCTGCTTTCCTATCTGGAAAAGCGCAAGCGCGCATCCAAGAGGATCGGTCGACCACGCCTGATGGCGAGGGACGCTATGCTGTAATTCAATTGGCTGGTCTGGTGCGGCCTCCTTCAACAGGTGCACGCTGCGTATATGATATTGGAATCGAGCCAACGGTCCAGCTGACCGAGCTGTTCGACCGACAATGTCCCTGCCGGCAACGGTCTGGTCAATGATTTGGCGGAGACCGACGGATCGAGCCACGCGGCCCAATCCTTGAATGACGATTTGACGGTCATGATAAGGGGCGATGTCCGGAACTGAAGATTGTAGGATCCGGCAGCACGAAGCTTATATCCTGGCGGAATGACATTGCAGGCAAATGGCCCCTGCCGCGGCGCTGACCCGCGCAAGATAATCCATGTCGACATGGATGCGTTCTACGCGTCGGTCGAACAGCGCGACAATCCAGAACTCCGCGGCAAGCCGCTTGCCGTCGGTGGAGCGGCCGCCCGCGGCGTGGTGGCTGCCGCAAGCTACGAGGCCCGCGCCTTCGGCGTTCGCTCCGCCATGCCTTCGGTCACGGCAAAGCGCAAATGCCCCCAACTCATCTTTGTGCCGCCTCGTTTTGACGTCTACCGGGCAGTCTCGGCTCAGATCCGCGAGGTGTTCGCCGAACATACCGATCTCATCGAACCGCTCTCGCTCGACGAGGCTTATCTCGACGTGACGCAGAACCGGCTCAATATTTCGTCGGCCACGACGATCGCCGAGACGATCAGGACAAAGATCCTGATGGTGACCGGTCTCACCGCTTCCGCCGGAATCTCGTACAACAAATTTCTCGCCAAGATGGCGTCCGACCAGAACAAACCGAACGGCCAGTTCGTCATCACGCCACGCCATGGGCCGGCGTTTGTCGAGGGTTTGCCGGTCAAGAAATTTCATGGTGTCGGTCCTGCGACCGCCGCGAAGATGGAGGCGCTCGGAATTGAGACCGGCGCCGATCTCAAGGGCAAGTCGCTCCCTTTCCTGCAGCAGCATTTCGGAAAGGCGGGGCTCTGGTACTATCAAATCGCGCGCGCCATCGACGAACGCAAGGTCGAACCAGATCGGCCGCGCAAATCAATCGGCGCCGAGGACACGTTCGCAGTCGACATATTCGACCTCAATGCATCAATCGCCGAACTCAAGCCGCTGGTCGCCAAGGTCCGGGGCTACTGTGAGGGCAAAGGCGTTCGGGGCCGGACCGTCACGCTGAAGATCAAGTTCGCCGACTTCCAGCAGATCACGCGCAGCCGCACGGTGGCGGTGCCGATCGAACTTCCGGATTTCGAACATCTCGCAGCCGATCTCCTTCAATCGGTGTTTCCGGTGCGGAAGGGAATCCGCCTGTTGGGCGTCACGCTTTCCTCCCTAGGCGATGTGTTGCCGCCGGATCAACGTCAACTGCGCTTCGAGCTTTAGCACTGCCCTGGGGCCAGGACGGAAAGGACGTCCGGCCGCATCTTGTCCGGATCATCGCTCGGGTGGATCGATCGTCGCGGACGATCTGGGAAACCTCTCCTTCATATTCGTCGGCCGCACGACCGTGAGTGTACCGTCGCCGGCGCCTGGTGGCGAGGCTGAAGGCGAAGGCGTTGGCTTCGACGAGGGACATTTTCCCGGCTCCTGTTCTGGAAGCGGGGAGCGATCCCCGCGTGACAGACGCCCGATGTATCCGGCCGAGGGCCGCAATCACCGTGAAGGCAAAGCCGAAACGGCGGCACGCTTTGCGTAGTCCGACCCTTTATGGATTGATGGCATCAGGCCCTCGGACCGGACCAAGGAATTGCGCCGACAAACGCGGGGATAGGGTCCCTGTTCTCCATTCCAGGACGGGATGGGATGTGAACCTCATGGTTCGCCACTTCGCATTCACCGCCGCCAAATCGGCAGGAGCGATCGTTCGATCAACGCGCCGGGAGCGACGAAAAACAAAGCGAATGACTGGAGGCGACTGGCCTTGTGGCGCCGTCATGTGGCGCCGAACCTCATCACCGGAATGCCGAGCCTGCGGGCCTTGTCGGCGAGGTTGTCCTGAATGCCTGAGCCGGGGAAATGAATGACGCCAATCGGCAAGGTGTCGAGCATGGCGTCGTTGCGCTTGAAGGGCGCGGCCTTGCCATGTTTGGTCCAGTCCGGCTTGAAGGCAATCTGTGGCACCTTGCGGCTGTGAGCCCATTTGGCCGCGATCAACTCGGCACCTTTGGGTGACCCGCCGTGCAGCAGGACCATGTCCGGATGCTTGCCATGGACCTGGTCGAGCTTGGCCCAGATCAGCCAATGATCGTTGAAATCGAGCCCGCCGGTGAAGGCGACTTTCGGGCCCGGAGGCAACAGCACCTGACTGTCTGTATGCTTCCTCGCGGCAACGAAGTCCCGGCTGTCGATCAGAGCCGCGGTCAGGTTGCGATGGTTGACGACAGAGCCCGAACGCGGGCGCCAGATCGAGTGTGTGTGGCGCTCGTAATGCTCGGCGGCCTGATCGCGCATCAATTCGAAGGCGTTGCGGCGTTCGAGCAGCGTCTGACCTTGGGCGATGAGGCGCTCGAGCTCGACCGACTTGACCTCGGATCCGTCTTGTTCGCGCTGTAGCCGTTGCTGGCCAAGCTCGTTTTCATCGAGCTCGCGTTCGATCCGCTTGGTCGCGCGATGGAACAGATTGACCGTCCCCCACAGCAACTCCTCGAGGTCGGGCTCAAGGCGTGTGTCGGCCATCGCCACCAGGAGAGCGTCGAAGATGTCGGCGATGCTGGCGGCTATGACCCGGCCTTCGGGAAGCGGGCGCGGATCGGGTTCATCGTCGAAGGGACGGTAGCCGTAGAGCTGAAGCTCGTGCAGGATGTGGTCGATGGATGATGATGCGGGTTGCGGCTCGAAGTCGGTATCGTGCTCGGTGCTCATGGCGGCTTGCCTTCGTGGGACCGGCCGCGCCCATCGCGGCCTTCATGGCGACGAAGGCGATGGACGATCCGGACTTGCACCCGAAGCGCCAGCGCAGGGCCGGAACGGGAGTGAAGGATGGCGAAGCCCGGCTATTTTGGTTCGCGATGGAAAGGCCCGAAGACGAGGTCCCGGGCGGCTCGCCGCACGGGGTGGCAAGGGCCGCCGGAAAATAACGGGGCGCAGCCATTGCCTGTCCGGACCGGCTGGTGCCCGATCGCCCTCTGGAAGGCCGGTGGGCCGGCCCTCGCCTCAGCGAAGGCCCCCCTGCGCACCGAGGTACGCCTAGCAAATGCCACCCCTCCCTTCCCCTTCCGGTCAGGCCGCCAGCTTCACGAAGCGCTCGACATCCTGTGGCGCGATCTGAACCCGCAGGATCCCCCTCAGCGCATTGACGCCGAGTAGACGCAGATCCTCGTTGAGGTCGCCAAGTTTCGGCGTCAGAACCATGGCCTCGATACCGGCCGCGCTGGTGCGTTCAATCAGGGTTGCCACTGCTGCGTCGCCTGCCGGATCATTGTCACGGGCGATGTAGAGGCGCCGCAATGTGTCAGGAAACAGGATTGCGGACAGATGCGCCGCCGACAAGGCTGCGAGTGCCGGCATGGCGGGCAGGACAGTGCGTTGCGACAGCATGGTCTCGATGCCCTCACCGGCGGCCATGACATCGCAGCAGCAGCCGAAGCGGACAGCGTGTCCGAGCAGTTCGCCCATGGCCCGTCTCGGTGTCTCGAGCGGAGCGCGGCCGAGATGGGCTTCGCTAAATCCGCCCGGATCGAGCCAGGTGCGGTGGGCCCCGGTAAGCTTGCCTTTGAGGTCGGTGACCGCCGCGACCATTGCCGGCCAGGTTTCAGTCCGGCCGCGGTCTGAACGGTAGTAGCAGCGAGGATGAAACCGTAGGCTCCCAGTCTCATGCACGGCTGTAATCGCGCGTGCGCGCAAATACGTCTCCACAAGAGTTCCCCGTATCGGCTGCGACATGGAGACCAGCCGCCGCGCCGCTTCAGGGGAACCGCCGGCAGCGGGAACGGCTTGCTCCCACTGGCCCTTTGGTTCGTTCGTGGGCGGCATGGACAGAAAGCTGCGCGCCTCGCCGGACACATCCTTGAAGTCCGTCAGGCCAAGCGATTCACGGATGACGTCCAGAAGGTCGCCGTGCTCGCCGGTGGCGGCGTCGGTCCATTTCCCGGCGGCACCCTTGCCGCAATCCGGTCCCTTGAGACGCACAAACATCGAGCGCCCCGGCGCATTGCGGGCGTCGCCAACCAGCCAGTAGCGGCCCTCACGGCGACCGTTGGAAAGGTAACGGCGGCAAACAGCCTCAGCCTGCCGAGCAAGATGGCTTGCCAGTTCGGATGCATCGCGAGGCAGCATCAGCGGGCCTCCCTCTCACTGATGCGCTGCACTGGCCAACACTCGATAACCTTGGCCGGCACCGCAGGCCCGCTGGCGTCCGCCGGCACAAACATGCGCAGCTTCCAGGATATGATTTCATGGAAGAGTCCGTAGGCGGTGAGCCGCTCGCGCATGGTATCGGTGATGCGACGCACATTGGACTGGCCGAGCACCAGCTTGTTGAAAGGGATATCGCGCGAGGACGACAGCGTGATCTTTTGAACGGCAGTGGTCATTTGAAGGTCTCCGCGACGGGCCGCCGAGAGCCTCTCTCTCAGCCTTGAACCCGTCACAAGATCCCTCCAACCCTCTCCCTCTCCTGCCTGCACAATCCGGCACACCGTTGCTCGACTGCCGAGCGCGCACGCATGTCGGCCTGTACGTTGTCTCCGCGTGAGCCGATGGTTGGAGCGGACAGACGAAGTGCGGCTGGCACTTGATACCTATGCCGATCGGCGGAACGGTGCATGCGCTGTTCGGGTCAGCGAAATTATGCCGCCCATTTGTCGTTGCCTGCGCTCAGCCCGATGGATGCTTCGGCCTCCACCGGCACGTGGCCAAGAAGCCAATCGGCCGCCTTGCTGGCCAGGCTGGCGGCGCGAACGATGGCGCGATTGTCCTCGCGCAAAACCTCCAGCCATGAGCCGATGTAGTCGGCATGCCGAACCGTGGGCACTATGCCCAAGGCGGCGCAGCAGAAGGCCGCGTTGATTTCTGCCACGAGTTCCTCGAACGCATACTTCCTGGAGGCGGTAGAGCCGGATAATTTGCGATCGAGACGTGAACTGTGGCCGGTGGCATGACCGAGCTCATGCAAGGCTGTCCGATGCCAATTGATCGGCTCGAAGTAGGCTTGGGGCGGAGGCACCTGTATATAATCGTGGGCCGGCACGTAAAACGCCCTATCGCCGCCGATACGAAAGTCGATGCCGGTGGCCTTGATCAGCGCCTCGACACGCGGTTCGATCGGGCTAGCCACCGGCAGTACAGCCGAAGCTGCGATTTCGTCAGGTAGCCCTTTACATTGTTCAATGTTGAAAACGGTGAAGCGCTTGAGGAACGGGATGGCTTGAGCATCCTCACCCGTCTCGCGAGCGCGCTTCTTCTCGTGATCCCGGGACAAAACGATCGGCATAAACGACCGTTGTCCCGCGCTCGCCTCTACGGACATTCCCGCCGAGCGCGAAAGCCTGTCGATAAGTTATCCAACTCTGCGTTGGGAACCCGCATTCAACGACCGCGCCCCAGAGAATAAGCACGTTGATCCCGCTATACGCGCGATGCGTCCTGGCATTCTTCGGCAGGGAAAGCGACGCGTTTGCGGCGGAAGTTCCCCATGGCTGAACCCAGGGAAAACGACCCCCTTCCAGCTCGGCAATTATCTTGCCGGTGATCTCGTCGTAGAGGTTCGACCGGTCGGCGGCGTGGGTTCGTTTGGTCCGGACATACATCGCGGTTCTCCGCGACGGGCGCCGAAGGCCTCTCCTTCCGCTTTCAACCCGTCGCGAAAAACCCCTCCCATCCTCTAACTCTCCGTCGGGAGAGCTCTGCTTTCCCGACCAAATGAAAAACGGCGTACAAGGCGGAGGCACCGAAATGTCCGTCATTGCGACCAAGTCAGTTCGGTGCTGGAGCAAGTTCGTGGCCCTGAGACCGGTTCAACAGAGGCGGCCGAAGGAGCATCAGCATAGCGCCGCCGCCAGGCGGGATGCGGGACCGACCGCCCCCGGCGAAGGGCGCCGGATCAAAAACGATTGGTGCCATGCCTGCGTAAAATAAGACACTCTTCGAAGAAGGGGGCACCGTTTTTACCGGTCGTCGCGTGATTCCGACGGTCTATTTCCAGTACACCAACTCGGCGCTCAACCAGCAAACCATCCTATTTACACGCCCTGACCGCAATTCACCGCACCGTTTGATCGGATCCCTTCCGGCAGTGGCTATACAATCCAGATCTTGATCCATGAATGGGAAGCCCACGCACAAGGGCGGACACATACCGGGGCGAGGTTATGAAAAGCGACTCCCTTTCCTATCCTTCTCGGGGTCTCTCACGCGAAGAAGCTGCCCGATATGTTGGCGCGGCCATGACAAAATTCGACCAGATGGTTGCTGACCGGCGCATGCCGAAGCCGAAGAAAGTTGACGGCCGCGTGATTTGGGATCGCCTTAAACTCGAAGCGGCGTTTACCGAACTACCTGGAGACGATGACGAGAATATCGTCGACTTCCTGTTTGCAAGGGAATCACCGCAGGGAATAGATTCATTCCGCCATGATCGACAAATGTCCCGGCCTCTCCTCTTACACCGACCTCTCGGCGTTTCGTTCATGGCAGCCTTGCCGGCTCTGCTTGGCTAGGTTGACTCGCCTAGGTGTAGTATTTTCGGCATGTTTTGGGAAAAAACATGTGGCTTGTAGAGGGAAATAAACTATTTGTCTCGCTGGCGGTATGGCAAATCAAAGCTCGATCAATTCGTCCGATACGGTAAGAGGAAACTATATGACCACTGCTCTCGAACATGACGGCCAACTGGATACTGTGTCGATAGCGGCCGACATCGTCGCCGCGTATGTCTCGAACAATCCGCTGCCGGTTGGCGAGTTGCCGAAGCTGATTGGCGATATTCATGCCGCTCTGAAAGGCATCGGCACGACGGCGATAGAGCCTGTGGTCAAGCAGGAACCGGCAATATCGATCAGAAAGTCGGTGACGCCAGACTTTATTATCTGCCTTGAGAATGGGAAGAAGTTCAAATCGCTCAAGCGCCATATCCGAGTTCACTACAATCTGAGCCCTAATGAGTATCGCCTGAAGTGGAACCTTCCAGTCGACTATCCTATGGTCGCGCCGAACTATACGGCCACGCGCTCGGCATTGGCGAAATCAGCAGGCCTTGGACGAAAGGCGGTGGTGCCCGCACCAACCGCGAACGAGAAAACAAAAAAACCAGCGCGCTTAGCAGCCGCAAGAACACCTGCGGCGTCAATCAAGTCACCGCTGAAGAAGACGCGCAAGGCATCCGTCAAAGCCTGAGGGACTGCCCTGGCAAGGTGCCAGGCTGTAGCGGCCTGACCTTGATGAAGCCCCGCCGCGTGGCGGGGCTCAGTTGCATGTCGGTTCAGTCTGCGGCACAGCGGAACCGGATGAGGGAAGAACTGCCCCGACCAAGAAGGTAAAGAAGAGAACTAAGGACCTGGGTCTTGGATCACCGAGGTCGCTGGCACGGAGCCGGGGTGTCGTAGGGAGGCGCAGTTATGTTTCGGATTATCGCCGCATTGGCGATCGGCGGCGTTTTCATGCCGGTGGATCCTGCGTCGGTCGTGCGGCGCCCACAGGCGCCGGTGCCCTGGTCGACGGTTTATGTCGAGGGATGTTGCAAGACTTGTTCGGCCGGTCAGGCATGTGGCGATAGCTGCATCTCGCGAGAGAAGCGATGCCACAAAGCGCCCGGCTGCGCGTGCGATGGCTGAGATGCCGCGATTTCCCGCCCTTGGCGTCTGCCGCTTGTCGGCCGCCTTGCTCTGCCTCACCTTGCCTTCCGTGGCCGAACCACTGGTGGGCATTCCATCAGTCGTGGACGGCGACACGATCGAAATTCATGGACAGCGGATTCGCCTCAATGGCATGGACGCGCCGGAGAGTGCTCAGATCTGCGCCATCGCCTCTGGCAAGAAGTACCGTTGCGGCCAGCAGGCGTCTCTGGTGTTGGCGGATTTCCTCGATGCGCATCGCCCAACATCGTGCATTGGAGTCGACCGCGATCGCTACAGGCGCATGGTCGCTGTCTGCACCGCCGCAGGCGTCGATATCGGCGAATGGATGGTCAGGCAGGGCTATGCGCTTGATTGGCCGAAATACAGTGCCGGCTTCTACGTTGGAGCCGAGCAGGAAGCCAGGACCGCAAAGCGCGGCCTGTGGGCCGGCTCATTCGACAAGCCCTGGAATTGGCGCAGGCAACACTAGGACCTTCGCCGTTCCCTCAGGAGCCGGTTCAATTCCGCGGCAGCTTGTGAATCTCCAGTCTCACCGGACCGCCTCGATCGCAGCTCGTGCAGACAAGCGCCCTCTCAACGGAGCTGAACAGCGCGTCCTTGCCGTATCGCCGAATAAGCGCGGCTGGCTTCACCTCGGCATAGTGCGAGCAGCGTTTGCACCAAGCTCGCAACGTGTGCCATTCGCGCAGATCGCCAAGTGAAACGTCCAACCCGGCATGAATGCTGCCGTTGATGACAGTCTGCGGTGGAACCTTCACCTCGCCCGGAGTGATAATCTTCTCCATGACATGGCGGCTGTTGTAGTGAATCAGCAGCATTCCGGGCCGACGCCGAATGGCCGCCTGCCAAGCTGCCTGGCTGACCACCGCGTCCGGAGATCGGCATATGGTTTCTAGATGGGTTTTCTCCTCTCGATCCCAGACTTCGATCCGGAAATTGTCTTCCGCCGTCTCGGTCATTGAACCCGCGCCTTATGCCAGCCGCGAGAATAGCCGTTCGAGACTGCGGCCCGCGACAAGCCCAGTTCCCGTTCAAGGTCGTTGTTCCTGGCAAGGACATTCAGCAACGCGACCAAGACATCGCCGCCGGCTGCGGCTATGGCCTGCTCAGCCACCTCTTCCAGTTCGGACATAGCTTCGCCGGCCGGCGCGTTCTGGCGCGTTCCCATGCCTCTTTCCTGCTCAGATGTCATTCAGGAATAAGGAACATATTCCTTCCTCGTCAAGAGCAGTCTTGACTCAATGTTCTCTTTTCGTTCACTGTAGCTAAAATAGTTACCGGAGACAGACATGGACCTGGTTTTGACCGTCCCAGGCGCATCGCCTGAGGAGATTTCGCGCGGCATCGCGGCCGCCGAGACGGCTTTGGAGCGCGCCGGTTTCACAGCCGAGGAAGCGGCACAAGGCGCCTTTGCACTCGAAGGCTGGGATATAAACGGCTTTCCGGAAGATGGATTGGACGGTCGAGCCGGCGCCTGCGCACAAGCCTGGGGCCAAGCCCATACCGCCGCCCTGGAGGCGTGCTGTGCCGGCTGGCCTGAAGAACGCAAGCCTCTAAGCGTGGATCTGGAGCTACTGATCGATCCGGAAACCCAACTCGTCGACCGCGTCACCGCGTTGGCGATGCTTCGTGCAGATGTTGAGCGAGGCGGCAAAGACACGCTTAGCGGAAGGGATTCCATCTTGGCCTGGCGCATTGCGGCCGATGTCGAAGATCGGTTCAAAATGCGAGACCTCATCGGCGACCTAACCGTCGTCTTCACCACTCTTTCGCTTTCTCATTTCCACCCTGACGAGCCGGTCGAACCCAAGCGCCAAGCCGTCTGTGATGCAATAAACGCGCTTGAAGCGGCGACGGAAAAGCAGGCCTCGCGCTGATGCGAAGGAGAGATGATGTCCGACCATGTCCTGCCTGGCCAGAAGAAGCCAAAGCTGATCGTCGTCATTGCCTTTGATCGCGGCAACGAGGGCGATCTGTTTGCCGCCTACGGCCCGGCGGATCAGCAAAGCGAGGAAAGGGCAGTTCGCATAGCCAAGGCGCTGGCTACCAGGCATGTCGGCGTCATCGCATGGAGCCGCGATGCCGATCCAGCGCTTGGGGACTACGGCCCGCCTACAACGCTTTTCGTCAGCGGTGACGTACCCGACATGGAATGATCGTCAGGATCGGCCTCGTGTTACGCGCTTTGCGGGCGCACCGTTTCCACTCTAAGCGACCCCGCCGGAAGCGGCCGCAAGAGTTCAGATTCGGGCTTCGTCAGGTTGATCCAGGCAGCCCAATTCTGCGGCTGAAGAACAACGACCTGCCGATTATGAAATGGTGCGACATCGGGCCCGGGATCAGTCGTCAGCATGGTGAAGGTAGGCGGCTTGTTGCCGGCGGCCTCACGCCAAAGCCCTGCGATGGCCATAAATGGAGAGCCGTTGAGCGTAAAGCGATGTTTCGCCTTCGGATATTTCGCACCAGTGAACTCGAAGAACCCGGAGGCCGGAATGAGGCATCGATTGCTGTTTGCGAATTGCCTCCCTTCGGAGCGAAAGTTGAACACCGGTCCCCCCTTTGGGCCCGCCGGCGGAAATCCGAACGTCATCGATGCCAATTCAATCGCATCGCCGGCGCCGCGCATTATTGGCGCCGGGTCATTAATGCGGATGTCATCCGCCTGCGGCAAATCGAGTTCGGTTTGGTGCGCCGGGATTTTGAGCGCCAGCGACGCCATCATCCGACAGTATTCACCCCACAGGACATGCTGTTCATAATCGTTGCACATGGAAGGCTCCGGGCGACCTTCTTAGAGTAAGCCTATCTGGCTCTCGATGAAAAGGCGGCTGCCGCTCAACTCAGCGGGCCCCATTTAGCCAGAATATCCCCTTCGTCGCGGCCTCAATGAATAGCCTGCGGGCGTGATGGGCCTCTTTCAGCCCTTCGAGAACACGCGGTAAGGCTTTCCGGGCCGCAACATCTTTCGAACTGGTCATCGCCGGCCATCGGGCTCCCCCTGGGAGTAGATTAATGATCAGGCGATAGGTTCCGGTTCGCCGGCGAGATCCGTTGCGGCGGGATGCCGATGACAGATACCACGGCCTACCTCGACCATCGTGCAGTGTGCGGACCGCCTTGGCGGGGACAGTCAGTCCCGCGTCCAGGCTTTCAGCCGTCGCTATGCTGACGCTCCTTAGGCTGTCCCGTTCACCACCGCGGCCGAGGCGGAATTCCTCCATCCCACGCGCGAGGCTTGTCCGCCGTTGCGGACGCGCGCGGGATTTCGGTTTATACGCCCTTTGTCTTTTTTGGCGGCGGCCGCCGCTGGACTCGAATTTGCCGTAGAGGGAAGCACGGACCGGCCGCCGGCATGTTTGCTGCGACGCCAAGCTCGTTTTTGGGCTTTGTTGTTTTGGGTGGCTTGTTCTGGCATGCTGGCCTTTGGGAATGCGGGATTCGAATATAGCCAGCCCGTCTTGATGGCAGCTGAAAGATCCTAACGCTGCGCATATGAAGCCATTGATAGTGATCTGCTCGAAGGACGCGGAATTTTATCTGCTCCTCAGCCACATTCTCGAGGTCGACGGCTTCGCCAGTACGCTGGCCGGTTCCATCGATGAAGTGCTGGAGCTTGCAGCGGGCATGCCGGTTCGGGCCGTGGTGCTGGATTGTCGACCGGACAACCAGCTGGGGGCCAAAAGTGCCGGGCTCAAGCAGGATGCTCGCACAGGCGCCCTCCCCTGTGTCGCTCTGGTGTCGCCCGGCGCGGAAGCTCAGCACATTCAGCTGCTGAGGTCTGGCATTGACGAATGCTTTGTCCGGCCGTTTGCCCCGGCCAAGCTGCTCGAATACCTGCGGGCCAGGCTGGCGGTGGGCCAAGCATCGGAACAGGGATCCCGGCGTGGCAAGTCGCTGGCATATAGCGATATCGAGATGCAGCTTGATACCCATCGCGTGCGCTGCGCCGGCAAGGAGATATCGCTCGGGCCAATCGAGTTCAAGTTGCTGCGCCACATGCTGGAAAATCCGGAAAAGGTGCTCAGCCGCGATGAGCTGATCGCCGTGGCCTGGACAAATAGCGCCAGTGTAAGCACGCGCGTGGTCGATGTTCACATGAGCCAGTTGCGAAAGTTACTCAGGCGGTCATCACGAAGCGTTGCCATTCGCACTGTAAGGCTCGCCGGATACGCGCTCGAAGACCAGTCGGCCTGATCATTCCCGCAGCACATATCGAGGAACGCCGGCAGCCGCCCCTGCCCGCCTGGTCGGGCTCTACATTTGTGACCAATATGTAAGAGGAAATAAATGCGCGTCATGTACTCGCAACGTTTTGGAATACAAAAGATTATCAACTTGGTTGTTGCTGTAGACGATCCGGCCTGCGAAAGTATTCACCGAGTAACTTAAGTGGTTGCTAAAGTATATGGAGGAATGCCCATGTCTGAGGGCTCGGGATACGCTGAAGCCATTGGCCATCACGGGGAACTGGTTCAAGGCGTTTTCGAGGATGAGGGCGCGCGGTTGCGACGCGCGCTGGTCTCGCTGCCCTGTCGTCATCTGAGGTCCAAAGCCAGGTTCAGCGCAAACGATAGCGATCACGTGACTGTCTGGCCAGCCTCGCGGGAGAAGGCTCGACGCGCGGCCGAGTTGACCATCAATGCATTCGGCCGGCCCGGCAGCGGCGGCCATCTCTCGATGGATAGCAACATCCCCATTGGCCGTGGCATGGGCTCCTCCACCGCCGACGTTCTGGCAAGCATCCTGGCGGTATTGAATTGGTTGGAGATCGATGCGGCGTCGGATGAGGTCATGCAGCTCGCGGTCAGCGCGGAAACGGCCTGTGACTCCACTTTGTTCAGGCAGCAAGCGGTGCTGTTTGCGCACCGGGACGGCATCGTGATGGAGGCATTCCGCAAGCCGCTGCCGCCGATCGACTTCATCAGCATCGATACCACCCCCCAGCTCACGGTCGATACGCTTGAATTCGAGCCGGCGCGTTACGGTCACCTGGAGATCGAGACCTTTCGGCCGCTTCGAAGCCTGTTGCGAACAGCCATCAAGAATGCGGACGCCCGCATGCTGGGCAGGGTTGCGACGGCGAGCGCGCGGATCAACGAGCGGTTTCTTGCCAAACCACGGCTGAGAGAGATCGAAACCGTCGGTGACCGCTTCGGCGCCATTGGCGTTCAGGTCGCTCACAGCGGCACGGTCGTCGGACTGATGTTCGACGCTAGAGACCAGAATGCATCCGTAAACATCGATCGCGCGGCAGGCGCTCTGCGTCAGTCCAATTTCGAGCCGACGATCTTTCGCCATTGAACGCCTGGCACGCAGGAGTAACCCATGTCGACCCGTGCGCTGATGCGAAAGCTGGAAGATTTCGAGGGCCCGCGCCTTGTGGCGCTCGGCGGAGCTCTTTTCGGCGCCAGCTTCTTCCTGATGAAGCTGCTGCCAGCCCGGTTCATGCTCGAGCGGGCTGTGGAACGCGATCAGTTGAAGCCTGAAGCCACGATCTGCGAATCCTCGTCGGGAACGGCGGCAACGGCGGCAACAACGTCGGCTGCTGCTCGACGCAAACGATCCCGGTGCTCGGCGGTCATGGCGGCAATGGAAGCGCCGGCGTTTCGCTTGTCTCCGGAGCCACATTCACTAACCTCGGGACGATCACCGGCGGCAATGGCGGCAGCGGTGGCAACGACAATGCGGCTCCCACCACGGGCGGCAATGGCGGCAATGGCGGGATAGGCGTCACGCACAGTCAGCGGATGTTAAAAAGCCCGCCACTGCGGAAACAGTGACGGGCTTCATCGGAGCCGGCCAGCGGAGGACGATGCTGGCCAAGGGTAGCAACGCTCCCCAAACCATCAGTTGCATCTAAGCGAACAAGGCCGCCCATCTTTCGAATAGCCGCCTTCGTGCACCAGCACCTTAGCAAGCAATTCCTGTTCACCAGCAACAGCCACGACAGTTCCGTTCGAATTCGGACTTGGCTAGGATCGCCTCGGAGAGATCGGGCCGATGGCAAGTTTCAAAGTTGAGGCGATGAACGGCACGAAGGTGATCAGCACCACCACAGTGGAAGCCCACAGCCATGTTCATGCCGTTGTGAAGGTCGTCCAGCGACCACTGAAGCCCGGGCGAACATCCGGCAAACCCTGGGTGCGCGTCACCGATCTCGGCACGCGCAAGATCAGTGAGTTCGAATTCGCAAGTTACCGGAACCTCAAGTCTCCAGAATAATTTGCAGCACTAGAGGCCGAGCACTGGATCCAGAAAACCGCGGGATACGGCTGACGCGCTGGGCGGGCTTTCAGGAGCCATCGATGGCCGAATTTGTCGTGGAGGAGTTGACAAGATTGGGGCGCCAAGCGCCATTCAGGCGGCGTCCTCATCGAAGGGTCGACGGTGACGACCGGACGCCAACCCGGTATGATGTCGATACGCGTCACACACGACCAAGGTCAGGTCAGCGACTTTCGCTGATGACCGAATATGATGAAACAGCACGGCAACCGGGCTGCGCCGCTCCTGCCGCGAAATGCGGACCGGCGGTTCGCCGCCGTCAGCATCGTGGAGCGCGCGACGGACATCCGCGTCGCCAGCGTTCGAGATGCGGCCCCTGAACGTCGATTGAAGTGCAGGACTGCCTGCACCGCGACGTGAAGCCGAATTAGGCCGCAATTTCGAGGCTTTGGCGCGATCTTCTGGTCGCCTGGCTTTGCATCATCTTGAGAGTATGAAACACCGGGACACCCGCCAGCGCGGTCGTATACGATCGCGCCAATCTACAACCGCAGAACGTTTTGCTCTTTCGCGAATTGCGAAGAGGCAAATCCCAAGTAGAAGGTGCCGAAGCAATAGGAGTTCCAATAATTGCCGGAGCGGACCAATAGTGTCACTGAGATTGTCGAGCTAACCGCGGGTGTTGTCGCCGCATATGTCAGCAACAACCCCGTGCCGGCCGGCGAACTGCCAAACCTCATTGCGTCTCTACACGCTTCCCTGCCTGGTCTGAGCAAGCCTGCCGCGCCGGCAGTTGAGATGCAGGTCCCCGCGGTCAATCCAAAGAAGTCGGTTACTGCGGACTTCATCATCTGTCTTGACGACGGCAAGAAGTTCAAATCGCTGAAACGCCACCTTCGTTACCTTGGCATGACGGCCGATGAATACCGTGCCAAGTGAAAATTGCCAGCCGACTACCCGATGGTGGCGCCGAACTATGCGGAACAGCGGTCCGCTTTGGCAAAGGCGTCGGGTCTGGGGCGGAAGCCGGTCCCTCGGAAGAAACCTCCTGCCAAACCCACGGCCAAAGTCGCCTGACGCGAACTAAATCCTGCCCTTGTACTGGGCAGGCCACCGCCGGTGTGGCAAAAATGGAGCCATGACCCGCGCATCCATTGCCGAAGAGCTTGAGCGTGCCGCCGACCGCATCGCGGACATGCCGCGGCCGGATCTTCAAGTTATCCTTCGCCGCGCCGCCTTGATGCTGCGAAACGTCGCTGGCGTTCCCCTGGAGCCGGCAACAGAAGACGCGCTGAACTCGATCGCCGGAGAGATGAAGATCGGCCGGTCAGATCTCATTCAGATTGTGTTGCGCGAGTGGCTGGAAACCAACGCCTACCTGCCGGTGCGCCAAATCGATGAGGATAGCGAAACGGATGGGAGCGCTTAGAAACTTCCGCAATGATCATCGCGCCGATCAAACCAACGTGCGCCACCATCTTCCCAGCCCGCCTCTCCCGATTATAGCGGAACTCGAGGGCGATTTGTCCGTTCTTCCGATGTGTGATTCGAAGGAGAAGCCACGATGGATTGGAACCGCGTCGAAGGAAATTGGAAGCAGGTCAAAGGTAAAGTCAAGGAACAGTGGGGCAAGCTCACTGATGATGATATCGACCGCATTGGCGGCAAACGCGATCAGCTCGAGGGCCTGATCCAGGAACGCTACGGCATCGAGAAGGATCGCGTACGCCGAGATGTCGATGACTGGTATGGTCGGCAGGGCTGGTAGATACCAGGTTATGGAATTAGGTTCCGCTTGTCTCAATCGATCTAGATGGACTTCCGGGATCGAACCAGGGAGACTGGCCTGCGCTTCGCCGCATGCCGCTGCTGGCCCTGTACGGTGCGTCGAGCCGCGCACCACGTCGACCCTTTGCCTCCGCCGAAGCTGAAGCTCTGGAGATCCCAATGGGTTGGTTCTTCCTGCGCCCCTGCCAAGCTTGCGGCGCGCCTTGCGGCGGTAAAGGCCAACCAAATTTCAGCCAGCCAGCGGAAGCCCGCATCCAGTCACGCATCGAGCGACGTGCAATGGCCCGACGCTTATGTTAACGCTCGACACGCCGTCCTCCATCTCCTCGCGCCCAGCCGCCTTCCAGCATGCAGCCTAAGCTTCGCGTATAACCTTGCCCACCCGCGCCTGCGCCGGCGTTAGATGCCGGCATTTCTTCATGACGGTCGTAAAGTGGCTTTGGCTAGAGAACCCCGCTCACATGGGCGATCTCCGCAATGGCCATGCGCTTGTCGGCAAGCAGTCTCTCCGCCAAGTCGAGCCGCAGATTGAGAACGTAGTGATGCGGCGGCGCCCCGACTGTCCTGGAGAAAGCCCGCACAAAATGAGAGGATGAAAGCCCGCAAACCGCGGCCATATCGGCAAGCGCTAATTTGCGCGAGAAGTTCGCGCTCAGGAATTCCTGCACCCCGGGCATTGCGGGCAGAAAGCCCACCTTTTTCGTTCATCTGTGGATGCGGCGCTGCATCAGTTACGGAAATCCATTCCGGAAAATCATCATTGCGCCGCATCTTCGACCTTGTTACCTCCCGGTGGGAACACCCTGTGGCGCCTCTCAGCTCCCTCACGAAAAACAATTCGTTATTGTTCGATAGTCCGCGCATAGCATACGCACATTGGCGATCCAGAGAACCCCGCGCGGTAGCCTTCTCGAAATCAGGTCGAAGAGATATCGACCGCCTCACATCCAAGATCCAGATGCTTGCAACGGTACCTCGGCCGTTACGATAGGCGATCTTTCCCTCTGCGTTGTTGTCGCTATGGCCCTCCGACGTTTCTTTGCAGGAAAAGTCTCGTGGCCGGGCTGCTTCTGATTACAGAACCGTTCAAGGACCGCACCGGAGAACGAACCCGCAGCTTCGAAATACAGATCAGTCCGGGGAGAACGTTGAGGTGCCCGGTTGCATAGTCGGGACCGATCCGATGCAGACCGTTGGCTGCGTCGCTCGAGCGTCAATTTTTAATGTGCAGGTCAGACGCAGGCAGATCCCGTCATATCAACTGGACCTGCCTGTGATGTTTTCATCGCTATTGATTCGACCTAGGCGGCACGTTGGAGAAGAGAGCTCCTAGTCCCTCTGCGATCGTCAGGTGCGTGATGACGGCATCGCGAAGCTTCGGGTACGGCAGCTTCGCCAGCATGGCAGTCTGGATGGCAGCCAAGACCTCGCCGGCTTCGGAACCGATCATCGTGAACCCTAGGATACGGTCATCATCCCCGCCCACGACAGCCTTCATGAACCCCTGGGTTTCCTCAGTTGCTTCGGTGCGCAAGACGCTGCTCATCGGCAACTTTGCGACGCGCACGCTGACATCCTGGCGTTGTGCTTCGCCTTCGCTTAGCCCGACACGGGCAAGCGGCGGGTCGGTGAACATCGTGTAGGGCACCAGCCGATCGCGCGTGCTGCGGTTGCCGCCTGCCAGATTGTCCCTGACGATGCGGAAGTCGTCGACGGAGACATGCGTGAACTGCGGGCTGCCGGCGCATTCGCCTAGCGCCAGAACATCAGGCGCGCTCGTCTCCAGCCGCTCGTTGACCCGAATGTAGCCGCGTCCGTCGATTTCGACGCCAAGTTTTTCGAGACCAATTCCGGCAGTGTTCGGCACGCGCCCCGCCGCAACAAGGAGATGGCTGCCCTCCAACGTCGGCTCGCCTGATGAGGTGCGCACGGCCACGCTGATGCCTTCGCCAGAGCGGCCATGCACATTGAGAGGCTCCGCCCCTATAAGGAACTCGATACCTTCGCCAGCAAGAAGCCGACGCATCTCATCGGCGGCGTCAGGATCTTCGCGGCCGACGAGTTGAGGACCGGCTTCTATTACGGTCACGCGGCTGCCGAAACGGCGGTAGGCCTGCGCCAGCTCAAGGCCGACATAGCCGCCGCCGAGCACGATCAGATGCGGTGGCAAGACATCGAGCTCCAGGGCTTCGATGTGTGTAAGCGGTCGTGCCGCCTCAAGGCCGGGAATGCTCGGAATGGCCGCATGCGTCCCGACATTGATTGCGACTTTATCACCAACGAGCAGTCGCGTGCCGCCGCCGTTCAAAGCCACTTCGAGCGTCTTTGGCGCCACAAAACGGCCGCTCCCCATGATTAGCTCCGCGCCGCTGGTTTCGTAGGCGTTGAGATGGAAGGCGACCTCCCGGTCGATCATGTCCTGCTTGCGGCGGCGGACCTGCGCCATGTCGGTCACAGCGGGTCCGATGACCGTTCCGAACTCCGCGGCGTGACGGGTGAGGTGTGCGACCCGCGCGCTCCAGAGTTCATTCTTACTCGGCAGGCAAGCGACGGCTGGACAGGAGCCGCCGATCCATCGGCGTTCCACGACCGCAACCTTCTTTCCCGCGCGGGCCAGGTGCCATGCGAGCAGCTTGCCGCCTTGGCCGCTGCCGAGGATCACCACGTCATATTGTTCGGGCTCAGACATGAGTTCTCTCCGTCAGTTCTGGATGAAGGATATGAGGGAGGCCGACTCCAAGACGCTCCCGCAGTGCCGTCGAAGAAAGGCCGGCCGCCTAACGCTGGCCGCCGGAGGCCGTGATGCGTTCGCCTGTCAGCCAGGCGGATTGGTCCGAAGCGAGGAAGATTGCGACGCGCGCAATGTCATCGGGCCGTCCCAGTCGGCCCATCGGCAAGGTTGCTCCGATATTTCTGGCAGTCTCACCTTCGATGCCTGCCACCGCCAGACCCTCGGTCTCGGTCATGCCGGGTGCGATCGCGTTGACGCGGATATTGCGGCCCACGAGCTCGTTGGCGAGCGCCTTGGTGATTGTATCCACCGCGCTCTTCGAGGCGGAATAGATGACCGAATTCGGCACAGGATTGGTGCTCGAAATCGTACTAAGATTGATTACGCTGCCGCCGGCAGGGCCAAAGGCGTTTACGGCTTCCTGCGTCGTTAGGAGGATGCTCAGCACGTTGGTGTCGAACTGGCGATGGAATTCTGCTTCCGTCACCTCCTCCAAAGGGGCGAAGCGGTACACGCCCGCATTGTTGACGAGGATACTGGGCCTTCCGAACGCGGTCTTCGTTTCGGCGAACAGCCGCTTAACGTCGGCGCTCTTGCTTACGTCCGCCTGGATCGCAACGGCCTTGCCGTGGCCGCCCAGGATCTCGCCCACCACCTTGTCGGCATCGCTCTTGTTCGACGCGTAGTTGACGACAACGGCCGCGCCCGCCTCGGCGAACTGCCGGGCGATTTCCGCGCCTATGCCCTTCGATGCGCCGGTCACTATTGCTACTTTGCCCCTGAGATTGTCCATGGTCTTACTCCTTTCAGCTTTGTGAACCGCCGTTGAGTGGCGTGTTGCTCAGGAGTTAAATCATGCGCAAATCGGCGAGTAGCGCTGCCGATCTCATATAATGTATACGTATTCCGTATGAATGATCGGCTCCAGCAACTCGCGATGTTCGTTCGCACGGTGGAAACCGGCAGCTTCTCGAAAGTGGCCCGAGAGTTCGGATTGTCGCAACCCTCCGTCTCGCGGACGGTCGCGGCGCTGGAAGAACGGCTGGGCGTCAAGCTACTCACGCGTACGACCCGCGAACTTTCGCTAACTGATGCCGGCGAGGCGCTGCTTTCCCGGGCGCGCGAGGCACTTGCTGGGATCGAAGAGGCGGAGAGCGCAGCGCGTGGGGCGGATCAGTTGTCGGGGATATTGCGGGTGGCTCTGCCGGCGACTTATGGGGTGCGGCAGATCGTACCGCTGCTGCATGGTTTCTTGGAGCGGCATCCTTTGCTCAAGGTCGATCTCATGATGTCCGACCGCTACGAGAATCTCGTCGCAGAAGGCGCAGACATGGCGCTCCGCCTGGGCAACCAGCCGGACTCCAGTTTCGTGGCGCGTAAACTTGCCGCTAGCCGCCGTTTGTTCGTGGCCGCGTCTACCTATCTCGCACGACGCGGCACACCGACAAAACTCGCCGAGCTTAGTCAGCACCATCTCATTGGCGGTCCCAGTGATACGGGCGATCAGAATTGGACCGCCCATCGCGAAGGCGTTACCGAGGTTCAGCCCGTCAGCCCGCGCGTGCGAACCCGCTCTGCCGCAGGTGCTATCGCTTGTGCGAGCGCCGGCCTCGGTATTGCGATCGCATCGAGGTGGATGTGCGCGGACGAGCTTGTCTCGGGAGCTCTGGTTGAAATCCTTCCTGACTACAGCCTCGAGCCGGTGACCGCCTTTGTCGTGTTCCCCGCCGGGCGACGCCCTTCGCAGAAAGCCCGCGCCTTCAGCGACTATCTGGAGCAGGCACTGCGCTAAAAGGCAGAGTGCAGCCGCTACGCTGAGATCGACTGTTCGCCTGGCACTTTGCCGCCATTGAGAGCCGCTTCTGGCGCGCGTTCAGCACGCGCTGGAGCCTAGGAGCAGATCCGGCGCCTTCATGATAAATCGAGGTCAACCGGCCGAAACGCTGAACTCCTCTTGGCGGCACTTCACGGCCGCTACTGACCCAGCGAGACCTCCTCGCCGGCCTGCATAGGAACCGGTGAACAGGCCGGCCTTCAAGAAGGCCAGAAGCTCGCCCTGCGGTGTCTCGACGAAGATCGGCAAGCTCCGCACGGTCCTTCAGTTTTTTGGACATTCAGCGCTTTCTGAGGACGTCGCGCTCCATCGCGCTGACGCAATGTGGGCGAGCCACTCCTCCGGCAAGAGCGACACGATGAACGGTGGCAAGTTGCCTGGGATCGTCTCGCGAATGAGCAGCGTGCCGCCTGTTCGGTGAGCAGGCTTCCACCGCCTCTCGAAACCGTCATGGATCAGCTGTCCAAGCGAGATCCCGTGCCAGGCAACGAGAAACTCCAATGCGGACTTGTTGCCGGCGATTTGCCGGCGTCGGCCCGCGCCGAAAGATAGCGTTCTGCCCCTGCCCTTCCCGACACCAGCTGTTCTCACGGGCGAGCGCCCAAACCGCGTCCGCGGCTGCTTGCGGCGATCCAAACTCACCGATGAGACGCACAGCAAGTTGTGCCCGCATCTGCCCGGGTATCGCACTCGCATGGTCGCCGCGCAGCCGGAACGCTTCCAAAAACCCCTGTCGTGGGGACGAAGCATCGGTGCGCAACTCCCCCATGTCATCTCCAACAACAACGCCCATCGTCGACGGGTGGGCTGGCGCCTCATTTTGAATAATCTCGAGGGTGCGTAGGCGGGTGCGCTGGTTGCGTCGCCCGCTGATAAAAAGCCGCCCGTCCGGCGTAGGTCCGAGCAGAATCGCACTTGCCGATGACAGATACGCCGTTGGATAGAGATAACGTGCGATCCGAACGGCATGGTTCAGGATCGTGGTCTCGATGTCATCGGCAGCATCGACATAGATACCGCGAACGAGCTGAACCAATTCGCCTGCTTGCGAGCGCAGATGGGCATCGTGCGACTTCACGAGGCCTTCAGAAACTTGGCTCCTCTGACGTACAGCTGTGGCATGGGCCGTTTCAATTGGTCGTGCGCGCATTCGAAAACGCCGAGGCATGTTTGCAAGGCGGGCGGCGGTGCCCGATCCGTGGTCCAGCCCTGACTTGGCTTCTCGTACCGATCCAGCGCAGTCTCGGCAGGCAGACGCAGAGTGCTCCACCGGCGGGGCAACCCCACCTCGCTATCCTCTGCCAATTCGAGAGCCATTCATATCGGCACGTCTAGAGTGCAGGCTGCTCAACGCAGCCGTTCAACTCCTTCTCTCAACGCAACACCGGTCGCGCCGCGATCGACGATTGCGGCCTCTTGAAGTTGCTTGTCACGGCGCCCTTGCGCCTGCGTCGCCATCCGGGTTTGCGGTCGGCAATGGCAGGCAGACTCGACCGGCATCGCTGAAGTCGCAAGGGCAGCCGCCCTGCCCTACCAGGATCGCTGCAATGTGAGCTGCCCAATGATCTCAGTGGCTCGATTTCCGACAGAGCCCTTTACGACATGTAAAACTGGATTCCCGTGGATCGATCGCAATCGGGCGCGCCAATGAGGATCAAAAATTGCAGCGCCCCTGTGCGGTTTGAGCAGCGCTTGGCGGATGGCGTCCGTCAGCGCTGGGCGGGTTGGAACCGCCCTGCCAGGCACCGGTCCGCTTGTGCCACCCTCGACCTTTGACTGGCGCGATCTTTACTGCGGTAAAAACTTGCCCTTGTCGCAGAGAAAACATGCATTTAGCCACGCAGCGGCAGAGTCCTGGGTTCAGACGACAAGCAGCCGCTATGATCTCGCTATTCGGCAGTAAGACGCCTGCTGGTGGCGTTAACCTTCTGTTAACCCAAAACTTCTTGCCGGGCTGTCCGAATCGGAGCTTAATGGCGCTTGTTGAATAGTTTCTTCGCAAAAAGCGCCAATTCAGGTTTCGACAAGAATGAATATCGCCATGCGGCTACCACGCTTCGAGTTCGATGACAAAATCCTCGAGCAGGGTGCTGAGATATCGCGACGCCTCAATCAGTTGCGCATGGAGAAATTTCCACCCAACGCGACCAAGACGCTGCGTTCATTTTCGATGGCAGAAGTCGCCCACTATCTCGGTGTGTCGCAAAACAATCTGAAGCGGCTACACCTTGAGCGCAAGGGTCCTTTGCCGGAACAGATGCCTTCCGGGCGCCGCTCCTACACGGCCGCGCAGATACTCGAACTTCGCCATTTTCTGGACCAGCATGGCAGGACCGAGGTCAAGAAGTATGTCCCGCACCGCAAACCCGGCGACAAGCTCCAGGTCGTTGCGGTCGTCAATTTCAAAGGGGGCAGCGGCAAGACAACGACTGCCGCCCACCTTGCCCAGCACTTGGCTCTGACAGGTCACCGGGTCCTCGCGATCGATCTCGACCCGCAAGCCTCGCTGTCTGCTCTGCATGGATTTCAACCGGAACTCGACCGCAACCTCTCGCTCTATGAGGCGATCCGTTACGATGACGAGCGCCGGCCGATCTCCGATGTGATCGTGCCGACGAATTTTCCTGGCCTGGATATCATTCCGGCCAATCTCGAGCTGCAAGAGTACGAGTATGACACGCCGCTCGCTATGCAGGACAAATCCTCCGCTGCCGGCCGGCAGTTCTTCGTCAGGATTGCAAACGCCTTGTCCGAGGTGGACGACCGCTATGACGTGGTCGTCGTCGACTGTCCTCCGCAACTTGGCTATCTGACTCTAACGGCCATGTCGGCGGCGACGTCCGTTCTGATCACCGTTCATCCCCAAATGCTCGACCTGATGTCGATGAGCCAGTTCCTTTTGATGCTCGGCGGCATCTTGAAGACCATCAAAGCCGCTGGCGCGGCGATCGAACTCGATTGGTTCCGCTATCTGATCACGCGGTACGAACCGACAGACATTCCGCAAGCCCAGATGGTCGGCTTCATGCAGTCCATGCTTGCTGGCCAGATCCTCGAAAATCCCATGCTCAAATCGACAGCGATCTCGGATGCGGGCCTGACGAAACAGACGCTCTATGAGGTGGAGAAGTCGTCTTTTACCCGCTCAACCTATGACCGGGCGATTGAATCGCTCGACGCGGTGAATTCGGAGATCACGACACTTATTCACCGCGCCTGGGGACGGACATGACGACGCGGTTTACGGCAGTAAATAGTGGCAATTTTTGCCGTGAATTCAGTCCATTAGCCGCGAATCGGAGCGATTGAATGGCACGCAAGGACATTTTCGGAAGTGTCATGGGTCCCGCATCGGCAGTCGCCGATGCCCAGGACGTCTCGAGCTACGCCGTTCGTGGTGCATCACGGTCGATCATACAGTCGTTCCAGGAGCTCTCGAAGGGCTCAGTCGTCGATCTCGATCCGGATTTGGTCGACACCTCATTCGTGTCGGACCGTATCGACGATGACGATGAAGCGTTTCAGGAGCTGCTGGTTGCAATTCGGGAACGTGGCCAGGATTCTCCTGTGCTGGTCAGGCCCCACCCTGACATTTCGGGACGTTTTCAAACTGTCTTTGGCCACAGGCGCGTCAGGGTTGCCCGGCAGCTGGAACGGCCTGTGCGCGCCGTCGTCAAGAAGATGGACGATAGGGACCATGTCATCGCCCAAGGCCAGGAGAACGCCGCCAGAGCTGATCTGTCCTTCATCGAACGGACGCTTTTTGCCGACCGCATCCTCAAGCGGGGCCATTCGCCTGATACGGTGAAGTCGGCCCTCGCGCTCGACGATACGACCTTCTCGAAGATGCGCTCCGTGACCAGCACCATTCCAGAACAGGTCATTTTGGCGGTAGGGGCTGCCAAAGGCGTTGGCCGAGACCGCTGGTGGCAGCTTGCCAAGCTTATGGAACATCCTGGTGCGGCGGCGAAGGCCATGGAGTGCGTGAGCCGCGCCGATTTCGCGCAGCAAGGCAGTGAGGCCCGTTTTGCCCGTCTGTTCGACCTTGTGAGCGCCTTAGAAAAGCGCCCACGCGCAGCAGCGAAGCCCAAGGAGCGGGCGTGGATGCCCCAGGACAAATCCGTTCAGGCCAAGATCACCGACACGGGAAAAGTGTTTACGCTTGCCTTTAAGTCCAAGGAAGCATTGCCCTTCGGTACATTCATTGCCGGCAAACTCGATGAGCTTTTCGAGGCATTTCGGGAGTCGGAAATGGCGAAGAAAACAGGAGACTAAGACCGCAAAAGAAAAAGGCCCCCGAACGTCACCGTCGCGGAAGCCCTTCTCACGTCTGTAGCAAGCTGAGAATCGCATTTCCCCGAATCACTGTCAAGAGTCGTGGCGCCGTTTCGGCGAGCAGATTTCTTTTGCCTGATTGAAAGGTGAGGGAAATGGAGAGTGGGTACGCGACGACGCCCTTTGGGCGGCGGCCGATGACGCTTGCGCTGGTGCAGGCGAATGCGGCATCACGGGAGATCCCGCAAGGATCTGCTGTCGAAAAATGGCAAGTCTACCGTTGGCTATGTGAAGGTAAGTCCATCATCGGCGTGGGTGACCGCGCCCTGGCAGTGCTGAACGGGCTGTTGTCCTTCTACCCGGATGACCAGGTCAGTGAAGAAAACGGCTTGATGGTTTTTCCGTCGAACGCACAGTTGTCGCTGCGCGCGCACGGCATGGCCGAGTCCACGCTTCGGAGGAATCTGGCCGAGCTGGTGAGTTGCGGGCTGATTGTCCGCCGCGACAGTCCGAACGGCAAAAGGTTTGCTCGCAAGGGGCATGGCGGGAATATTGCGGAGGCATTTGGGTTCTCGCTGGCGCCGCTGCTGACACGGGCAGCGGAATTCCAGCGAGCGGCGGAGCAGGTCCGGTCCGACGCTCTGGCGCTCAAGTTGATGCGCGAACGGATCACGCTCCATCGACGCGATATTCAAAAGCTTGTCGAGGCCGCGATCGAGGAGGGCGCCGCGGGCGATTGGGGGGCGGTCTGGAGACGGTTTAGGGCTATCGTGGAGGCAATACCGCGCAGGGCCGGCCTGTCCGATCTGGAGAGCATCGTTGCAGATCTCGCCGAGCTCCACGATGAAGTGGATAGGATGTTGGAAAGCTTTATGAATTCCACGAATCCTAGCGCCAATGAATCCCATAATGAGCGGCAGCAATCTGATTCAAACACAGACTCTACTTTTGTATTTGAACCAGCTTTCGAAAAAAGCAGGGCGGCGGCCGAGCCAGCATCTCCTCCGGCTGAGAAGCCGAAAGGCTACCCAATTGGACTGGTGCTGCGCGCTTGTCCCGAAATTGCGGACTATGCCGTTAACGGGATCGGAAACTGGCGCGATCTGATGATGACTGCCGCCCAGGTGCGGGGATACCTTGGCGTTTCGCCCTCAGCTTACGAGGAGGCCTGCCATGTGATGGGCCAGGAGGTTGCCGCGATCGTGATTGCGTGCATCCTGCAAAGGGCGCAGCACATCAATTCGGCCGGCGGCTACTTGCGTGTGCTGACCGACAAGGCGAGGGCGGGAGAGTTTTCGGTCGGACCGATGCTCATGGCAGCCCTGAAGGCCAATGGGGCAACAGCAAGAATGACCGGATGATGATGAGCACCACAATTTGTGCGGGCGCTCGACCAAACGACCGCTCTGCCTGTAGATGCTTAGCCGACTTTGTCGTGTGAGACCTTGCCCCCTGCATGTCATCGCACGACCGGGCAACATTCTGATCAACCCAGCTTATGCCGTTTTTTACTGGGCCGCGGCTGTTTGGCTCCTGATCAGGGCAGGGGAGGGGCGTTACAGTCCTGAAGCCACCGGGCTCAAAAATGCTCCAGCCGGCGGCAGAGGCGCGACGGGTGTTTGCCGAACTCGCTACCTCGACATGCTCGCGCGCACGGTCGGCTCGATCGGCGTCCGTACTCGGGCGGTGGCAGCAGCCCGGGCTTGAAAGCTGCCGAGAACTGCCATATCTTTTGCACAAGAAATATGCCTCTCAATATGGTAGGACGAATTCTGTGGCCCCTGCATTCAAGATCCTCGAGCAGAATGGACCTCTCATCTTGTCCTATATGGACCGGAACGGGAAGATTGCGATCGAGCAGGTCGCGGACGGTTTTGGCATGTCCAAGGGCCAGTTGGCCCAGACCGCCGGTCTTGCGCGCGAGACCCTTTATCGCTCAGAGCGCAGCGCTGCGGTAAAGACACAGGGGCGTCTGCGGGAAATGCTCGAGATCATCAGTCGCGTGACGGATTGGGCGGGTGGCAAGGAGCAGGCGATGGCTTGGTATCGGGCTCAGCCGCTTCCAGCATTTGGCGGACGCACCGCTGAGGCGCTGGTGAAGGATGGCAAGGCCGCAGCGGTCCGTGATTATCTCGATCATATGGCCGTCGGTGGTTTCGCTTGAGGTTCGTTGGAACCTGCTACCGGGCACACGATCCACGTTGGGCATTCAAGCCGACTTCCGGCGAAGGGGCGGCGATCAGAGGTGCGCGATTAAATCCCAAAGGCGTGCCGGCGCTCTATTTGGCGCTGACCATCATGACAGCGGTCAAGGAAGCCAACCAGGGGTTCGCGCACCGGATCGATCCTTGCGTGCTGTGTTCCTATGAGATCGACTTCGATGACATCGTGGATTTGACAACGGACGAGGCGAGGGGAGAATTTTCTATCGCGCTCGAGGACATGGCCTGCGCCTGGGCGACGGCGCTTAGCGACGGAGAGCGCCCGGCGTCCTGGTCCGTCTACGACAGGCTGCGGCCTCGGAATATTGCCGGCATTGTGGTCCCAAGTTTCGCGCCGAGCGCCGAGAAGGAGGATCGTAACCTGGTCCTTTGGGACTGGGGTCCGGGTCTGCCGCACAAGGTAGCCGTATTCGACCCAAGCGGCCGGTTGCCGAAGGACCAGCTGTCCTGGAGATAACGCACTTTTCCGCATCCGAAGGGCAGGGGAGGGGCGAGCCCGGCCTATAGTCCGCTCGCCTTTGTGAGGTTGACACGGAAGCGATCGCGTCGGCGCTGATAGCGGCGAGTCATTTCAGCCGAGGCATGGCCGAGCTGCTTTTGCACATAGCGCTCATCGACTTCGGCCGAGGAGGCGAGGCCAGCGCGTAGCGAATGTCCGGCAAAGAGCTTTGCTCGTTCACCTTCCGACAGATCGCCGCGCACGCCGGCCGCCAGCGCAGTGCGCTTGACCAGGCGCGCGACCTCCTGATCGTTGAGCCGATCGGCGCCGACCGCCTTGCCCTGCTTGGTGACGCGCCTGAAGAGGGGACCGTGCGCGATACGGGCGAGCTTGAGCCAGGTCTGCACCGCGACAACCGGGCAGGTGGCATCGGACGACCCGCGCCCGACTTCAACCTCCCGCCAGCCGGTCTTGCCGCGAAGCGAAACCAGCATGCCCTTGTCGAGGATATCGATCCAGCCGCGGCCGTCCTCAGTCTGGTCGCGGCCGACGTCCAAAGCCACGATCTCGGAGCGCCGCAGGCCGCCGGCGAAACCCAAGAGCAGCATGGCGCGGTCGCGCAGGCCGCGCAAGGTTCCGCGGTCGAGTGTTTCTAGCATAGCGGTCAGATCCTCGGGAAGGATCGCCTCCTTCTGCCGGGGCGGGGCGGCGTGCTTGTTGCGGATGCCGGCCATCACGGTGGCGATGTGCCGATCCTTGCGGTCCAGCGGCTGGCCGCGCTGCGTGTAGTTCCAGGTCAGGGATGACAGGCGGCGCTCGATCGTCGCTACCGCCTTTTTGTCCCTTCCAGTGCCCGAAGCCTGCGCGGTGATATAGAGGCCGACGGTCTGCGGGTCCGGCCGCGATGGATCAAAAGACTGGCGCCGGCACCAGGCGCAAAAATGCTTCCAGTCGGCTGCGTAGGCGCGACGGGTGTTCGCCGAACTTGCTGCCTCGACATAATCGCGCGCACGGTCGGCGAGCTTTTCGAGATGCGTAGGCAACGATGTCTGTCGCGGGTCAAGGACCGACGGGAGAGGGGAGGGGCCTTCATCCGACCGCCCCATCTCCATGACGACGTCGACAATGTCCGGCAGGTCATCGGCGTCGATTGCGTCGGTGGACACCATCAAATTACGGGCTTTGCCCATCCAGCCTCGTCCATTCTAATGTCGCAGCAATGCGATTCTTGCGAGCGAAGGTGCGGCCAAAGTCCGGAATTGTCCACCGCGAGCTGTGTGACGGAATAGCTGAGGGAATTGTGTCCGCTCCGGTCTTGGTATCGCATCAGCGGGAGCGCAACGGGCCTGTCCGATCCAGGGATGGCCTCTCAAGGGTGGTCTCTCCTTGTTTTCATGTTCAACATCCTATTCCGTTCAACAGATGGAGATCCCAAGATGACCATACGTGGCGCAGCGACAGCCGCAAGCGAGGAGCGGATCGCCCACACCCGCAACCGTCTGGTGCTTGAGCAGGCGAGGGCGGTCGGCCTGCTTGGCGCGGCCAAGAACACCCGCCTTTCCGGCAGGGTGTCGTCGGAATTGATCGAGGCGGCAGAGAAGCGCGCCCATGTGAGCTCAGACACCGAACTGCTTGAGCTCGCCTTGTCGCGGCTGGCGCTCGAGGATGATTTCGGCGCCCGGCTCGTCGGCCGCAAGGGCAGCATCTCCGCGGACATCGATCTTGGCATTTGATCTAGGCGGCGCACTGCGGTCCCTAAAACCTCAGCGGCGCAGCGCTGGGCTGGAACGGCGACCGGATTCCGCCCTGTCCTGGGCAGGTGACCAGTCGCCCGTCGGCGGCGTATTGCTCCTCGACACCAGCGTCTATCTGGATGTCCTGCAGGGACGCACGCCCGAAGCGGTCGATAACCTTCTGACCTATCGGCTCTGTCACCACTCGGCCGTCTGCCTTGCCGAGCTCAGCCATGTGTTCGGCCGGCTCGATCCGGCGCACCCGACGACAAAGTCGGTCCCGGGAGCCGTTGCAGATACGATTGAGGATATTCCGGCGCACCGGCTGCATGCACCCGACGCCAACGCTTGGGAACGCGCCGGCATGCTGGCCGGCCTGTTGTTCCGGCTGAACCATCTGCCGAAAGGGGAGGGGCATGAGCGCCGCTTCCTCAACGATGCGCTGATCTTTCACCAGGCCGGTATGCTTGGGGCGACGGTCCTGACCGGCAATGTTGGCGATTTCGATTACCTCAGCCAGCTTGTTCCGTCGGTGCGGGTGATCTTCTACCGGGCAGCGCCAGGTTTGCGCCCGCAGGCGTAAAAGCGTCAGTGGGATGCACCAGCGCTATCGTTAGCCGTTCCAGGAAAGACCGTCGCGCTGTGGGATGGTCCGGAGGGTCGCTGGGCGTGAATTTTGGGCTTCTGCTCGACGAAAACGGCCATTCGTCCTTGTAGCCCACTAACGAACGATAATGCAACATTATCATTCGTTTGATATGTGCGACAAGTGCGGCGGTTATGTGCAAATAGATTGCTAAAAGCGCCGCCGTGATTCATCGTGCTTGCGATGATTCTGCGACCCAAACCCTCTCTGTCTCGCCATGGCGTGCTCGGCGGCGCCCCTTCGATCGCACCGATGGCAACGGTGCCGGCTTGGTTGCGCCGGGCCATCCCCGATGCGCAAAGCGGTGCAGGAAAAGATATTGAGGACGTGGCGCTCGTTGCCGGCGCCGCCATCGGCGCACTCGATGCGGTGGTTCGGCGGCAGGAGCGGTGGGCCGGCGCCTGGCGGCAGCGGCTGGCAATTTCGGCGGCCGCGGCAACGGCAAAGCAGGCCGGCCGCGTCGAGGACGAAGCGGCCTTGCGCGATGCCGTATTGCTCACAAGACCGGGCGACAACGTCGGTCCCGCCGGCCTTTTCCTTCTTGCTTGGCGGCGGCTGGCATCTCGGCCAGCGCACGATCTGCTGACGGAGAAAAATGTCGAGGCGGTGCTGGAAGATCTAGGTCTCACGCTCAACGATGAGGCGGTCAGCGACCTGACGGACGATCTGCGACAGCTTGCCGCCAACACCGGCACGGTCGAAACGCTGGTCGGAGTCTTCGCGGTCGCGGAGCGTTACGGCTTCCGGCGCGTTCTCGGAGCCTGGCTTGCCGATGTCTTGCTCGCGCAGCGGCTAGGCTGGACACATGCAATCCCTTTGTTGGGCGCCGAAGTGACCTTAGTTGTGGGTACGGGCCGGGCGCGTCGACCAGTGACTGCCGCTCTGGCTGCCGGCGCCGAAACGGAAGCCGATTGGGCCAAAAGCCTGCTGGCCGCGCAGGCGCGCGCTGCGCTGCGCGCCATTGATCTTTTCGCCGAACTCGAGCGCCGCGCGGAACGGCTGCTTGCGGTTGCGCCGAAACTCAGGGCCAAGGCGGCGGACGTCGTCGTGGAAAAGCTGCTCTCTGACGACTCGATCGTCGCCTCGGAACAAATCGCCGGCATGAGCGATCGCGGCCTGCGCCGCCTGTTTGACCGGCTGGTCGAGCTCGGTGCCGTGCGTGAATTGTCCGGCCGCGCCACCTTCCGCATCTACGGGCTGTGAAGACAATGGCGGAGAGTGCACGTAGGCGAGGAGGGAGCCGGCTAGATGACCGTCGATCAGCTGACCAGCTGTTTGACCGGGAGCTGGATCACCTGCCGCCGGAAGCGCGCTGGCGCGAATGGATGAACCGCGTCGAGGCCACGATCTTTGCGGCCAGCGAGCCAGTCGACCGCGAAATGCTCGCCCGCATCGTCGGGAAAAGCTGCAGCATTGATCTTCTCATCGACGACATCCGCGAGGAGCTGCGCGGCCGCCCTTACGATCTGGTTTCGGTCGCCGGCGGCTGGAAACATTTGACCCGGCCTGCCTATGCAGACGCCATCCGCGCTGCTGTAGGTGGAAGTGGGAAGACGGCCGACCTTACGCAGTCGGAGGTTTTGGTGCTGATGTGCATCGGCTACTTCCAGCCGATTACCCGCGCCGAACTGTCGTCGTTCTTCGGCAAGGAGATCAGTCGCGATTTTATTGGTCATCTGCGCGGTGCCGGCCTGATCGCTTCCGGTCCGCGCAGCCCAACGCCGGGCGCGCCCTACACCTACGTGACGACAAAAGAATTCCTGCTGGAGTTCGGGCTCGACACGCTGCGCGACCTGCCGGATTTCGAAGCCCTCGAAGACGCGGGGCTGTTGTCGAAGGAGAAGCTGCTGGCGGGCGACATCATGCCGGAATTTTCAATCCAGCAAAACTCCAACGGCGAGATCGAAGATTAAATGCCCGCTAGCTATTAGCATCCACGCAGATGGTGGATGGTGCTCGCTCCAAGCGTGAGAAATCGTTGACGGGCGAAAGCGGTTAGGAGTTGGATAGCTGCGCAGGGGGAAGAGCCATGCCGCTCAATCTACGTATCGGGATACTTGTCGTCGGATCGCTCGATTGGGAGAGCAAAAGCTACGGCGGGCATTTTGTCGGAAAGCCGGATCAAGTTCGCATGAAGTGGCGGGAGACACGCCTAAAAGCAGACAAGCGGTCGATCCAATACGTTCGTGTCCCGATCCGGTATGGCCGGCGGTCCTCTAGTCGTGGCAACACCTATACGATGGTTTTCTCGCCTGAGCTTGGTCCACGACTTGGTATTGGCAAAATCTTCCGCTGTCGCAATCCTGCCAACGGCATCGACGATTTGGTGCAGGAGGCCAAAGAACTCTGGAGAGCGGAGCAGCCAAATGGCAACGACGTAATCTCCGCAGGCTGGGGATGTGTCGCGATCCTGACGTCGCCCGGCTTTCTCGACCACGAGGACGCTGCGGATCGAACGAAGCTGCTGGAAGATTGGGCTGCCTTTACGGAAAAGCAAAGCCGTTACGCTGATTTCGCATTTTCCGCCGCCGACCGCGCCGCCGCCGGGGATAGGCCTGTGATTGAAAATGGCCGCCTCAACATCCCTTGGCCGAACTTCAGAAACAACTGGCCGCTCTCGCTGGACGTGGTTCTGCTGACAGCGACCAAACCGAAAATTATGCTGAAGGGAGCATACTGCACCGCGCAAGAGATCGCCGACGCTTGGAAAAAGAACAAGAAGGAAGATTACTATTTTCGCAACAATTTGCTTGCCGGAATTCGAACGGCAGACGATGAGGAAATCAAAACGTATCTAGACGGCTGAAGTGTTGCCGTAGTGCCTTAGGGTCGCATCGCGTCATAGGTTTTGCCAAGGTGCCTTGCGCTGCTGGCTGGACCAACCCAAGCGCCCCATCGTGAGAGAAGGGAGACGCAGTCAGCAAGCATGATCGGAAGAGCTTGCTTGGTCCCGACATGAGGATCGCATCCTCGATGCCGGGTGCTCCTTTTCGAAGTGAGCCTAGTGCACCGTCGAGCCAATCAGGTCCCATGCCGCGGCCAAGGTGATAATTTCGCGATCCAGTGCTGAATAGATTTTGCTTGCACAACCTGATCGTAAGCGAGCTGCAAAGCCGCCAATCGCCTTCGGGGAGTTCGCTTTAGCTCTCAGCTTCCCCGATGTGACTAACGCCGCGGCTAGGCCACGTCGGACGGGGGGACACCCGCCATCAGATCTCTCAAAAGGGGAGCAAGGGTTGGGAGGGGACAACCAAAGATAATACGGCGGCTAGGAAGCCAGGCGCTTTGCAGAGCGACAACCCAGTAGCGAACCCTCTTTTCGCCCTCGATGCGAAACCCAAATATCGGCCCGCCGCTCATGCCAACGACACTGGAGATCTGCAAGCCGTCATCGATCTCTCCAACAAATCGCGGGTAGGTGGTCTGGCGCGTGCCAGGCGGGAGCGTCTCATGTCGCAACACGCGAAACATGGTAGGCGAGACTGCGCCGTTTCCCGAAGCGTCAATCGCGGGCGATGTGAATTCCTGAGGCAGACCCAGCATCGCGTAGCCATCAAAGCAAACTCGGTGCTGGTGAATCCACCGCTCCTCATCGAGTGCTACTGTTCCGTTCTTCGCCAGAAGGTTGGTATAGTAGGGACGCAGAGGAATGGCACCAAAATCGAGCCCCTGTTCATCGTCATCGACGATGTAGAATGGCTCGTTTCTCACATCGAACGGAATTGGATTGTCTGTGACACGGCCTTGAGCGAACGTGTCAGCCAGAACGACATCGATGACTTCGATCCTGTCATCGGCGAGTTTATCCTTGAGATCGGCCAGAACGTGTCCTGCGGTGACGAAGCAGGTGGAGCCTGCGATGTCGATCAGCGTGCCATTGTATGCCGCAAAAGAGAGCGCTTCCTGTTTGGAAGCGCTTACTAAACGATAGGTCACGCAGATCGCCACGAGATGACGGCCGAAAAACTGCAGGCCGTCGCTTTCGCCCCACTCCCGGGTATCGCTGGTCTGATCCATCTGCCGGCTTGAATCCTTCAAGCGTAGCAACCTGCACGATTGGACCTGGCTAGGCAACCTTTGCGGCACACGCGCATCTTGCCTGCAGCGACAGTGCCGCGCGCCAAGCAAGCCCAGCGGCGCGGTCGTCCGCCTCAGGGAATCGATATGGTGGATGTTCTCGTTGCAGCTAATAGGGCCGTGTGGGTCGCAAGGTATCGGTGGGAAGAAAATGCCCGCGGACCCAACGCACCAAATAGTCGACGAGAAACGGTAGATCTTGCACATGCCGTTGAATCGTACGCAGCAACGCAACGTAGTCCGATCGCCCTTTGATCAAGTGCTCGAGCAACAATCCGGTCGCAGCCTGCCGGAATGGGTAAGTAGAACCATCCGACCAGAGGTCACGAAGACACTGTAGCGCCGCCAGCACGTGGGATTTTGGCTCCGCGCCTCGCCCACCTATGACCTCGCACAAAGTCCGGTACAAATATCCCGGTGCCTGGCCTTCGGCGGCGTCGAGTCGAAATGCGCGAGCCAGAGCAATGCCCGAAACTCCAATGTATGTATGGCCGCTATCTACCAAGTCAGCTGACCAGCGAATGAACGTGTCGAAGTCAATATGGCCGTGTTCGGCCGCGACCCCGAACACTTGATGAAGCCATGCACTACGGCTCCATCCCATAATGTGCGCAAACTCCCTGATAGGCCGATCGTCGCTGATCAATAGATGCTTGTTCTGGATGGCCAAGGCTACGCTGTCGAAGAAGTCGCTCTTCCCACCCTGCAAGAATTCAATCAATTCCTTGGGCAGTTCGTCGGTCAGAAGCAACGGACAAACGTGGGCATTGGTTTCGACCCACGCTATCGCCTTGTCGATATCTTCGAGCCAGGTCTTGACGATCTCCGGAGCGACTTCCGTCGCAGCGATCCGTCCGTTGTCGTATTGAGCCGTCTTGAGGCCGTCTTTGAGAGAAAATTGAATTTGTTCACGACGGGCAAGCAACCGGTCAGATACGCTCTGAGGCAGATGAATTCGACCACACGTTGCCTCGATAGTCTCGAGAGCCCTCAACCGCCAGCCTGTCCAGAATGCCAAGAGATCCAGCGTGCATCCCTGGATCGCGTTCTCACGGACGGCGATTGCGGCGGTATCTCGTTCAGCCTCGTTGCCGATCGCGACTTTCAGCGGCACTCCCTGGGACGCCAGCCCAGCTGCGACCTCGATCGTGTCGACGCCGATGCGATGCGCGAGCATAGCAAGTGGCCACGGTCCGTTCGTGTAGGTTTCCTGCTCCTGCTTGACCCAGTCAAATCTTTGCTTCAACTCGGCGATCAGGTCATTGAGTCCGTCGGGTCGCTCAATATCGATTGACACCTTCCGAAACCCAAATATTTCGGGAAAGCGGCCCTCATGATGCTCCATCACGTAGTGAAGTCGGGCGACGTACTTGTGGCGAAGCGCTATAATCTGGCCCGGCCTGCCAGATGGATCCAGGAACCGATCACCGCTTGAAAGTCCTATGAGTGCTCGGACGAGCGGATGGTCAGGCTCCCAGGATTCATTGTCGAGTCGACGGAGATCGGGATCCGGCTCGACCACCAGAAAGAGCCGCTCGCCGTCGTCGTAGCTGAGGTCCACCGCAACGTCAGATGCAACGACTCTAGCATTCCACGATCGATCTTCGTTGTCGGTACGGCCTTCCTCGATGACGAGCGCCGAAAGCGTCATCCATGCCTGCGATCGATCGCGGTTCTCGAGAAAGAGGCGATACGCAAGAGCCGCCGCCCTATCGAGGTAGCCAAAGTGGCCAAGCAAGCTTGCAATTCGAAAGCGATCCTTAAGGCGTCGGTATCGAAGAAATTCCAGGGGGTGATCGAGTTCGGCGACGATCTCCGTCGATTGATTCTGACGGAGCAGGATTTCAATTCTCAGAAGGCGCGCGTCCGCATCCGAAGCATCGAGACTCAAAATCCTTTCGACGGACGCACGCGCCGTAGAGAGGTCGCCAACGTTCCACGCGTGAGTTGCGGTTGCCCAAAGTACGTCGGGTGTGTCGCGCACGATTGGTGCTGCACGCTGGAGCGCATTCCGAAAAGCCTCATCCCGACGGGCCGCGGCGAGGCACTGCAGATACATCGTAGTCAGGGGACCGGGACGGTTCAGGTCGACAGCGCTGTCCAAGAGTGCGGCAGCTTCCTCCGGCAAGTCGTTGTGGCGAAGCTGGTCGGCGACTTGATATCGCGTGACGACATCAACCGTGTCGGGCAAGCCCTCCACAATTTTTCGCAGGCGAGTCGTGATCTCATCATTACCAACGCCGGTTTTCTTGTCACAGCGGATAAGGAGCAACTCAGCCTCGACTTTATCCGTGCCCAGCTGTCGAAGGGCTTCCACCGCCTCCCGCACCCTTCTTTCGTCATCGAGAACAAGCGCGAGTTCGCCGATGAGATGCCATCGTGAGCTTGCCAAGGCAGGGCTCAGCTCGTCCGGATCAATAGCCAACACCCGACCCAATGCTCCCGAGGGGTCATCGAGTGCGACTAGGTCAGCGGCGAGAAACTGGTTCTCGGGATCACGATCGCCTTCCAGCGTCGCCAAGGCATCCTTCGGTCTGCTCTGGCCAATCAGAGATAACGCGAGAAGACGTCGCAGCTGAGGCTCGCCGTGAACGACGGCGGCTGCGCGCTTAAGCAGTGTCTCGCATTCCGCGGGCCGATCCCCCAGCCGCAGGAGGACGCCAGCGTTGTTCAGATAGGCAACAAGATCATGTCGATCGGCAAAGCCGATTTCCAGCATATGTTCCGCAACTGCCTTCATATCGTTGGCCGCGGTGTTGAGTTCATCGGGACTGATCGGGCTACGGGCTCCCGGAACGGTGGCGCCGGATGTCACGACTATAGAGAGCGTTGCAACGGCCCCAATTCGCTTGAATTCCGCGACCTCGGGATGCTTTCGTGCAAGCTGACGATTTCGCTCTGCCCAATCGGAGACGTTTCGACGGCTGTAAAATTCTGCCAGACCGAGATCCGCATGAGTGCTATCGACGAGATCCGGCGGGATGAGCGAATGTGGGTCGCCGGCGAAATCTGATCGCGCCGCTGCTTGGAGTAGATAACCTATCGCATGATCGGCACGCGGCGTACCGGCCAAAGCCTTTTGCGCAAGATCCATGGCCTCGGAATATCGTCCCTGAATCGTCCGGGCCAAGGCGAGATTGGCATTGGCATTCGGATCATCAGGGCGGATCGAATGCGCCGTTTCGAACCGCCGTGCCGCGTCCGGCTCCCGGCCCAGATCGAGAGCCGCCGCGCCCAGGTTGGTTTCAATCCGAAAGCGGGCCCACGGCTTCTTGTCCAGGACCTCCTTCTCTAGCAGCCCAAGAAGTGCCTTCTCCGCAATAAGCGGCTGATCCTCTCCCAATAGATCGCGAAATGTATCGATGCGGGCATGCAACGCCGGATCCTCGCTGGAGAGACTGCTATTCGATGAGCTATCTGTCGGTAAGGAAACAAATCCCATTTGCCGAAGCTGTTCGCCGACTTGCAAGGCAATCTGTCCCGCCAAGTCGCCTGGAGCGCGGTCTCCCGGTAATGGCTGCTGTGGGGCAGACGTGGATACCGAAGCCGGGAAGAAAAAGGCGTACGCCCGCTCATGGAGGGCGATCAGGACCTGGAGCGCTCCCCAACCATAGAGTGAAACCGTCAGGTCGTGGCCCTCTTCCCGCAGGGCTTTCTCAACGGCAACCGCTGCATCGGTCGCATGGGTATCGTCTTCCGCGGTTGTGGCAAAAATGATCTCCTTCAGTGCTGCCTCGAGTTGCAGCGCCGCCCGGCAATCGGAGAGGATTTTCGCCTGCTTGAGCGGCTTTGTGACCCTTCGGCATTGGACGCCGACATAGTGGTTGGGATCGCCATTGCGACGTCCGATTACATCGATTCCGCGCTGATCCTGCCCGCCGCGGCCGTACTCAACGGTGTTCGGGTCGTTCAGCTCATCGCGAAACAAGATCACACACCCGCGCTGCAGCGCCTGCCAATCCTTAGGTTTTGGGATTTCGTGGGCAAGTCGCGTTGATAGCGGCACACTCTGGTCAGATGGTTGCCGGAAGACGCGGCTGGGGAGGTCAACAAGTACCTCGTTGCTGTTTCCCGATTTGCCCTGGTCGCCCGTTTCAGCCATCAGAAGCTGACGCCTACGATCTTTACGCCGATCCGGTCGGCGAGTTCGAGCAACTCGGAATAGATGTCAGAGTTGCCGGTCAAATCGAGCGACGCGCCGGACTGCACCAACATGTTTGCCGGAATTCGGTCGCCAAACAGCATCACCGCGAGAGCCCGGTCGTCCTGCCGAGAAATCCAGCAAAGTCCCTGGATATCTGGGCATTGTGCGTGAATGGCTTCAGCCCAGGGGCGTGTTGCAGGATATCGGTCCTTCTCAGTGTCAATAATCTGGCTGCGCTTGATGCCGAGTTTCCGCAACGCGGTGACGCTCAAATCAGCTAGGACCAAATCCCTCCGTGGCACCACCTGCGAATAGACTTGATCGGCTAGTTTCACCTTGTCGTAAGTCTTCAGGCCTGCGGTGAATGGCACATCGTGGAAGACGGTTTCCATGGCCGCACAGTCGAAGGTCGTACCGCCATAGAGAGTTGGGACACTTGCCCCATTTGCACGCTTTATCGGGCTGAATCGGGCGTTGCCTTTAAAGCCTGGATTGAATTCCGCGCCGGCATAGAGATTCAAATGTATGCGATGGATAGTTTGGTCCGCTGGCCATATCGCTCGCGTTATGTTGTCGTGCAAATCGTTCGATGGGACGGGAACTGGTGTTGTCAGGGGTCCCCGTCCAATCTTTGATTTAGCCATGGAGTGCGCCTACCAACTCATCCTCGGCCGCCGCAAGAACGCGCTCGGGTTGCGCAGCGAGCACATCTTGCGGACGCTTGCCTCCGAGGAAGCTATTAACGGATGCAAACCAATAGGCGAGCCCCCAGTCATCCTTCTTCCCGTGTAAGACGCTCAGAATTTTAGCGAGCGTTTTCATCGGCCGATATCCGGTGGCGGAATCCAGAGCGTAGCCAGGGAAATAGTCTATACCCCGATGCCGAACGGCAAAGATCTGACCCTCTTTCTTCCACTTGTTTGGCTGTGCACTTGGGTTGCTTGTGCTGAACCCAGCCATCTTAGCGATTTGGGGAGCGGTTAGCCAATCGCCGCTTTCCAGCACGGCCTTTCTTGCCTCGGCCGCCATCCGCGCCTCGACAAGCATATGCTGTGGGGGCGGAACCTGAGGGACCAGGGCCTCAATTATCGAGTTGATTGCCTCACGCTGGCGACGCATCAGGATGGTTCGAACCAACGGCGCAATGCTGACGACCGTGTCGGCTAGCGCCCGAACTGCGGGTTCGCTCCCATGCTCGAACGTTAGTGCGATGACCTGCTCCGCTGTCAGCCGATCAAGTTGGTCGCCAACCTGCTTAGGCGTTCCGGTGAGTGCGCCAAATCCCGATAGTTCGATGGTGTCATTAGAAAGTGCCATGATATCCAACTCCGTTGGTTTGGTGAGGGTGATTACATATATAGCATGATAACCGATCTCATCAAGAGTGTCGACTTGAACTCTGGGCTGCCGCTTCATCCGGGCGGTCGGCCTTTCGGGTGATCGGGTGCGCCGCCAAAATTTATCCTGGGCTCACTGCCTTCCGATTCGTCTCGTTATGGCCGCACGTGATATGTTCGTGGTATGTTCGGCACGCATCAGGTAGAGTGTCGGGCAGCGACCTACGGTATCAAGCTAGAATGGTGCGCACGGAAAAAGCCCGATTACGACCGAGCGATTGCGCGGTTTGCGTGTTCGGACGCCGAAGCCGACACCTGGCTGGAGGGTTTTGCCGACGACACCTACCAAGCCAAAGAGCTGCGGTCGACGCGGACGCGGCCGATCACACCATCGAAGAACCCGGCGAGCAGTACTTCAACGCTGCCAAGGATGAAGGCCGTCGTGAAGCTTCGTCGGGGAGGCGGCCGCAAAATATCGGAATTTCGCCCCCGGAAAATCCGACAGGCTGCCGCTGAACGACGTCCCGCAGTGTTTCGTCGTCATAAACTGATTGTACTGCCACAACACCACACGGTCGCCTCCCACTGCACGGCACAAGCCACAAGCGCGCTGTTCCTAGGTAAATTCCAGCAAATTTAGATGGAACTTATCGTGAACATACACTAACACTGCTTAAGTCGTCGGAATTTTTTTGAGGGAAATCATGGCTCGGACTTGGAATCGTGATCGTGCTGCGAAACGCATTCAAACTAGGCTGAGTGAAGTCCGCCTCGAGGACATTGAGATCCGTAAATACGTTCGCGACATAAACCTCGACAACCTTCCGCGCACGGTAGCTTATCGCGTGGATGGCGTGCATTTGTATGCCGATATCGTCAATCTCGATGATATGTTGAACGTAACGACCGTGGAGGGTGAAACCTGCCACAAACGGACCTTGCGTTTTCTTAACCTCCATTATCGCGCGGTGCATCGAATTCTGCAGGAAGTCGACGCGCTTTTCGTTGATTTTCACAATCAGCGCTTACATTCAGTGGTCACCAAGCCGTACGACACTGAAGACGGGCGTATCCATCGCGCCGTGGCAATTGGTCAGTTGATCATTGATGTCCTGAAGCGAACAGGTGAGGACGCCGACCACCCTGCGGCGAAGGTTCGAGTGGGTATCGACAGTGGGAAGGCCGTTGCCGTCAGCAATGGCCGTCGCGGCCACCGCGAACCACTTTTTTTGGGTGAACCCGCCAACCATGCAGCCAAGCGGGCTGGGGGAGGGAAAGCTACCGGGATTTATCTGACGAACCTCGCGCGCAAAGTGATTGGATTGAAGGACGTCGACAATCCAGACGTCAATCCGCTTTCGGCGTCGGAAATCGAAACATCGCAAAAATCAGCCAATCTGAGCGTGACAGCAGATCAGATCGTCTCTGAGTGGAAGACTGACTTGACCAACAACCCAATTGGTTCTTTCAGCTTCAGCGGTCACACGCCGCCGTACAGCACTCTCGATATTGAAACGCTGTCGGTCCGGAATTCGCGCCGGCAAGATGCCGCGACAGTTTACGGCGACATCGACAACTTCACCAACTACGTCAGCGCAAACATTGGCGACGACAGTGGTGCAAAGCACGTCGTGCGCGCTCTTCATGTCATTCGCAGCGAGCTCGATGCCGTTCTTCACAAAGACTTTTCAGGCCGGAAGGTTCGTTTCATCGGCGATTGTGTGCATGGCCTTCTAGTCGAGGGCACTGCTCAGACTACCGATAGCGAGACGACGATCAGCAATATGGTGCTCTGCGCCGGTGGGATGCGAAGCAGTTTCGACCTGGCAATCGAGAAACTGCAAGATGACGGCACTGATGCGACAGACCTTGGGCTTGCTGTTGGGTTCGAATTCGGACCGATGACAGTCACGAGACTCGGGGTAAAAGGCGCGCTTGTCCGGTGTTCTGTAAGCCGGGGAGTCATACAGGCGGAACGGGAGCAGCATCGTTGCGGAGAACATGAAACCGCTATCGGGCAGAATGCTTATGACAAAGGCAATGATGCAGTTCGCGGTATTTTTGGTTCGAGGCGGAAGCGCGCCAATTTGGACTACGATGTAGCCGTTACCGAGTTGTCGTCCAAGGGCGACAAGGTCGCCAAAGCAGCGGCGGCCTTTGCAACCGCCGGCTTACTGAAACCAGCGTCGGCTCCCGCAAGTCCCTACAGTTTTCAGAATCGCCCGACCGGACCAGCCAAGAAAGACGGCTTTTCTTGATCTGGTATTTTCAGAACGCGGATCGATCGCGGCACGAGCGGCTCGCCATCGAAGCGCTCGTTGGGGAAGTCCAATGGTTACGCCCGCTCGATTGGCGAATCGATGAACATCTTCGTTTGGTTTGGGACGCCGACATCTTGATCGGAGAACGCATATTTCCGATTTATCTTCGATATCCCAACCATTTTCCTCATTCACCGCCGCTCGTGATGCAACGAGGCGATACGTCTAGATGGTCCAGCCACCAGTGGGGAGCTGGCGGTGAGTTATGTCTTGAAATTGGCGCCGACAACTGGAACTCGGATTTTACAGGCGCAGATATGGTTCGAAGTGCCTATAGTCTGCTTGAAATGGAGGTGGAGCGAATACCAAGCTCCGAAATTCCATCTCGGCATCAGACGACCCTCGGCCAGGACCTTCGTTGGACGGTGAGCCGGCTTGCAGCGACGACATCTTTGCTGGAATTTGCCGCCACTCAAGACGTGCCCCTGGAAGGGAAGGTCGACTGCATAGTACACGACGAAGCCGTCATATATTACGCTTCACTTTTTGCTCGGAATGGTGCCGAAGTCTGGCGTGACGCGTCAATCCCAAAGCCCCTCCGAGCGGAATCCTTCAACATCGACGGGGTTCTAATTCCATGGCCGTCGGCAACGAGCCTTCCAACCATTGCGACAGTTAAAGACTTTCGCGCTGACTTGGCTGCCCAATGGTTCCCGCTGGATGATAATAGAAGGGTTGTCCTGCTTATGCAGGGCAAAGCGCTTCACGCCTTTCGGATGTATGGAGACTCCGTTTCCAAGGTGACCATCGTCGGTCCCGAGCTAGTCGTGGATCGACTGGGCGAGGACCATCGCTCTCTCTTGGAAAGGAAGGTGGCTATCGTAGGCTGCGGATCACTCGGTAGCAAGGTTGCAGCGAGCCTTGCCAGATCTGGCGTTGGGAATTTTCTTCTAGTCGATGATGACGTTCTTATGCCCGGTAACTTCGTGCGGCATGATCTCGATTGGCGGGATATCGTGACACACAAAGCAGACGGCGTTGCACGTCGCGTCCAGTTAGTGAATCCGATGGCCCAAACTGACATTCGTCGACAGCGGCTTGGCGGACAGGAGTCGAGCGGTAGTCTCGAAGGGCTCATCGAAGTCATCTCGCAGTGCGACCTTATTGTTGACGCGACATCTAGCGCAGAGGCGTTCAACTATCTGTGCGCCGCCGCCGAAAGTGGTGCGAAGCCAATGATATGGGCGGAAATTCACGGCGGGGGTATCGGCGGCCTGATCGCTCGTCATCGGCCAGGCATTGAGCCCGGCCCAGCACTGATGCGGCGAGTGATCGAAAATTGGTGCGCCGAGAAGGGACTCGTGGTTGAGCGCCCCGAAAGGTCATATGAGGATCGAAATGTAGGCATTCCTTGGGTCGCAGATGATGCAGATGTGTCTGTTATCGCAGCTCACGCCTCGCGATTCGCGATCGACCTGTTGATCCCTCGCTCGCCATCCATTTTTCCACACTCAGTATATTTCATCGGGCTTGCGGAAGGATGGCTGTACAGTGAGCCGTTCCATACGGAACCTGTTGACGTCGGACTGGCCTCTCAGGTTATTGCGGAGCAGAACATTCTCGACGAAGCCGACGTAGCTGCCGAACGGGCACGTATTATCCAAATACTTGGGAGATCATTTGGTCAAACTCCTCCTGCCGGATGATATAGCGTCGCGGCTCAATATCGCGCTGGCGAAAGCTAGACGCCAGGAGATCGGTGGTCTTATCGTCGGCGAGCACGTGACGGACGAAACGTTTCGGATTGTCGATATTTCAATCCAGACGAGCCATGGCACTCCCACACATTTCGAACGCGATCCTGTATTGCACGCGGAATTCCTGCGAGAATTTTTCGAGCGAACAGGCAGAGATTTTGAGCGGTACAATTATCTGGGTGAATGGCACTCGCATCCGAGCTTCGACCCGATCCCAAGTGCCGACGATGTCAGGACGATGCGATCGATTGTAAGCGACCCGAAAGTAGGCGTGAATTTCGCTGTCCTGTTGATTGTCCGTCGTACCGGCTCCACGAGGCTCGCCCTATCGGCGACCGCATTTTCCCAATTACTTCCTCCTGAGTCGGTGACCGTCGTCGGTGATGTTGGCACCGCAGCAAGGAAGAGGAGCCTCATGGAAGCCAGTCTGGATTGGCTCAGGAATTTGGTGTCTTAACGCCGAGTTGCCGCACGATTTTTCGGATTTGCGTGCAAACCGGTCCAAGGCGTGACGCCAGCGTGCTGGGATCGCCCGTTGCGAAAGACGCTGGCGTCAGACCATGGAGGTCCGACGGAAGGTTTATCCCCGTTTGGCGCGGATATACTAGGATACTGCGACGCCGACCAAGGCGTCCCATGAACATGCCAAGCTCAAAGAGCACGTTGTCTCGGATGGCAGAATTGCGAGCGCCTCGGCTGGTTTCGACGATGTCCTCGAATAGTGCGACCGCTACACCGAAATCGCTTTCGGCCACGGCTAGTTCCAGAGATTCAAGCGGATAGCCGCCCGCCCAGAAGACGCCGTTCGGCCACACGGTTGCAAGTACGTCATGCTGGAGACCGGTCTGGATTTCATTCGCAACGTCGAGCCCCTCCACAGACGACATTATAAACATCCTCGGCTTCTCGTTGGGGGTCGTCATGAGTCGATTGCGATCGAATAGCCGCCGCGACAACTCTTGGGCTACGGATTTCCAGATCAAACCCGGAAACTTGTCAGCCAAAGCCGAGAATTCTGCCCCCGACATCTTTATCGCTACGACCGTATCTTCAGCGAACACTGAGGCGGACCGCCGCTGGGAAGGCTCTATCGCGGCCATCTCGCCGACGTGCGCACCGGCCTTTAGAGTTCGCACCTCTTGACCTTTGACCACTACAGAGACGCCGCCGGCGACAAGAAAGAACACGTCGTTGTCCTCACCGCCTTCGGCAATGAGCGTATCCGCGGCCTTGTATTCTACGAGCTCGCCAGCCGTCGCGATTGCCTCAGCGACCGCTGCGTCACCACTGTCAAACTGCCGCTTCAGACTAGCGATAAGCGCCGAACTGTTGCCGCCTTCAAACCGCTCTTTCATATTCCCTCCCGGCAATGCATTTGTCTGAATCCTATGTATGTATTTGCTGGGCCTACAGGAAATGTTCGCGAGGGTACGAGGCTATGGAGTGGCCGGAGACGGCCAAATTATGAGCCGCGTGGTCCTAGGTTGCCAAAACTAGTGCCGACTGCTGAAGATTCTACGAGAATCTAGACGAAGCGCCGTTCCGGTAGATTGCCGATCTTCACTCGATGGTCCAACGCTCCCGTTGAGACGAGGTAGCCCATAATGCCGTCCTTTGATTTGATGAATGCCAACGTAGACTGCCCACTCGGGAACGTAATTTGTCCGGACGCGATCTCCAGCGCTGCGCTTTCTCCGGCGTAGTAATGGAACGTAATTGGGCGCTCCGTAACCTCAATCTCCAGTGCGTAAGTGCATGTGATATCCTTCACTTGGAAGCGCTGGCCCAGAGCGTCGATGACGTACAGTCCGTCCATCGGAGCAACGATTTGACTGTTGAGGGTCTGGCGGGTCGGATTGCGGGCCTCCGGGGGCAATTTGTCCATGATGAGGGATTGAATACCCTCGCCGGGGTAGGGCAAGCCGTCAGACGTATAGACTGCGGATGGATTCGTGACCTTTCGCCCGTTTTCCACCACGCCAACGCAGGCCCCGATCGCGGTGAAGTTGTAGAATTGGCCGACGATGGTGACGGTGCCAATCCATTCAAAGGATTCCGCCTCGGCCAAGTCCATGCATGTCAGGTTCAGTGCCTTTGCCTTGGTGCGGGCGGTGCGTGTAAAGCCGTTCGCAGCAACAACGATTCCGCGATGGATTCCAGTCTTTTCACACTTCTTAGCGAAGGCCTCAATCTGAGGAACTCCCACCTTTCGCCCTTGGTCCCTGCATTCAATGGCCGTCAGGTTGGGCCCGTGATGAGTACGACGGATAATCACCACGTCATGTTCGCGAAGCCGCCCGGTGTCCTTGTCGGGTAACCGTAAGGAGGAATCCACCGTCACGCCGTCATGGTGCGCGAACATACGCTCCAGGGTGGCAACGAAATTATGGAATCGCTGACCAGGTCGTTCATGAGAGGCGGTTTCTTTCACGGCGCAAATAGTACCACCATGGTGTCAGCGTTGCATCCCGTCTAAGACTTTGGGCTGGAGTTTATCCGCGACGATTGGCGAAGAACGTGTTTCTGGCCCATGGGGTCAGTCGGAGGAACGAGTGTCTGTCGGCGACGGTGCGACGCACCGAAGCTTGGCCGAGAATGAAGTCAACACGGGTTGAGGCTGACCGAGCGCCGTCGCCTTCAGGGTTGCGGGGATCCTTGCTGCGACTTTGGCTTGTTCGGCGAGCGTTGCGGGCGCCTCATGGGCTTCTCAGTAATAACTATGATTGAAGAGGTCGAGACCCCAGAGGAACATGTCTGAGTCAAGCGACGGCCCTGATCCCACGTCAGGGAGCATCGCAACATTTCGATGAATGGAAACGGGGGTTGTTCCTGGTTTGTGCTCAAAAAGCCGCATAAATGGCAGTCTGGTGCGACGTCCGGAATTATTGAGCATTTCACGGGGTAACCAGTCCGGAATTATGGGTTGCTGGCGGGCGGGCGATTGAAAACAGGAGAGTTTTCTGGCTGAGGGTAGGGGTTTCCGATCAAAGATCGAGTTTACTAATGGCCTCAATGACAGTTAATTCTGGATTGGCATTAAGCGATTGGATTTGCGTAGAATATAGCCGCCCTTATTGGTAAACCCGCTCACGGTCGACAACGGATTGGTCGACCCAAGACGACAGGATTGGTAAAACCTGAGCACCGAGGTTCAGCTCTATACTTCCTCCCCAATCGCTTGAGACTTGAGCCAGATGGCGTCAGTATCTCAGCGTTGGCGCTTGCGCACGACGGCGACGGCCTGATTAATTCCGGACAGCGACAGATAATTCTGGACGGCACACCATGCGGAGGCACTTCGCTTTGCGGTCCCAAACCATCACTTCTCAACCAAGCTGTTGCTCTGGCTACAAGGGCTGTGAGGTGCGGACCTGTGATTTGTCAAATGCAGGAATCCCTCGCTATTACTTGTCCCCGATGTGCAAGGAAGGCCTGCTCGTGAAGGTCGGTAAGGGCGGTATCGCGCCGCAGTGGTCGATGCGCCTGCTGTTTCAAGGGCCTCACGCATCTTGTCGACACTGCTGACCCGAGCATCCTGGCCGGCCTCAAAACGATTACCGTAGTCCCTTCACTCCGGCCGCCTTGACTAGGCCGAGAGTGCTTCTAAGCGCGTCATGCGCTTGCGATCTACATCGCTTTGGGGTCATGTCCTTCGACCCGAATGCAAAGCTTGCCGCGCCATATTCGTCCTTGACGCCACAGCTCATGAACGAGCGACGCCAAATGCAGGAGCAGACGCCTCAGAGTTTGGCCAGCGTAGCCAGCATCGCGATAGTCCGCAATGTAGTTGTCGACGTGAGGGAGTGAGGCCGCAGCCTCCACCTCGTGGCCCTTACGCTGCAGTTTCTTGACGGTGCGTGCTCTTATATAACGTGAGCCGCCAATGACCACAATTTTCATGTTGCGTCTCCTTGCCAGCATTGAAACCAAACATGCTCGCCGTCGTGCGTGCCGTTCCCGGTCAGCGTTTCGCCACTATCCTTTGCCGAGATCGTGAGGAAGTCGTGCCCGGAAGCCATTCGTTTCGTCTGGAGGTCTATCGCCTCGCGCTGGAAGGAAGCGCCGGCCTCCTCAAGCGCGATGTGGTCAGCCGAACTGCAGGCGAAGGAACTGTAGTAGAGTTTCACGATCTTTCTCTTGTCTGAATGCAGATGACGTTCCGCAAATGGAGGGGCACGAGCCCGTTCGGCCACTTGGCGCCGGTCGTTCCGGATAGCGCGTTGGAAGGCTCGCACTTGGCAGGAAAGACGGCTACGGTGCAGACAGGTAGGTATGCCTATGCCGAGGTGTGAGCGCGCCGAGACAATTGTTCTTTGATTGCCGCGCGCGCCAAGCCTGGCGTGAGAAATGGTCGCCGGAAGAGCCAAGACCGCCTGTCGCCGCATGGCGTTCTCGGTTATCAGGCCAATCCTTCGCTGAGGAAATAATAAGCGAAAGTATCGGGCGCACACACTGTTGGCACAATGACTGATATCCCGCCTCGGCCCCCATGGTGCCACTTGAGCAAAGAGATGACCACGGCCGCAGACATGCCTGCTCGATTGCCGCCGGCGCGATGAAGCACTTTCCAGCAACAGAGACCTTCATCATGAGCAATCCTGGCGAACCCGAAAGACGGCCCGCCGAGCTGGTGTTACCTGTTGAAGACCTTGCTACGGTCGAGGTCGATTTCTCTTCGCTGGTGCCCGGCACATCTGTGGTCGCGCAATGGCGCGGCAACCGGCGTGAGCATCGTCAGCGCTTGGCGCAGCACCTATCACGGCTCGCGAATTCACACTGCATCCTAGTGCGGCCATGCCAAAGCCGCGTCCTATGAAGCCTACTGGCCCTGGAGCTCGAACCAGCGAATTGATGTCCGGTGGCGTTCCCGGCTTCCCCCAGTAGGTTAGTGGGCGCCGCCGGCTGCTATATGACCCGGCTTCTTTAGCAACAGGACGGCCGACAACGCGATTATTAAGCTAACGCCAAGCAGGAAGAAGGTGTCGTTGAAGGCCATGACGAAGGCCTGCTGGCGTACCCTCAGCGCGATCGCAGCAATCGCTTTTTGTGCAGCGAGCGCCTGGTCGTTGATACCATGCGAATGGAAATAGGCGGTGAGCCGCACAATGCGGACGCGCGTTGCCTCTTGAAACAGGGATACCGATTGTACCAGCACGTTCGAATGGTACTGCTCGCGCTTGGTGAGGAAGGTTTGCAGCAGCGCGATGCCGACGGCGCCGCCGAGGTTGCGGGTCATATTGAACAGGGCCGAGGCAGAGCCGGCATTTTCCGTCTCGATGCCTGACGTGGCTATTGCCGAAAGCGGCGCCAATATAAGGGCTTGGCCGATGGCGCGCACGATGTTCGGCCAGAACAGCTGGTCGCCGGCATATGCTCCGCTCATGTGGACGTTCATGAAGTTGGATGCGGCAAACAGGGCGAAGCCGATCGCGATGACGAGACGGATGTCGAAGCGCTGCATAAGGCCAGGTACAAGCGGGATCAGGACAAGCTGCGGCAGGCCGGTCCAGGCGAGCACCATGCCGATCTGCTCGGCATTGTAGCCCTGAATGCGGGCGAGATAGACGGGTACGATGAAGACCGATCCGTAGAGCGCGACACCAAGCAGGAAGTTGGCGAGGACGCCGAAGCCGAAGTTGCGGCGTACCAGCAGTCTGAGGTTCAGCAGCGGATGGCTCGAAGTCAGCTCGATCCAGACGAACAGGGTCAGCGACACCGCGGCGACGATTGCCAGCCGCGCGATAAAGGGCGAGCCGAACCAGTCGTCTTTGTTGCCTTCCTCAAGTATGGTCTGCAGGGCCGCCAGTCCGATGGCCATGGTGACAATGCCCGGCCAGTCGCCTTTGGCGAGCAGGCCAAGCCGCATCGGTTGGCCGTCGAGCGAAAACCACAGCATGCCGACCATCAGCGCGCCCGGCACCAGGTTGACGTAGAAGATGTATTGCCAGCCCCAGTTCTCGGTGAGATAGCCGCCGATGGTCGGGCCTATCGCTGGCGCGAAGGTGGCCGACAGCGCGAACAGGGCCAGGCCGATCGGCTGCTTGGCTTTCGGCAACATCGTGATGACAATGGTGAAGGCGAGCGGGATGAGCACGCCGCCGGTAAAACCCTGGATCGCTCGTAGGACAATCATCTGACCTAGATTGGCGGCGAAGGCGCAGGCGACCGAAAAGACGAGGAACAGCACCGCGTTGGTGATCAGATAGATCCGCAGCGAGAAGACCTGAGACAGCCAGCCGGTCAGCGGGATCACCACAATCTCCGCTATGAGGTAGGACGTCGAGATCCAGCCACCGTCATCGATGCCAGCCCCAATCGCCCCCTGGATGTCGGCAAGCGAGGCATTGACGATCTGAATATTGAGCACGGCCATGAATGCTCCGAGAGCAGAGCCGACCACCGCCACCCAGACCCGCAGCGAATTGGCGGCACCAGCAGATCCGGCCGCGTTCTGGACGTCGCCGGCCGACGTCGGAAGCGAGGAGACGGCGGTTTTCATTGCTGCAACTCCTCAAGCGCCAGTAAGAACGGCGCCAGTGTCAATCATCGCGAAACTGAGGAACGACCGTCGGCCAGCACGGCCGCTTTGGTGTTAATGGTCGGCTCGACGGACATGCCGGACCTGAGCAGCCCGTCGAGCTTGTGATTGTCGATGGAGATCCTCACCGGGATACGCTGCACGATCTTGGTGAAGTTGCCGGTCGCGTTGTCGGGCGGCAGCAATGCGAATTCCAGGCCGCTCGCCGGCGACAGGCTGTCGACCTGACCAGTCAATTCGACGCCAGGGAAGCCGTCGACGGCGACGCGCACCGGCTGCCCGGGACGCACATGAGCGAGCTGCGTCTCCTTGAAGTTGGCGACGACATAGACGGCATGCAGCGGCACCACAGCCATCAACTGCGTGCCTGATGCCACATACTGTCCAACCCTGAGCGTGCGCGCGCCGACCGTGCCGTCGACCGGTGCCGTGATTGTGGCATAGGAAAGGTTCAGTCGGGCCTGATCGGAAGCTGCCTCGGCGCGATCCGTTTGGGCAACGGCACTGTCGCGCTCGGTGGCGAGTACGTCGATCTTAGCCTTTGCGGCGGCTAGGGAAGCCTGGTCGCGCTGCAACCCGGCGATGAGTTGATCGGCCTGGGCGCGGCTTGCTTCGGCTTTCTGCGCAGTACCGGTGCCGCTCCTTGCCAACGTCGCATAGCGGTCGGCGTCGGTGCTGGCGAACGCCAGCGAAGCTTGCGTTGCGGCGACTGTCGCCTTTGCCTGCAGGATCAGCGACTGCTGGAGCGCGATCTGTGCGTCGAGATTACGGACGGCCGCCTCGGCGGCCTCGACCTCGGCATCAGCCTGGGCGAGCGCGGCACGGAAGTCGCGGTCATCGATGCGGGCGAGAACCTGCCCGGTCTCGACAGTCTGGTTGTCATGCACCGGCACATCGGCAATGTAGCCCGATATCTTCGGCGCCACCGTCGTGTAGTCGGCTTTCAAATAGGCGTCGTCGGTAGACTCCAGATACCGGCCTGCGGTCCAGTAGCCATAGCCCCAATCACCTCCCGCGGCTGCGCAAATCAGAAACGTCGCCGCGAATGCGATCCGCTTGAGGCGGCGGCTCCTAGATACCGCCGCAGTGACGTCGCCGGGAGTAGCTTCCGTACCAACCGGCAAGGCACTCGGCTCTTCCGCCGAGGGCCGAGCTGGCTGCTCGACGAAGGCAGCCGGCCGCGGCTGAGGCACGGCCGCGCCGGGTGCGTTGGAGAAGTTGGTGGTCGCGGGCATCTCGGACATCTCATTCGTCCTGACGTTCATCGTGCTTTGCGCAAGAGCGGAATGCCCCTGTGCTCAAAAATCGGAAGCCGGACAGGTAAGAAGCTCGCCTGCCTCTTCGTTGGCTGCAGAGAGAAACCGGAAAAACCCCTGCTTTCGTCGTCCGTACCTCGTCCGGTTGACACGGCTCGAAGTACATATTGCGATATCCGAGCCGAAAATCATCTGCACCAGCGTATAGGGAGGTGGCTGCGATAGCAGCGATGAAGATGGTCGTTCTGATCGTTCTCTTGCTCCTGTTTGTGAAGGGGGATTGCCTGCCGATCGGAGCGGCAGCCAGACTGGGCTCTTGTCGGGGGGAGGCGGCGCGAGCCTACGACCTGACTAGGGTGAGCAGGTCAGGATTTGATAGTGTCGGCCTGCGTCGTGCACATGCCGTGCGGAAATTTCTCATAGACCTTGAGTGTTGCTCGCTTCAGTGTTCGCGAGAGTAGCGCCGAGTCATGGATCGGAACGATCTAGTCGTCGTCGCCATGCATCACGAACGGAGACAAGTCGATTGACTTGGAGGTGTTCGGTGAAGTGGGTCTCCGAAAAGGCCTTGATGAATTGAATCTGGGCATTGGCGGCGCCCATCATGTGTGAACGACGCTCGCAATGGCTTCGCGTCGGATCGGTTGAACACTTAGAACGGGCCGCTCGCAAAATCGAGATAGAACTGCGCCCGACTTGCAGCGCTTGGCTCAGCCCGTCAAAAACTTCGATAGGCAAACCACTTGGATTGGCAGGCGTCTCAAGATCGGTGGCACTGCCGGAGGCCGGCATCGCGATCACCCTGAAGCCGGCATTGCGATACACGCTGTGGACGGCCGATCTTGGCAGCTTGGAGGCGAGCGGGCATTTGGCCTTTGCCCCGAACGAGTGTTGCGGCAAACATTACGAAAATACCGGCATGGCGAAGATGAATTTCACGGGGAGTTCCGGGGACTGCTCAGCGTAGTTGAGGCGAGGCCCGAGGCTTTCTGTATGTCGGTGAAGGCATGCGTTTTTAACGGCTAGGTTTTCGATTTCTCCGCGTGAAAGGCTATAGCTTCAATCGGGACGTGTAGGTGCCTCACCCGGAGGTTTGGTCACTCACATCTCATGGATTTCCATGAGGTGCGGCTGCGGCGTGGTCCGGTTAAGATCGGAAAAACGAATTCACGAGCCCAGATGGTCAATGATGAGAGTTAAAGAAGGCGCTGACAGTCTCCGCCTTTCATTGTCCGGCAGGAGAAGACAATGACGACAGCGTTCAACTCGCTTGGCGAACCCGACGCGGAAGCGTTGCGGGCGGCTCGGATCATTGAAAGCGTGGTCGGCAATGGGTGGGCGACAGACGCGGCCGGCAGATTCAGCTATGTTACTCCCAGCACGCTATCGCTTCTCGGCACGACGCTGGAGGAGTTCAACACTTCGTCAGAAGGTGGCCCCGCGGGTTGGAAGCGGCTAATCCATCCAGACGACTATGACCGAGCCGTGGCCGAGTGGCGTCGCTGCCTGCAGACAGGTGAGCACTACAATGTGGAGCACCGCATTTTGCGCGCGAGCGGTGCTTACGGTTGGAGCCGAATCTCCGGACAGCCGCTGTGCGATAGCGAAGGTAACGCCGTTGCATGGTATGGCACATTGATTGAAGGCGATTCGCCGTCCGCAGCCACAGAGCGATCCGCTGACGTGATCATTGCGGCCGAGAAGGAAGCAGCCTCCGACGCTCACCATTCCCTGAGACTGGTCCATCCGGACGACCGGACAGCGGCGGCGCACGCAGTCGCCCGCGCGTTCTGGACAGGTGTCCCCCAGGTAACGAGGCACAGGCAACTGCAGGCCGACGGAAGTTATCGCTGGAACGAGACCCGATCGGAGCCCGGCTACAGTGTCAGTGTGGACATTGATGATCTGGTGACAGATGGGGAGCCGCTTTCCGGGGCGAACCTGGATCACTTGGTTGAGAACAATGCCGGGCCAATTCGATCGGCGAAAATCGTTGAAAGCATATTCGGGAACGGATGGGCGTTCGATGCGGCGGGTAGATGGATCTACCTGCATCCGTTCGCGCTGAGCTCCCTCGGGGTGACGCTGGAGGATCTGAACGCTCCATTGAACGAGGGGTACACCGCCTGGAAGCGTTTGCTTCATCCAGACGACTATGAGCAGATCGCGGTTACCTGGCGCCATTGTCTGAGGACCGGCGATCATTTCAATGTCGAGTTTCGCTTTCGGCGCGCAAACGGCACCTATGTATGGGCCCGAACCGCCGCGCGGCCCGCGCGCGACAGCCAGGGTCGTATCACGGGATGGTATGGAATCGCGCTCGACAACGATGTCTACAAGAAAACCGTGGCGGAGCTGCGCGGTCGGGAGCGGGAACTTTCTCAGCTCGTCGACATGGTCCCAGTCCAGATCAGACGGCTGACGCCTGAAGGCGAGCCGACCTTCTTCAACAGACGTTTGCTTGACTTCTTCGGTCTCGACGGTGTGGCGGATCTGGACAAGCCGGGGATGAGCCGGCAGGCGGCGGCCATACAGTCCCTCGTCTATCCCGAAGATGCGGCACGCCTCCTGGAGACCGTCCGCCACTCTCTGGCTACCGGCGAACCATACTCCATGAAGTATCGAATGCGCCGTGCGGACGGAGCGTACCGCTGGGTGGATGGACGCGGCGAGCCGCTGCGTGATCACAGCGGCGCGATTGTTCAGTGGTATGTGATCTCTATCGACGTCGACGACGAGATGCGCGCACAGGAAGCGTTGCGCGACCGGGAGCGGGAACTCTCGCAACTGGTCGACATGGTGCCGAGCTTCCTCTGGCGCCTGTCTGCGTCGGGCGAGCCGGTCTTCTTCAGCAAGCGAATGGTTGAGTATCTCGGCCTTGACGTAGGAGGATACGAGAATGTCGGAGGAAATGGCCTGAAGGCGGCCATTGCGGCTGTCGTACATCCCGATGACGCCGCCACGCTGGAAACAGCGATCAACCACTCGGTCACCACCGGGGAAAGCTTCTCCCTGAACTATCGCCTGCGTCGTGCTGACGGCGTCTTCCGATGGATGTCGGGCCGAGCGGAACCGATGCGGGACGAGTGTGGGACTGTCGTCCAATGGTACGGTCTTTCGCACGACATCGACGACCAGGTGAGGGCAGAAGAAGCGCTGCGGAAAGCCAACCGGCAACTGGAGCAAATGATTGACGCTGTGCCCGTGAATCTCCTGAGCTTTGCCCCTTCAGGCAGGATCACCTACACCAGCAAGCGATACCTGGAGAAGGTCGGTTCGCCACCGACGCACATCAATAATTTCGATGCCCTGGCCCGGGACCTGGCCCATCCTGAAGACTTTCCGACAATGTTTCGGAGGGCTTCGAATGGCTTTGCGTCCGGCCAGCCTTTCGTGAACCGCTTTCGTCGACGCGAGAAGGATGGCGTGTACCGCTGGATAGAAGCACGAGCGCAACCGTTAAGGGATACCGATGGCGCGATCGTTCAATGGTATATGGCTTCAATCGACATCGAAGATGAGATGCGGGCGCAGGAGGCATTGCGCGAAAGAGAGCGCGAGCTTCAGCAGCTTGTCGATGCCTTGCCGGTCCACATCTGGAGCTGGACGCCCGATGGCAAGCTTGCGTACGTCAATAGGCGGTCTTTGGAGGAACTCGGCATCTCCGGGGCAAACTTCGAAGACTTCACGAGGGTGGCTCGAGATCTGATTCATCCCGAAGACGCTCTCGAGGTGCTCAATAGGTCAGCCAGCTGCCTCAAAACTGGCGACTCCTTCATCATGCGGTATCGCCGGCGTTGGAAAGACGGCAGCTATCGCTGGATAGAAGGGCGTTGCGAGCCTCTGCGCGATCGGGACGGAGCCATCGTTCACTGGTACCAGGTCTCCATCGACATCGACGAGGAGATGCGCGCACAGGTGGCGCTGCGCGAGAGAGAACGTTCGCTGTGGCAGCTGGTTGAAACGCTGCCGGTGATGATCGATTGCGCCGCACCGAATGGTGAGCCGATATATCGAAGCCGTCAGCTCCGCGAGTTCCTCGGATATGAGTTGGAGGTATTGGACGGTAAGGGAAAATCCCGCCTTTCCGGGACACTCGACGAAGGCGTTCATCCTGACGACCTGGCGGGCGTCAAAGCGAACTATGCTCATTCGTTGGCCACTGGCGAACCGTATGCGCGGAGGCACCGTCTGCGTCGCTTCGATGGCGAATATTGCTGGGTCGATACGCGCGCGGCACCGATGCGCAATGCAGAAGGGGCGATTGTTCAGTGGAACGTCGTCTGTCTGGACATCGACGGTGAAGTTCGCACGCAAGAAGAGCTGCGCCTGGCGCAAGAGAGACTTGCACGCGCGAGCCAGGCGGCGAGTCTCGCCGAGCTTTCAGCCTCTATAGCGCATGAGGTGAACCAGCCTCTGGCGGCTGTTGTCGCCAATTCATATGCCTGCCAGCGTTGGCTCACGGCCGATCCGCCAAATATCGAGCGGGCGCAGAAGACTGTGGAGCGTATTATCCGTGATGCCAACTCAGCTGCGGATGTCGTCAGCCGTATCCGCGCCTTATTCAAGCAATCGGCAGACGCGATGGCTTACACAGCACTCGACAGCGTCATCGCGGAGGCGCGCGACCTCATCGCCGAGGAGGCGGTGCGGCGCCGTGTTCGTCTGGATATCGATGTCGAAAGCGACCTTCCTATTGTCGCGCTCGATCGGGTGCAGATCCAGCAGGTTCTGGTGAACCTCATCCGCAATGGGATCGAGGCGATGGACTCTGTTACCGGTGACAAGGTTCTTGGACTTCGCGTGGGCCGTATAGGGGACGCGATCCAGATCGAGATCAGCGATTGTGGCCCGGGCATTGAGTTTCCTGACCGAATATTCGAGCCGTTCTTTACGACGAAAGAGCATGGCATGGGCATGGGACTCGCGATCTGCCGTTCGATCGTCGAGTCCCATGGCGGACGGTTGTGGGTGGAGAAGAACGACCCGCACGGAACGGCGTTCGTCTTCACGATGCCAGTTGAAATGAAAGCGGCAGCATGACGCCCCACGATCAAATGGTCTTCATCGTCGATGACGACGTGCGTATTCGGGAAGCGCTTGGTGAGCTTCTGGAGTCCCATGGCATGCGCGCCGTAGCGTTCGGATCGGCCGGCGACTATGTCCTTGCCGACAAGCCGGACGTCCCCGCCTGCCTGATCCTCGATGTGGAATTGCCTGACATCAACGGTCTAGATCTGCAGAAGCAGATCGCCGAGGGCGATCATCCGCCGATCGTCTTCATAACGGGGCATGGCGACATCCCGTCCTCTGTGCGTGCGATCAAGCACGGCGCTGTGGACTTCCTGACAAAGCCTTTCAGCGATACGGACCTCATGGTCGCGATCCGGGCAGCGATCGCCCAGGACCGGGAAAGGCGATCAGAGCGCGCCGAACTCACCGTGTTGAGGCAACGCTATCAAGAGCTCACGCAGCGAGAACGCGAGGTGCTGCCGCTCGTTGTGAGTGGCCTGCTCAACAAACAGGCCGCGGCTGAGTTGGGGATCAGCGAGGTCACGCTGCAAATCCATAGACGGAACGTGATGCAGAAAATGGTTGCGGCATCACTCGCTGATCTCGTGCGCATGGCGGAGCGGTTGGAGATACCGATCAGCCACTCTCGACGAACGGGAGGGAACGGAGTGTGAGCAAGGTGCGACCTGTCGTGGCGATTGTCGATGACGACCCAAGATTGCTCGAGTCGCTCGAGAACCTTTTGGAGTCTGCGGGCTATGCTGCCCGCATCTTCTCGTCGGCGGGATCACTGCTCGTCAGCGGGCTGTCTGACGTGGACTTGCTCATTACCGATATCGGGATGCCTGGTACGGACGGCTTTGAACTTCGTGACTTGGTCAAGAAGACGCGTGCGGACCTGCCGGTGTTCCTGATCACCGGTCGTCACGAGATAGCCGATCAGCACCGCGCCAAAGGCATCAGCGGGTTTTTCCGAAAGCCCTTCGATGGCCAGGCCCTGCTTGCGGCTGTGAGCGACGCTTTACGCAACCAAGAACCGAGGGATGAACATGAGAGTTGACCAACCGCTCTTGCAGAGATCGACGCCGGTGTCACGGCAGCGGAACGCCGAGCCGCAGCAGCCGCTCGTCATCATTGTCGATGACGATGCGTCTGTTCGGGAGGCACTGTCGGAGTTGATACTGTCGATGGGCTTTGAACCGGTCTGCTTCGCTTCGACCCGAGAATTGCTCGACGCTGACGTCTTGGACAGCCCCGGTTGCTTGATCCTCGACGTCCGCATGCCAGGGGCAAGCGGCCTGGATCTACAGCACCATCTTGCGTCAAACGGCAATCCCAAGCCCATCATCTTCCTGACTGGGCATGGCGACATACCGATGACTGTCCAGGCGATGAAGGCGGGCGCGGTGGATTTTCTCACCAAACCGGTGCGCGACCAAACACTCCTTGACGCCGTGATCGCGGGCATTGCGGTGGATGCCAAGCGGCGGGCAGATGCGGTGGTCGTCAAGCGCAACATCGAGCGTGTCGAGACGCTGACCCCGCGCGAGCGCGAGGTGCTGCATGAAGTGGCGCGTGGGCGCCTCAACAAACAGATCGCTTTCGACCTCGGCATCAGTGAAGTGACCGTCAAGCTTCACCGCGGCAATGTCATGCGCAAGATGGAAGCAGCTTCCATCGGAGAGCTGATCCGGGCCTGGGAAACGCTGCCCCCGCCGATGCGCGAGGCCGGCGCGGCCAGGACTTTCGAAAGGGTGAACCTCGCCTCCGTCCGATAGGATCGCCCAGCGGCTGGCGCTTCTCCGTTAAGAGTAGCCTGCCCAGGACGATCCGGACTCAGACAAATTTTCATGAAGTTTAGAGCGATGATCGCCGCGTGTAACCTGGTGTTGAGGCTACACTACCAAGCTCTTGCCGCGCATCGCCAGCTAACGGCGGCGCATTGGGAAAGCTTTGGAGCGGAGTATCTCCATCACGGCGACTATCGCTAATGTTGTGCTTCAGCCAGCCGCGAAGCTTAGTATGCTGGTGGCAGGAATTCGATCAGGGCCCTTGTGACGGCGGCCGGCTGCTCCTCCGGAACCCAATGGCCTGAGCCTTCGACTACTACGGCCCGTACGTTTTCGGCGACGTGGCGGAGATGGCCTTCGTACATCGATGCCAGGCCACCCGAACCGCTTATACCGAGTACCGGCATCGTCAGCTTGTGTTTTGCAAAGGCTTTGTTCTGTTCTTCGTCACGCGGGAAAGCCCGGTAGTACTCGAAGCCTGCGCGCAATGCGCCAGGCTGGGCATAAGAACGGCCGTAGACTTCGTCGGCTTCGGTGTCGAACGCGCGAGTATTTACCCCCTCTGCATTGTGAAACCACTTTAAATACTCAAGCTCGCGACCGGCAATGAGCATTTCCGGCACGTCGCGTACGGAGTGGAAGCGAAAATGCCAAGTGCGAGGGCCTTGGATCAATTCGTTCCACGGTTCGATGCCTGGCAGCGGGACGTCAACGATTGCCAGTGTGGTGACTTCCCCCGGGTGCTGCGCCGCATAGGAATAAGCGACCATGCCACCCATATCGTGACCGACGAGATTGAGGACCGGACCAAGGTTCAGCTGATTGACAAGTGCTCGAATATCCTCGGCAATCGCCGCCTTTTCGTAGCCGGCCGCAGGCTTGGCGGTGTCCCCCAAACCGCGCAAATCGGGCGCAAGTACCGTGTAACCGCGCGCCACCAGTTGCGGCATTACAAAGCGCCACATGTATGAGGTCGTGCCCCAACCATGCAACAACACCACGGTTTTCGGGCCGCCTGCTGCCAGCAAATAGTGATAGGCCACACCGTTAACGTCGGCCTTGCCGTCGACGATACGTGCCGACAGGTCGGTCGATTGCCCGAGCGGCACGCCGGAGTGCGGTGCGCTGGCAGAAGTCGATGGCCCGGCAGCAAGAACCGCAATGAGGAAACCAGAAAGAAAGCTAAGGCGCATAAAGCACTCCGGGGTTGTGAGGTACAAAGTGCTCCAAGAGCGGCAAATGCCGTGCAATTTCTATAAGGCGAAAGCTTTAAAGCCTTTGTCGTTATAATAACGCGTTGTACACCTAAGCATATTGCGCTCTGGCCGGCGGTGAGTTGATTACTCAACATGAGGACCACGTAGGCGAAACCTATCGCGGTCCGTTCGGGCGGTGACTTGCTCGCGATCAGCCGCTCCTCGTTTTGAGAAGAATCCTCATACGGCTTGATAGGTCGTGTTTGTGACAGCCGCACGCGGCACGTCGCGCACGAACCAACGTCATCGCATCATTTGCCCCATCTCAGCGACAGTTCCAGCACCTCGGCGTACCTACCCTGCACCTTGGCATCGTACGACAGATGCTTGCGTAGAATAGGTTCGCGGGGCGGATCGGCGCATCTTCTCCCTCGCAAGCCATCACGATCATCGGGCGTCGCCGCTCCTTCGCCCGCTCCTCCCCCCGAAAGCGACGGTGCAGGTCGACCCGGTGATCGTGATGGTGAGCCGACCCGAGAAGCCGCTCACCAAGGATGGACACGATGAGTATGGATGGACTTTTCACCCTCGGTGCAACCCGCCGCGACGTCTTGTTGGCCAGTTTTTCAGCAGCGGTCATAGCCGGACTGCCAGTCGCTTCGTCATCCGGCGCCCAGCAAAACCCACATGTTCCCACCCCTCAATCAGGACGCAAAACAATGAGCACCATCACAACCAAGGACGGTACGGAAATCTATTACAAGGACTGGGGTAGGGGTCCGCCAATAACCTTCTCACACGGCTGGCCGCTGAATTCCGACGCCTGGGATGCACAGATGCTCTTTCTGGCCCATAATGGCTTCCGCGTGGTTGCTCATGACCGGCGGGGCCATGGCCGCTCCAGCCAGGCCACCTCCGGCAACGACATGGATGGCTACGCGGACGATCTTGCAGCCGTGATCGAGGCGCTGGATCTCCGGGACGCCACGCTGGTCGGGCATTCAACCGGGGGAGGCGAGGTCGCTCGCTATATCGGGCGGCACGGGACGGAACGCGTGGCCAAGGCTGTTCTTATCGCCGCTGTTCCGCCGATCATGGTGAAAACGCCGGCCAATCCGGAAGGTCTGCCGATCGAAGTGTTCGACGGCATAAGGGCCGGCCTCCTCAAGGATCGCTCGCAGCACTATCTGGACCTCGCACAGCCGTTTTATGGTGCAAACAGGCCAGGCGCCACGGTCTCCCAGGGGGTTCTGAATCAGTTCTGGCTCTGGAGCATGCAGGTCGGTCTCGTGAATGCATATGAATGCGTCAAAGCGTTCTCCGAAACCGACTTCACCGAGGACCTCAAGAAATTCGATATACCGACCTTGATCCTGCATGGCGAGGACGACCAGATCGTCCCGGTCAAGGATTCGTCAGTCAAGTCGGAGCGGCTGATCAAGGGCGCAAAGGCCATATATTACCCCGGCGCGCCCCACGGGATCACGGCCACACACCAGGACCAGGTGAACGCCGATCTGCTCGCCTTCATCAAGGGCTAGTGCTCTCAAGCGGCGGTCATGGCTGGCCGCACAACACCGGTGCGGCCAGCCTGACTATGAAAACTCAGCATCGATGGCTCCTGGAGATGCTTTCTGGTCTCAGCCGTCCGAGTTCACGCTGAGAACTGCGGTTGGCAACTGCGGCGGCTCTCGTGAAAATCATCAGAGGCAATGCAAATGGGTATACTTTCAGGAAAGACCGCGTTGATCACCGGGGGAAACAGTGGGATTGGGCTATTCGCCGCGAAAGCTTTCGCGTCGGAGGGGGCGCAGGTCGTAATCACCGGCCGGAGACAGCGTGCGGTCGAGGAGGCAGTCTCCGAGATCGGAGCCGGCGCACTGGGCATTCAGGGTGATGTAGCCGACGTGGCGCACCACGAGGATGTCGCGCGACAGATCCATCAGAGGTTTGGGGCGTTCGATATCTATATGGCGAACGCCGGCGTGAACACCATCACGCATTCGTCGGCAGTTTCCGAAGCCGAGTACGATGCGCAGTTCTCTATCAATGCGCGCGGCGTCTTCTTTGGTGTGCAGAAACTGATCCCGCTGATGCGCGATGGCGGCGCAGTCATACTGACGGGATCAATCGCCAGCGAGAAGGTCTTGGAAGGCCATGCCGTTTATGCAGGCTCCAAGGCAGCCATCGGCGCCTTCGCGCGCAGTTGGGCGATAGAACTGAAATCGCGTCGCATACGCGTCAACGTGCTCAGCCCCGGCCCCGTGGATACGGCTATTCTCGACAAACTGGGTGTCCCGGCCGAAATGCGAGCATCCTTCGAGAAGTCCATGGCCGAAGCAATTCCCCTTGGTCGAATGGGCCAGCCGGAAGAACTGGCAAAAGCCGCTCTGTTCCTGGCATCGGACGCAAGCAGTTTTGTCACCGGTGTCAATCTGCGGGTCGACGGCGGAATGGCATTGCTTTGAGCTGGGGTAGCCAAGTCGCTGCCGTTTGACGGTCGAGCGTCGATCGCCATCCCACTCGGCCAGATCCAAGGTGAAAGGTGGTTTTATAGCTCCCCGGTCTCAGAACCTGTGTCAGGGCCCCCACGCACTTTCAAGGTCCTTTGGAAAGCGTGAAGAGGACCGGGGCGACGCCCCGGTCCTTCCAGGTTCTACAATTTTCGGGTGCTAGTGACCCCAGATGCCCTGGCCCGGGTCCTTGCTGGGAGCAATCGGCTTGCGCACGGTCTCCTGCACGCCGGCATCGTTGCCCGTCTTCCTGATCGAGGAGGTGTGCATGCTCTCGGAAGAAGTTGCGGGTTGCTGGACCGAGTTTGATCCGTAGTGATCGCTTCCGGCGACGGCGTTTCCTGCTGCAACAAGAAGGATTGCGGCAGCAAGAGATGTGTTCTTCATTTTGGTAACTCCATGGTTAATTTTGGATCGTATTCACAATAACAATATAAATGCTGCGTCATTGCGGAACGATCAGACGATGTGGCTGTTTGATCCATACGAAAGCATGGGCTGTGAAGGCCTAAGGTCAGGGGCAATGTCGTTCGCGGTGGGAGTCTTGCCGTTACGCCGGGGCGGCAGTGGTGTTTGGAGGCAGCAGCTCCATGGATTTGTATTGGTCACGAACCCCTGCGCTGCCGGCGATCCGCGTGCGGAATACCCAGGTCACCTGATCGCAGCGATGACCCACCCTGCACCTTGGCATCGTATGACCGACCATTCCGCACAATAGGTCGGCGCCCCGGATCGGCGCATCCTTCTCCACATTGGTCAAACGGAAGGCCGACAAAGGAGAAAGCAAATGCGAAATGTCACTGGAATCCTGGCGCTGGCCGCCGCGCTTGCCGTCGCGGGTGGCGCAACGGCGCAGGCGGCCGGAGCGAAGCCCAAGCCGACGATCGTGCTGGTGCACGGGGCCTTCGCCGAATCGTCGAGTTGGGACGCGGTCATAACCAAACTCGGCAGGGACGGCTATGTGGCGAAGGCGGCAGCCAATCCCCTCCGCAGCGTCGCCAGCGATGCCGCGGCGGTCTCGGCCATCATCCGGTCGGTTCCCGGACCGATCGTGCTGGTGGGGCATTCCTACGGCGGACCCGTGATCACCGAAGCCGCCAACGGCAATCCCAATGTGAAGGCCTTGGTATACGTGGCCGGATTCGCGCCGGATAACGGCGAATCGAGCGCCACCTTGTCCAGCATGTTTCCCGGCAGCACTTTGGCAAGCGCGCTTGCTCCAGTCGCGTCGCCGAACGGCGGCCAGGATCTCTTCATCCAGCCGGACAAATTCCGAGCCCAGTTCGCGGCTGACGTTCCCGAAGAGCAGTCGTCGCTGATGGCCGCCACCCAACGCCCGATCGCGCAGGCAGCCCTGGCCGAGCCCTCGGGCGTAGCTTCATGGAAAACGCTGCCGTCCTACATGATCTACGGCACCGATGACCGAAATATCCCGGCAGCCGTCATGAGCTTCATGGCCAAGCGCGCGCACGCCGTGAAGACGGTCGTCATCGAGGGTGCGTCCCACGCGCTCATGGTCTCGCACCCCGACGAGGTCACCTCACTTATCGAGGACGCCGCATCGGCCAGCGAGTAGCTCGCCGGAAAGCCGACATTCGACCAACACCCCGCAAATCAACACCCTCAACAAAGGAGATTGGAAATGAAGATCGTCGTCATCGGCGGAACCGGGCTGATCGGTTCCAAGACTGTGGAAAGACTGCGCAGGAAGGGACACGACGTGCTTGCGGCCTCACCGAATTCGGGAGTGAACACCGTCACCGGAGAAGGGCTGGCCGTCGCTCTTGCCGGGGCACAGGTCGTCGTCGATCTCGCGAACTCACCGTCATTCGAGGAAAAGGCCGCGCTCGAATTTTTCGCGGCATCCGGGCGTAATCTTCTTGCAGCCGAAGCGGCCGCCGGCGTCCGCCATCACGTCGCGCTGTCTGTGGTCGGCACCGACCGGCTGCAGGACATGGGGTATTTCCGCGGCAAACTGCTTCAGGAAAAGCTGATCAAGGAGTCCGCTATCCCCTACACGATCGTGCACGCCACACAGTTCTTCGAGTTCACCGCCGCCATCGCAAACACCGGCGCCGTAGGGGATACCGTCCACATGTCACCGGCGTACTTCCAACCAATGGCAGCCGACGACGTTGCCGATGCGATGGCGGACGTCGCCCTAGCAGCGCCAGTGAACGGCACGATCGAAATTGCCGGCCCCGATCGCGTTCGTATGAGCGAGCTCGTCGGTCGCTTTCTAAAGGCCACCAACGATCCGCGCAAAATCGTCTCGGATCCTGGCGCTCTCTACTACGGTCAAGTGGCAATCGACGATCAAACGCTTGTCCCCGGCGAGAACGCGCGTATCGGCGCCGTCCACTTCGACGACTGGCTCAGCCGATACACGCCACCGGCGTAAGTACTGAACGCCGGTTTCGCGACCCATCAGACCAGCATTCCCTAGCTCTCATTCCAACAAGGATATCGGACATGATCAGGAAACTCCTCTGTGCAGCGCTCGCCGCCGCATCCGTCACCGCAGCAATGGCCAAAGACGCGGACAGCGTGAAGCTCGTCTACGACCACGCCCTTCCAAATGTGCCCGGCAAGAGCTTGAAAGCCGTGCTCGTCGAGTACGGGCCGGGCGGGACATCGCCGGCGCATACCCATCCCAGTTCCGCGTTCATCTATGCCACGGTGCTGGAGGGGGCGATCCGAAGCCAGGTCAACGGTGGGCCCGTGAAGACGTACCGTGCAGGCGAAAGCTTCTCGGAATTTCCGGGCGACCATCACGCCGTCAGTGAAAACGCCAGCAAGACGGAACGCGCTCGCCTGCTTGCGATCTTCGTCGTCGATACCAACGAGACCAACCTGACGACCTACGCGAAATGAACTGGTGACGCCCTTGCCAAGGTAAGGGCGTCAAACCGACACACAATCGGCGAAGGAAAGGCACTGACATGGATGCGATCGCCAGGCGCACGCTTGCAGGGGTTTCGGTCCCCGATACGCCGCTTGTCGGCCGGGCGATCGAACATGCCCGCCAGCTATGTGAACCGTATTTGTTCAACCACGTGGTTCGATCATGGCTTTTCGCCGTCCGCATCGCACAGGTCCAGAACATCGAGCACGACGGTGAAGTTGTTGCCGTCGGAACCCTGTTGCACGACGTCACGCTCAACGAGACCTTCGCCGGGCCGCGCCGTTTCGAGGTGGAAGGCGCCGATCTGGCTCGCGCCTTCGTCCGGCAAGGCGGCTTCGACGAGCGTCGTGCTCAGTTGATATGGGACAGCGTCGCACTCAACTCGACGCCGTCGATCGGCCTCTACAAGGAGGCCGAGGTGGCGCTGTGCACAGCCGGCATCTGCCTTGATGTCGTGGGCCTGCAATACAGTTTCATCTCTTCCGCCGAGATAGCCAGGATCGTCGGCGAATTTCCGCGTCTTCAAATGAAGCGGCGGATGACGCGATGCTTTTGTCACATCGCCAAGGTGAACCCGGAAACGACCTACGACAACTTTGCCCGGGATTTCGGTGAGCGCTTTGTGGCCGGCTACAAGGCGCCGTCTTCCGTCGATTTTGTGATGAACACTCCCTTCGAAGAGTAAGCGAAACCTCGAACCTGATCTCTCCGGCTGCGGCCGCGAGACGCCTCAAGAGGGCATCATGCGAATTGACAGTCTACATCCAGAAACATCGGCGCGCCTTGCGGCGGTCGACCTCGACACGTCGCTGCGGGCAGCCGCGCTATGGCTGTCCAAGCCGGCCATAGGCCTGGTTGTCGTATGCCATGGCAGTGGCGAGGCGGCAGGCGTGCTGAGCAAGTCCGACCTTGTCCGTCATCTGGCGAATTCGGGGCCGGCGGAAGCGCCGGTATCGACACTGATGAGCCGGTCTTTCGTATCCTGTGGGCCCGATGACGACCTGCATTCGGTCTGGCAGACCATGACAACACAGCGGCTCCAGAACCTACCGGTGCTCGGCGGCGGCGCCAAGCCGATAGGCGTCCTCGATATCCGCGACGCGATGAAGGCGCTCTTCCAACAGGAAGAGCTCCAGGAGCGGCTGCTCGCCAACTATATCGGGGGCGTTGGCTACCAATAGAGGAGAATCTCGCGACGGTGCGATGAGCACGAAAGAGCGGGAGATCTGTCTCGCGAGATGTTTGGTCCCCCACTGGCGATGGTCCGCAGATCGCGGGACATATACTGCAATATGGTTTGGCTTCTTACTCGATCTAATCGACCACTCCCGTCCTCTATTGTACCGTCTTCAAGCAACTGAATTCTGCGTGAGCAAACATGAGGGTTACAATGTCTCGTCCGGAAGTGAAAGTGGATGTCTTCGACAGCCCGCCCGAGATTCCACGAGATGGCCTGCCCATTCAGCTAGCGACCGCCGGCATCGTTCATGACCTTGGCAATCTCATCCAGGTCGCCTCGTCGGCATTGAATCACCTGGCCCGTGACCCGAGCGTCTCGGCGGCTCCAGCGCTTGGGCATGTAATTTCGGGCGCCAGAACTGCCCTGGAACGAGCCGGCGCGCTTGTCCGCCAGACTATCAGTTCCGCCCGAGAGAGCCGCAGAGAAAGCGAATATGCAAATGTCGGCGCCTGTCTGGCTGAAATCGAGACCCTCATTCGAAGTGCGTCGGATCCCAAGATCCGCCTCGAGGTTCGAGTGACGCCGGACTTGCCTTCAGTGAGGTGCAATCGCCTGGATTTGCAGAACGCGATTCTGAACCTGGTATTCAACGCGCGCGATGCATCTCCCAACGGAGGCCTGATCTCGATAAATACCGCAGTGGTCTTTGATGGCTCCTCAGCCGCTCAGGTGGATATCACCACCGCCGACCACGGTGTGGGAATGACCGCCGAGACGATTGCCTTCGCATTCGATCCCTTCTTCACCACAAAAACGGAGGGCCTCGGCGGCGTCGGCCTGCCAATGGTCAAGCGCTTTGCCGAAGAGTCAGGCGGAAGCATCGATATTCAGAGCGCGCCCGGGGCAGGCACAACTGTCACGCTACGTCTGCCCGCGATGCGATAGCGACCGGGCAAGCTACATCCAGCCTCACGCAACGCACATCGAGAGATAGAGATGCACGCAAAGGTCACAGAAAACATTCAGCAGCATCGGTTCGAGCTCCCGATCACCGGTCAAGCCTTCGCAGTGGCCTACTATTCGCTCCAAGACGGCAAGGTAGTGTTGATACATACCGAAGTGCCTTTGGAATTTTCCGGACAGGGGATCGCGTCGCGGTTGGCGCAAGGCACCTTCGAATTGCTCCGCAAAACGGGCCGCAAAGCGGTCTTGAAGTGTCCCTTCATGAGCGGCTTCGTCGCCAGGTATCCGGAATACACCGATGTCGTTGCAGGGTGATCAGGCCCCGAATACAGCTGTTTGCAAAAAAAGGTCTGAGTCGAGATGGACGACCAATATAATTTGCAGAGGTTCGTCAACGCTCAGGATCCGGTCTACGGCGACGCCCTGGCTATACTGCGTCGAGGCGTGATGTGTACTCCATACATGGAGTTGATCTTCCCGAGGTTGGCTGCCGGGCTAAGCGACACTGACGCCGATCCGTACGCGATCACATCACTCGACGAGGCAGGCGCTTACCTCCAATCGCCGATACTGGGCGGTCGTTATCGGGAATGCGTCGGCACACTGCAACGACTTTCCAATCTAAGTGCTCGCGCGGTCTTCGGTGATGAAGATACAAAGAAATTGCACGCGTCCCTAACGCTGTTTTCCGAAGCAAGTAACGACGAGTTCCTGCTCAAGACCATCTTCGACGTCTGGTTCGACGGTCAAATCGACGAGGGCACGATGCGCAAACTCTACTCGATGTCATAACGCCGCCGGCGACCGGCGGATGTGGCCACCGCCGAAACCGTCACCGCCCTATTCTTCCTGTGGCAGAGGCATCAACCCGTGTTCGCCTGGTACGTCGGGGAAGCGGCCTTCGCGCCAGTCCGCCTTTGCCTGCTCAATCCGTTCGGCTGAGGAGGAGACGAAGTTCCAATGAACATAACGTGGTTCGGAAAGAGGCTCGCCGCCGATCAGCATCAGCCGCGCGGCATGGAAGGCAGGCGCCTGGAGCACGATCTCAGCGTCCGGCTCCAGCATGATCAATTCGCCTTCACCGAACGTGCCAAGTTGGCCCATGACTTCGATCTCGCCGGCGACAACATAGATCGCACGCTCGAGATATCCGGGTTTCACCTGATATCGCGCACTGCTGGTGAGCACGATTTCGGCGCAGACCAGGTCGGAGTACGTCCTTGCCGGAGACACCAACCCGTCGGAAACCCCGGCGATTAAAGTGAACTCGACCCCGTCGCCACAGATCCGTGGGATTTCGGGAGCGCCATAATGTGAAAAGTGGGCGGCAACTTCTTCGTGCTTGGTGGGGAGGGCCACCCAGGCCTGAACGCCGAAGAGATTGCTTCCTGGTGCTCGGGCTTCTGGCGACGTGCGTTCGGAATGGACGATGCCGGACCCGGCCGTCATCCAGTTGACCTCGCCGGGGCGGATGGTCTGCACTTCACCGAGATTGTCGTGATGGATAATCTCCCCGTCGAACAGATAGGTCACGGCCGCAATCCCGATATGCGGATGCGGCCCCATGTCGAAACCGCGACCTGCGTCGAATACCGCGGGGCCGAAATGGTCGAACAATATGTAGGGACCGATCATCAGGCGGTTCGAGGAGGGCAGTACGCGCCGTACCTTCAAACCGTCGGCAAAATCACGCATACTCGGCTGCCTAAGTGGGTCGATGCCGACGATGTCGCTTTGGCGGATGGTCATGAATCTAGTCCTTTCGAATGCCTGGTCGACCACGTGCTCGAGCGTGCTCCAATGGGGCGGTGTGGAAGACAGCCTGAATGGCTTTCAGGAGCGCAAATTTGGAGCTCTTGTGCTGCTGGCCGGGGATGCCGGTTTCGCCATAGGCCAACGTCCCCCTCGACAGGGTTGCCGCAAGATCTTCGGCCATCTCGGGCCTGTCGTGCAGGAGCGGCGCGAACCTCTGCTGGTCTATCTCGTAGACCAAGACGTGGGTCATCGCCCGCAATGTCGACGTCTCGCCAATACCTGCGAGCAGGCCGGTCTCGCCGAAGAAGTCGCCAGGTGCAAGCCGGCCAACCTCCTGCACGTTAGCATTGCTTTGGACATGTTGCCGGACGATGACGCCCTTCCGGACAATCATGAGGGATGGCAGCATCTCTCCTTGTTCTGCAATGACGTCGCCCTTGCGGTAGCTGCGAACCAGGATCGTCGCGGCAAGCGCCTCCTGCTCGGCATCCGTTAGCGTCGAGAAGATCGGTATGGCCTTGATCAGGTCGATCGCGGCGAAGCCTTGGGAGGTCGCCGTCCCGTCGATTGGCTGGGAGGTCATGGCAATCGAAGCCGAAAGTGGCGCTGCCAGCAGCACCCCGACCGACCTTGAATGGCGATAGACCAGATCGAAAATTTCGTTCCGAGCTGTAATCCGCTGGTCAAGGCTGGCGACGCGAAATGACAGCTCGATCCCGATTGCCGCCGCATCCAGGCTTGTGATGGCTACCACGGGCGAAGGGTCTTGGAGGATCGAGTTGCAGCTCAGGAGGACCATGCGCATCGTGTCTACGATGATAGCCGGCGTCTTGGTCAGAGTCATCTTTACCGTCACGGTAAGTCCATGGCTCTCGTCTGGGCCGCTAAGGTTTGTTACCCCGATTTTGGCGACAAGGCTGTTCGGAAGTGCGATGACGTTGTGGGCCGGGGTGAGGAGTTGGGTCGAGCGCCAATTGGTCTCTACGACGCGGCCCTCGGTTCCGTCGTTCAGAATGATCCAGTTTCCAAGCACATAAGGGCGGCCGAGGTTAAGCGCGATTCCCGAAAATACGTCGCCAAGCGTATTCTGGAGCGCCAAACCTAGCATGACGGCAAAGACGCCCGACGTGGCGATGAGCGTTCCGACCGGCACGGCAAAGACGAACGCCAGGATTGAAAGGAGCATTCCCGTATAGATGATGCCGACCACGACATCCTGCAGGAGGCGTGCCTCGCGCGGCTGCCGCTCGAACACGATATAGATACGGACAAACCCAATTAGCGCCCAGGCAAGATGGACCCACCACAGCAGCTTGACCGATCCGATGAGGATCGCTCCACTGGTCGTCCCATCGCTTCGTGCGGGCTCGTATGGGACGACCCGCAGTTCGAGAACCATGATCGACATTGCGAGGAAAAAGACGAGCTGGACGATCAACCTCGCATTGGCGAAGCGTCCCGGAACGAGGTTCCAAACGACGATTCCGGCGAGGCCGAGCGACACGATGTAGATCAGAGGTGAGTTCCACCAGTTCATCACCGGACCCAGATCGACCATGATCGCAATCCCTGTTTTTCATCATTCGGAGCAGAGCGGTTGCTGGCGCTCGACATAAAGTTGTCTCGTCGCCTCGACGCAACGGTTCGGTCCAAAGCGTGTTGCTATCGGCGCCTTTGAGACGGGCTGGCGAGACACGATCATCGCCTCTTCCCATCTACGTTTGGTCGCCGGCCACGGCGATCGCGCCTTTGCCGCCGGCCCCCTTGTTCTTCTCGAGCACCGCTTCAGTGATCGAGTTGGGCAGCCGCCGTGGCTTCTCGATTAAGCCTAGCACCGGCAGTGCGATCAGGAAGAAGGCGAAGTAGTAAAGCGTCGCCAACTGAGACATGACGACGTAATTCCCTTCGGCCGGCCGCGAACCAAGCCAGCCGAGAAACAGTCCGTTGGCGACGAAGAGCCAAAAGAACACCCTGTACCATGGCCTGTAAACGGCCGAGCGAACCTTGGACCGGTCGAGCCACGGCACGACGAAAAGCACCACGATCGAGCCGAACATGGCGAGCACGCCACCAAGTTTGGAATCGATCGGCCCGACATTGAAGGTGATGGCGCGCAGGATCGCATAGAAGGGCAGGAAGTACCATTCCGGCACCATGTGCGCAGGCGTCTTGAGCGGATTTGCGACGGTGTTGTTGTCAGGATGGCCGAGATAGTTCGGCAGGTAGAAGACGAAATAGGCGAAGAAGAACAGGAACACGATGATGCCGAACGCGTCCTTGACGGTCGCATAGGGTGTGAAGTCCACGACATCGGTTTTTGATTTCACATCAATGCCGGCTGGATTGTTCTGCCCGACGACGTGAAGCGCCCAGACATGCAAGGTCACCACACCTGCAAGCACAAACGGCAACAGGTAATGCAACGCAAAGAAGCGATTCAGCGTCGGATTGCCGACCGCGAAACCGCCGAGCAGGAGCCGCTGGAACCAGTCGCCGGCCAGTGGGATGGCCGTGAAAAAGTTGGTAATGACGGTGGCTCCCCAGAACGACATCTGTCCCCAGGGCAGCACATAGCCCATGAAGGCGATCGCCATCATAAGCAAGAGGTTGGTGCATCCGAGCACCCACAGCAGCTCACGCGGCGCCTTGTAAGAGCCGTAGTAGAGCCCGCGGCAGATATGGATGTAGGCGGCAATGAAGAAGAAGGAGGCGCCGTTCGCGTGGAGAGAGCGCAGCAGCCATCCCGAATTCACGTCGCGCATGATCTTCTCGACTGAATTGAAGGCCAACCCGGTATCTGGATCGTAATGCATGGCAAGCACGATCCCGGTCAGGATCTGCGAAACCAGCATGACCGTGAGAATGCCGCCGAACGTATAGGCGTAGTTCAAGTTGCGCGGGACGGGATAGACGATGAAGCTATCGTGCACCAACCTCGGCAGCGGCAGGCGGGCGTCGAACCAGCGTTCGATACCGGTCTTGGGCGTATAGGTCGAATTTTTGTCGCTCATCGAAATTGCCCCATCTCAGCCGATACGGATTCTGGTGTCGGAAATGAATTGGAACACCGGCACCGCCATGTTCTCGGGCGCTGGGCCTTTGCGGATGCGGCCGGCAGTATCGTATTGCGAGCCGTGGCACGGGCAGAGCCAGCCTCCGAACTCGCCTTGCTGACCAACCGGGATGCAGCCGCTATGCGTGCAGACCTGGACCATCACGATCCAGGCTTCCTTGCCCGGCGCTGTGCGGTTGGCGTCGATTGCAGGCGCATCGGCCGGCAGATTGGCGTTACGGGCGACCGAATCCTTGAGCTCGGCCAAGCTGACAGCTCTGCCGTCCTTGATTTCCTTCTCCGTGCGGTTGCGCACGACGACGGGCTTGCCGCGCCATTGCACGACCAGCGACATTCCCGGCATCAGCGAGGAGACGTCGACTTCCACCGCGGCCACAGCCTCGGCGGGCAATGCGGCAGTGCCGGTTTCGGTCTGGGATAGCTCGGCCATGACGACGACTCCTCTGATTGGAAAGCTGCTTCAGTGCGTCGGCGTGCAGTCGGAAAACCCGGCCGCGGCCTTTCGCCGTTCGCGTTTGCTCATTTCGAGTTGAACTATGCCGGCCGCAGCGGGATGTGGGCCATCGTGCCAAGGGCCCATGTGTCCAATACTTTCGTTTATGAGCCCTGAGCGAAGGACTGCGGGACTTTCGAGGACGCCAGGCGTAGTGGATGCGAATCCTTGGTTGTTGCCGTTCCCCACTTGAGCGGGATTCCGGCATTGCACGGGCAATCGCAGAACGATTGCTTGGCTTGATCATACCTCGGCATAGGCACGCCTACCTGTCGGTGTCGTAGCCTTCCTCCCCGGCAAGTGAGATCTTCTGGAACCTGATGGACGCCGCTGGCAAGTGCCCAGCTAGGCGGGCGCCGCCGCCGGACAATTGCGAAGCTTCGTCAGGATTCAAAAAGGGAAAACCCGTGAAACTTTACTATAGCCCTCTCGCCTGCAGCCTGGCCGACCACATAGCACTGGAGGAGGCGGGTGCCGCCTTCGAGCGCGAAACGGTCAATCTCAAAACCAAACGAACGGGCTCCGGTGATGATTTCACCACGGTCACGCGCAAGGGGTATGTTCCTGCCCTCGTGCTGGATAGCGGGGAAACGCTGACAGAAAATATCGCCGTCCTCGATTGGATTGCGTCGCAGTACCCGGCACTGGGAGTGGAAGGGCCAATGGGCCGTACCCGCGTTCTCGAAGCGCTGACCTACGTCTCGACCGAAATACACCGAAGCTTCAAACCCATGTGGCACCAAGGCAGCGATGCTGAAAAGGCCAAGGCGCGGACCACGATTACATCGCAACTTGATCTCTTCGCGGACGGTCTCAAGACGGATTTTCTGTTCGGCGAGAAACCCAGCGTAGCGGACTTCTACCTTTTCGTGATGCTTCTTTGGGCAGTCCGCTTCCAAGTCCCTGTTCCAGCTCCTTTGGAAGCGTTGCGCGCCCGAATAGCGGCCCGTCCGGCCGTTCGCATCGCAATGAAGCGCGAGGGCCTTGTCTAAGTGCGAGACCGGCCGCGTGTCGTGTCAACCTTCAGCCACGACACATTACGAAGGAGTTTGTCCATGCTTCTGTTCCTGCAGAACCTCCACCTGATCGCTACCAAGCGCGGCGACGGGCTACGCCCCGAATTTCTAAGCATGGAAGGCGAGGCGGGACTCGGCATGACCTTCCCATGTGATCGCGTCATTCCAGCTCAATGTATGTCTGAACAGCGCTCGGCGGAGCCACCGACGCCTCGGCTGTCCAAGGGGGTTGCCAAGGCATGCCGGCCGGGAACGCCAAGCCGATGAATGAAGCTGATGCCGGTGCCGCGCCATAACAGGTGGCATCCGGACGGTGCCGTGAAAGAGGTTGCAAGAATGGAAAATACAAGACGGCCGGGACAAATTGATCCCTATCGCAGGGCGTTCGTCGGCGTTGCTGCAATGGGTCTGGCTGCTGCTCAGTTCGCGACAGTTCGCTCAGCCGAGGCGCAACGCGTTTCAGGGCTGGACGGAGCAACGGCAGGACCATTGCCGGCTGCCTCGTTCGCAGCGCTCAGGCAAATCGACGCCGGCCTGCTGAACGTCGGCTACGCTGAAGCTGGTCCGTCCAATGGTCCCGTTATTATCCTCCTTCATGGCTGGCCCTACGACATCCACAGCTTTGTCGATGTCGCTCCCCTGTTGGCGATGGCGGGATATCGCGTGATCGTTCCCTATTCGCGTGGCTGTGGCACCACGCGCTTTCTTTCAAGTCAGACTGTCCGCAACGGCCAGCAGTCTGTGCTGGCTGTCGATGTCATCGAATTGATGGACGCGCTGAACATCGGCGAGGCAATCGTCGCCGGCTATGATTGGGGCGCGCGCACAGCCTGCATCATAGCGGCGCTCTGGCCGGAGCGTTGCAAAGCTCTCGTTTCGGTCAGTGGCTATCTGATCGGCAGTCTCGCGGCAAACAGAATGCCGCTGCCGCCGAAGGCCGAGCTCCAATGGTGGTATCAGTACTATTTTGCGACGGAACGCGGCCGGGCCGGCTACGAACAATACCGGCGCGATTTTGCAAACCTTATCTGGCGGATCGCCTCGCCGAAATGGGATTTTGATGACGCCACCTTTGAGCGCAGCGCGGCGAGCCTCGGCAACCCGGATCACGTCAGCATCGTCATTCACAATTACCGCTGGCGGCTCGGGCTTGCCGAAGGCGAACCGGAATATGACGGCCTGGAAAAACGGCTGGCCGAGAGCCCGTTGATCACGGTGCCGACCATCACCCTTGAGGGGGATGCCAATGGCGCACCCCACCCCGACAGCAGTTCCTATGCCAAGAAATTTTCGGGCAGATACGCGCATCGGACCATCACGGGCGGAATTGGCCACAACTTGCCGCAGGAAGCCCCACAGGCTTTCGCCCAGGCAGTCATAGACGTCGGCGAATACTGATCGGGCGAACTCGTGACCAACTGATGCGGAGATGATCCGCGAATTGGGTAAATCCAACTCCGCCCCTCCGGCCCTATGCCGGTCGACCAGTGGCGTTTCGATCAAGATTGAAAGGGATCTGTTGTGGATTCGACATTGCCATCCGCTGTTGCTCAACCGGTCGTCGCGCAACTGACGCGGGCCGCGATATTTCTTGTTGTGACGGTCATTTCCGGACCAGAACACGAAGCGACCGTGCGCGCCTTATGTTGCGATCTTTCCACACTTCTGCGCGCGGTCGGCTCCCGTGACCTCGAGGGCCGGCTCTCGTGTGTCATGGCGTTTGGTTCCGATGTCTGGGACCGCTTGTTTGGAGCCCCCAGACCGAAGGACCTGCATGCATTTCGCGAAATCCAAGGTCAGCATCATGCCGTCTCGACGCCGGGCGACATCCTCTTTCACATTCGTGCATCGCGTATGGACCTTTGCTTCGAACTGGCGACACAGATCATGTCGCAGCTCGACGGCGCAGTCTCCACGGCGGATGAGGTGCACGGCTTCAACTATTTCGATGACCGCGACCTGATCGGCTTCGTCGATGGCACAGAGAACCCGGTGGATGAGCGCGCCGTCAAGGCCGCGATCATCAGCGAGGAGGACCCCTCATTTGCCGGAGGCAGCTATGTGATCGTGCAGAAGTACCTGCATGATCTGAAAGCATGGAACGCGCTTCCAATCGAGGATCAAGAGGGAATTGTTGGCAGAAAAAAGCTCTCAGATATCGAACTGGACGATGACGTGAAACCGACCTCGGCGCACAATGCGCTGACCACGATCGTCGAGGACGGAGAGCAGTTGGAAATCGTACGCGACAACATGCCGTTCGGCGACGTCGGCAAGGGTGAGTTCGGTACCTATTTCATCGGCTACGCCCGTTCTCCGCGCAGAATCGAGCAGATGCTGGAAAACATGTTCATCGGCCGGCCGCCAGGCAACTACGATCGGTTACTGGACTTCAGCCGCGCAGTCACTGGCACATTGTTCTTCGTCCCGTCGACGACATTCCTGGAGAACCTTGCAACGGGGGAAGTCATCTCGACCACTGGTCCGGGCCTGTCGGGTTGACCTGTTTGGAGTAACCGTCAACAGGTTCCCCACCGAATATGAAACGCACGAACGACACCCCCACTTTGGCTTTCCAACGCTACACTGGCCTTGGGCGATGAACGGAAACGGTCGATGTTTCCGGTCTGTGCTCGAAAGTCGCATAAAACGCAGTCTGGAACTTGGTCTGGTATTTTTCGCTGCTGACATTCGGTCAGCTCTATCCTTGAATTCCATCTGGTCCGGCGCCGCAGATGATGGCACAGACGCACTCGCCTGAGCTGAACCGCACCCGACCCTCCGCAATTGCGGCAACCGCGGCAGCACCGCTTAGATCAGCCGCAAGGCCCATCTCGAACCACAAGCTTTTGGCGGCGCACAGCATCTCGGAATCGTCGACAAGCACGATCTCATCGACGCTATCGCGCACAATGTCGAAGATGCGATCGTCGGTTTTGGCGCAGGCCATCGTCGCGACAGATGTCGTGATCTTGTCCAGGGCCACATTGTGTCCGGCTTCGAGGGCGCGCAGCAGCACCGGCGAGCCTGTGGCCTCAATTCCAATAACGCGCACATGCGGCGCCAGCGCCTTGATCGCTGTCGCCACGCCGCTGACCAGCCCACCGCCGCCCATGGCGACCAACACTGTCGTCACATCCGGCATCTGGTCGAGGATTTCGAGGCCGACCGTGCCTTGCCCGGCGACCACAGCCGGGTCGGCGAAGGGATGGAAATAGACGGCGCCGGTTTCGCGGACGAAGGCTTGCGCGGCCTCGTTGGATTCGTGCCAGGCCGAGCCGACAATGTGGGTGGCCGCTCCCCAGGCGCGCAGCTTCTCGATCTTGGCCGGCGAGGCGTTGGTCGGCAGGAAGATGGTGGCCGGCACACCGGCCATGAGGCCCGCGCGGGCGGTGGCTATGCCATGGTTGCCACCCGACGCGGTGACGATGCCATGCTCCAGCGCGGCGGGGTCGAGCGAGAGCAGCCTGTTGGTGGCGCCGCGTGCCTTGAACGATCCGGTGACCTGCAGCAGTTCCAGCTTCAGCAGCAGGTCGACGCCGCCGGCCAGCGGCGTCTTGAGGTTGCCGGCGGCAATCATCGGCGTACGCCTGACATTGCCTTCGATGCGCGCGGCGGCAGTACGGATGTCTTCCAGCGCGATCACGCCAGCTCTCCTTCATAGCGCGTAGCGACGGTGACGCAGCAATTGCCGACAACGACACGGCCGGGCTGGCGGCGGCCATAGACGATGCCGTCCGAGAGGTAGCGCACGGTCTCGGGCGCGCGGCCGGGGTCGGCCAGGTCGTGGATGCGGCCGGCGTCCTGGCCAGCATGGACCTCGGCGCCCAGCGCGTGGAACGGTTCGAACACGCCATTGGTGGTGGCCAGCACATAGCCGTCATGGCCGGGAATGCGCAGGATGTTTTCGGGCCTCGCGGCAGGCGGCCTGCCTGTCGGCGGCAGCACGCCGAGGTGGCTCAGCACATTGCGCACGCCCTTGCGGCAGATGCCGAGCGCGTCGAGCGAGACCGTGCCGGCGCCGGCCATCTCGGTGCCGACCGTGGTCAGCCCGGCCCTCACCGATGTGGCCGTGGAGGTGCGCGGCTCGCCGAGATTGTCGATGACGACGGTGAGCGGAGCATCGAAGGCGAGCACCGCCTCCGTGTTGCGCTTGCGGTGGGCGGCGTCGGGCGCCGGCTCGATGATGGCGCTGGGCAGGATGTTGAGCGAGGAACCGCCGGAGTGAAGATCCATATAGGCATGCCCAAGCGGCATGACGACGTCGCTGACATAGGCCGAGATCTGCTGGGTGATGGTGCCGGTTGGATCGCCTGGGAACGTGCGGTTGAGGTTCAGCCCGTCGACGGGCGAGGTGCGGCGGCCGGCCAGCACGGCCGGCAGGTTGATCGCCGGCAGGAAGATGATGCGGCCGCTGACCATGCCCGGGTCGAGATCGCGGATGAGTTCGCCGAGCGTGATCGGCCCCTCATACTCGTCGCCATGGTTACCGGCCTGCAGGATGACGGTCGGCCCGCTGCCGTTCCGGATCACCGCGAGCGGAATGCGGGTCGCGCCCCAGGCGTCGTCATGCGGCGAATGCGGAATGTCGACGAAGCCGATCTGCTTGCCGGAACGGTCGAAATCGATGGTGGTGCGGGCGGTGGACATGCGGGCCATGTTTCTCTTTGAAACTCTAGGGGATGGAGGTGGCGAGGGAGAGGCGGCGAGGGCGGAAAGGCCCCCGCCGCCGAAGAAGTCAGATCGGCGGCAGGGTCGGCAGCGTGGTGCCGATCCACTTCTGCGACAGCGCCGAGAGCGAGCCGTCGAGCATGCCGAGATGGATGTAGGTGTCGAGCCAGCGAAGCAGCTCCGGGCTGCCCTGCTGGATGCCGATGTAGCAGGGCGAGAATTGCAGGATGAATTTGGGTTTCAGCTGCACCTTGGCGTCCTTGTCCATCAAATCCTTGGCCACGACATCGGCGGTGGCCAGCAGTTGCGCCTGGCCGGAGGTGAAAGCGGCTGCGGCGGTGGCGTCGTCGTCGAAGCGCACGATCTTGGCGTTGGGCGCGGCCTTGGTCAGTTCGAGATCCTGCGTCGTGCCGCGCGCCACCGCGATGGTCTCGTCCTTGAGCTCGGCCGGGCTCTTCACCGTGATGCTGTCGGGGCCGAAGACGCCGATCGAAAGCGCCGCATAGGGCGAGGTGAAGGCGATCTGCAGCGCGCGTTCCGGCGTCGCGCCCATGGCGGCGATGACGATGTCGAGGCGGTCGGTGACCAGATAGGGCACGCGGTTGGCGCCGGTGATCTGCTGCAGTTCGAGCTTGACGCCCAGCGCCTCGGCGATCTTCCTGGCCATGTCGACATCGAGGCCGACCGGCTCGTTCTTGGCGTCGACCGAACCGAAGGGCGGCACGTCGATCGGCACGCCGATGCGCACCGTGCCAGCGGACAGGATTTTCTGCAGGTCGGCCGCTCGCGCCGGCATTGCCGAGACGGCGCCGGCCAGGAGCACGGCTGTGACGATCCTGGTGAGATGCTTGAACATGGAACTTCCCCTTTTTCTGGTTGGACTTTCTTTTCCTAGTGAAGGACGGCGCTCAGGAAGCTCCTGAGTTCGGCCGTACGAGGCTCGAGCAAGGTCTCACGCGCTGGCCCATCCTCGTGGATGCGGCCCTCATGCATGAAGATCACGCGGTCGGCGACGTTCTTGGCAAAGTTCATCTCATGGGTGACGAGCATCATGGTCATGCCTTCGCTGGCGACGCTTTCGAGCACGCGCAGCACTTCGCCGACCAGTTCGGGGTCGAGCGCCGAGGTGATCTCGTCGAACAGCATCAGGGTCGGCTGCATGGCCAGCGAGCGCGCGATGGCGACGCGCTGCTGCTGGCCGCCGGACAATTCGTCGGGATAGGCAAGCAGCTTGTCGGCGAGGCCGACCTTGGCGACCACGGCGCGGGCGACTTCGCGGGCGGCCGGCGTGTCGAGCTTGCGCACCAGCTTCAGCGCCAGCGTGACGTTGCGCTCGACATTGAGATGCGGGAACAGATTGTAGCTCTGGAATACCATGCCGGCGCGCTGGCGCAGAAGGTTGAGGTCGGCCCTGGGCGCGGTGACGTCGATGCCGTCGACGACGATGCGGCCGGCCTGCACCTTCTCCAGCCCGTTGATGCAGCGAAGCATGGTCGACTTGCCCGAGCCGGAGCGGCCGATGACGGCGACGATCTCGCCTTTTTCCACGTTGAGCGAGATGCCCTTCAGCACCTCGATGGCGCCGAAGCGCTTGCGGATATCGGCGATTTCAACGAGCGACATGAAGTCTCCTTTCCAGCATGCGGGCGAGCTGGGAGAGGGAAAAGCAGATGACGAAATAGATGGCGGCGGCGGTGAGGTAGACCGGCAGCGGGGCAAAGGTCGCGCCGCTGATGATCTGGCTGGCGCGGGTCAGTTCGACGAAGCCGATCAGCGCGGTGAGCGAGGTGTTCTTCACCAACTGGACGAGGAAGCCGACGGTCGGCGCGACGGAGATGCGGATCGCCTGCGGCAGCACGACATGGCCGAGGCGCTGCGCGTAGGTGAGGCCGAGCGCGGCACCCGCCTCCCATTGCCGCTGCGACACCGATTGCAGGCTGCCGCGCCAGATCTCGCCGAAGAAGGCCGAAGCGTAGATCGACAGGGAAAGTGCCGCCGCCGTCCAGGCGTCGACCGAGAGGCCGATCAGCGGCAGGCCGAAGAAGAAGACGAAGAGCTGGCCGAGTAGCGGCGTGCCCTGGATCAGGTTGATCCAGGCGATGGCCAGCCAGTTGAGCGGCTTGAATGGGATGACGCGCAGGACGGCGACGACGATGCCGAGCAGCCCGCCGCCCACCGTGGCGGTGAGCGCCAGCAGCATCGTCCAGCGCGCGGCCTCGATCAGGTAGACGATATCGGTGCCGCCAAATTCGCGGATCATCGGCGCGGCCTCCTGACGAAGACCATCCAGTAGACGCCGGCGAAGAAGGCCCGGAAGCCCAGGGTCAGCACGAGATAGGAAATGGTGATCAGCGTGTAGGTCTCGAAGGAGCGGTAGGTGCGCGAGTCGATGAAGGCGGCCTGGTGGAACAGCTCGGTGGCGCCGATGGAGGAGACGACGCTGGTGGTCAGCATGATCAGCACGAACTGGCTGGCCAGCGCCGGGTAGATGGTCTTGACCGCCTGGAACAGCACGACATGGCGGAAGGTCTGGCCGGCGGTGAGGCCGAGCGAGCGGCCAGCCTCGACCTGGCTCTGGCGCACCGACTGGAAACCGGCGCGCAGGATCTCCGCGCCATAGGCGCCCATGTTGATCGACAGCGCGATCAGCGCAGCGGTGTTGGCGCCAAGCTTGATGCCGATCGAAGGCAGGCCGAAGAAGACGATGAACAGCTGCACCAGCAGCGGCGTGTTGCGCAGCGCCTCGACATAGACGCGAGCGCAGGCGCGCAGCGGCATCAGCGGGCTGATCGAGGCCATGGCGACGATCAAGCCGATGGCAAGGCCGCAGAGCATGGTGACGACCGAGAACTGCAAGGTCAGCAGCACGCCTTGCACAATCTCGGGGATATAGCGCAGCAGGACATCAAATTTGAAATTATAGCTCATGGAAGTAGAGCGTCCCCCTATGCAACTCCAGGCAGATCGCTATTTTCCGCTCGGATTTGCTGGACACCACGCTATCGTCGCTTCATATGTGACGTCAAGCGTCATCTATGAAGCGGATGCAAATGACGGACGACAAGCTGAATTACAGCGCGCCGGCCCTGGAAAAGGGGTTGGATATCCTCGAATTGCTGGCCAATGCCGGCCAGCGCATGGGCACGCGCCAGATCGCCGAGGAACTGGGGCGATCGAAGAACGAGATCTTCCGCATGGTCCATGTGCTGCTTGCGCGCGGCTACCTCCAGCGCGATGAGGGCGGCGAGGGGCTGATGCTGTCGAACAAGCTGTTCGGGCTTGGCATGCAGACGGCGCGCGCCCGCGACCTGGTCAGCACGGCGGCCCCCATCGTCGAGCGCTTCGCCGAGGAGGTGCACCAGGCGGCGCATCTGGTCGTCGCGCATCGCGGTGAAACCGTCATCATCGCGGCGGCATCGGGCGGGGCGGACATGAACTTCTCGCTCAAGCTCGGCTATCGCCGGCCGCTGGCGGATGCCCATTCCGGCCTGGTGCTGATGGCGTTCCAGCCCAAGCCCGTGCGTGACCGGATGATCGCCGAATGCCTGATGCTGATGCGTGAGCCGCCGGACCCGACGACGCTCGCCGCCGAACTCGACGCGGTGCGCGAGCGCGGCGCCATCATCCACGAGAGCCGCGACATCATCGGCGTGACCGACGTCGTCTGTCCGATCATCGCCGGCGACGGGCGCGCCGTGGCCTGCGTGACGGTGGCGGCGGTCAGCCGACGCAGCGCCGCGCCCAATTTCGAGGCCATGCTGGCGCGGCTGAAGCTCGCTTGTGCCGAGATCGCGCATGAGCTTGGAGGGTAGGGAGGCTCAGCCCGCGACGATGATGTCGCGCGGCGTGCGGGACAGCACCTCCGCACCGGCCGTGGTGACAAGCACATTGTCGATGATGCGGGCGCCAAGGCCTTCGGCGCCGATATAGACCGGCGGCTCGATGGTGACCACCATGCCGGCCTTCAGCATGTGCGGGCTGTCGCCGATCATGTGCAGCGGCTCGGCCCAGCTCGGCGGAAAGCCTGGCCCCAGCGCATAGCCGGACGTGTGGACACGGCAGGCTTCGAGCCCGGCCTCGCCGATGACGGCGCGGGCCGCCTGGTGCGGCACGGTTGCCGGCACGCCGTCGCGAATCGCCGCGATCATGGCGTCGCCGGCGCGCAGCACGATGTCGTGCAGTTCGGCCATGCGCGGCGTCGGCTTGCCCAGCGCGAAATTGCGGCCGATGGTGGCTGTGTAGCGGTTGAAGGTGGCGCCGAATTCGAGATTGCCGAAATCGCCATGTTCAAGCCGGCGCGCGGTCGGCGCGCCGTGGCTGTAGGCGGAGCGCGGGCCGGAGACGAGGTTGATCGGGCTGGCGGCGATGCCGCTGCCGTTGCGCAGCAAGGTCTCGTGGATGGTGCCGGCCAGCGCCAGTTCCGACAGGCCCGCCGCGAACTCGCCGGCAAAACGCTCCATGCCAAGGTCGGCAAGGGCCGCCGCGCGCCTGATATAAGCGATCTCGGCCGGCGACTTCACCAGCTTCAGGCCGGCGATCAGTTCCGTCGCCTCGGCAAGCAAGGTATCGCCGATGACGGCGCGAAGGCCGAGACAATGATGTGGGTGAAGATAGTAGGCCGGCACTTCGAGGCCGACGCGCCTGCCTAGCACGTCGTGGCGCCGCGCCACGTCGGCGAAGGCCGCGACCGGATCCTCGTTCTCGCCGCCGCCGAAGCCATGCACCTCGTCGGCAGCTGAATCCGTTTCGAATTCGTGCACTTCGCCCTGGCGTGTCAGCACGACGAGCGGCTCGTTGCGCGCGCCGACCAGCAGGCATTGGAATTCCTGGTAGCTCTTGGCGTCGCTGCCGGTCAGCCAATGGATGGAGGCGGGGTGAACGGCAATCAGCCAGTCGAGGTCGCGTGCGGCCATGGCGGCGCGGACACGCGCCAGACGATCGGCGAATTCGGCGGCGGTGAAATCGTGTTTCGACATTAGCCTCGCGTCACCGCCATCGCCTCGATCTCGATCAGCAGGTTCTCGAAGGCAAAGCCGGCGACGCGGATCGCAGTCACCGCCGGACCGGGCTCGGGGAAGAATTCGCGCTGCACGCGGGCAATCACCGCGCGCGTCGCCTCGATCCCGGCCCAGCTGCCTTCGGCGTGATAGTAGATATAGAGCTTGGCGACGTCGCTTTCGTCGAGCCCGCCTTCGGCCAGCGTGCGGCGGATGAACTCGAAGACGTTGCGGGTCTGCGTCTCCATGTCGTCGCCGACGGCCTGCGCCTTGTTGTCGGCCGAGATCTGGCCGCCGATCAAGGCGAGCCCGCCAATCTTCCAACCTTGCGTGAACTGGGTGTTGGGAATGCTCCAGTCCCAATGGTTGGCCGGCTGCAGGCGCTGCTTGTCGTCGCCGAGCATGCCGATGCCCTCGACCTGGATCAGTTCGCCGGCATTGCCCATGCCCTGGATGCGCAGTCCGGCACCGGCCGCCGAAGGCACCGACATGTAGCGGCGGCGCACATTGGTCATCTTCTCCCAGTAGTCGGTGACCTCGCGGCCTTCGCCGAAAAAGCGGAAATAGGTGTTCTGGCGCATCAGGCTGTGGCGGTCGCCGCCGCCCGACCGCAGCATGGTGTCGAGGTTGCGGAAGGCCTCGTCGGTCTGCACCTCGATGTCGCCGAGCCCGAGCACATTGCCTTCGGCATCGAGCGAGCGCTGGCCGCCGACAAACAGCATGTCGCCGACCTTCCAGCCATGGACGAAGGGCAGCTCCCTGCGCCAGCGCCAGTGACCCGGGGGGTCGAGCAGTTCGCGCTTGCCGCCGATCACCACCCAGGCGTCGACCATCAGCAGCGCGCCCTCGCGGTCGAGGCCGCAGCGGATTTCGGTGGTGGTCGGGCCGGGAGCGGTGAAACAGCCGGCGCGCACGGCATCGAGTTCGTCGAGCAAGGCGCCCACGGCATCGGCCTTGCAACTGAAATAGATGTTGTGCTTGACCACATCGGTCATGCCGGCGCCGGCCTGGGCGAGAAGGGCCGCCAGCCGATCGAAAATGACGCGCGCCTGACCCGTTATGCCGGTTGCGACGATATTGCCGCTGACGTCCGTCGCCATCAGCCCGCCGATGAAGACCAGGTCACCGGCGCGGACGGCCTGCGGCGCCGATCCTTCGATATCGCTGAATGTCCGCATCCGCACCACGTATCCTCCCGCTGATTTTCTACTTACTTACCTGCAAGTCAGTGTTCCGTCAAATGCTGGGGATGCAGCAAAGCTTCGGCGTCCACGGCCAACGCATTTGGCTATGATGGAAGCATGGACGAGACCGACACCAGACAGGCGATCAAGGATACGGCGCTGGAGCTTCTGGTGCGCCACGGCTATCGCGGCACCAGCTTCGGGGATATTTCGGCGGCGCTCGGCACGACGCGCGCCAACATCCACTATCATTTCGGCAACAAACAGGCGCTCGTCGACGAGGTGCTTGACGACTACATGCAGGCGACGCTGAGCGGCTTGCGGGCTGTCTGGTCGCATGAGGGGTCAAGCCTCGAGGAGCAGGTCGAGGCGATGATCGCCTACAGCCGCGCCCGCTTCCGGCATTTCAACCCAGCCGGCACAGAAGGGCAAAACTGGAGCCTGATTTCGAGGCTGCGGCAGGATGCCGACCTCCTTGATGCCGACGGCCAGAAGATGCTCGGCCATTTCAGCGCGGAGCTCTCGGCGTTGTTTGCCGGCGCGCTGTCGGCGGCGGGCCGGCGCGGCGAGTTGTCGCCGAATGTCGTGCCCGGCGACGCCGCGCTGCTGTTCGCGGCGATCGCCGACAACGCCGCGCCAATTACACTGGGCGAAGGTGGCTTTGACGCGTTGGAGAAGACCTATCGCAGCCTGATACGGATGATCCAAATCTGACTCACCGAAACGACAATGTGAAACCCCATGTTATAGCAGTGAGCCTCGCTTCCTCTGACATTCTGTCTGAAGAATTGGTCGTCTGCTCGGCTTACCTTGAGACATTCTCGGTTGCTGGCTTAATCAGCCCCGCAAGTGTGATCTTGGTCATGAGCTTGTGCTTGGACTTGTCGTGGTGGCGATAGTCCTTCCAGCGGAAGCTGACCAGAACTCCATGATCCAGGCTCACGAGGCGGCTGTTGGCGATGGCGACGCGGTAGGTGTAGCGACCAAGGTAGGCGAGGACCTGTTTTGGACCGCCGAACGGGGGCTTGGCGTAAACGACCACTCGATCCGCTTCAGTCCAGCCAGTTGGGCGCAGAAAGTAGCAGGGTCGGCCAGGCTAGCGAGATCGCTGAAGAAGCGAAGCTGGCCGGCGTCGAAGGCGTCTCGGAGGCGCTCTAGGAATAGGCGGTGACAATCGGGCGGTTACTCTATGCTGATGGTTTCGTCAGGAGAGCTCCTTCTATAACGACTCCGGAATTCACGTATTTCCACAGCGCAACAAACAGTTTCCGAGCGAGGGCGACCATGCCGCCTTCTTGCACCGGCCACCATTCGGGATGACTCGCGCCCTGAACCACTGGCTCAGTGCGAATTGGGTTGATGGGGCACCCAGACCCACGCAACCTAGACAAGCGTCGGCCGGAGCCTAGGATTGCCGGACTTCGAGACTCCCTGCTCGCAATTAATTAATCTGCCCACTCTGCTCAACCGGCCACGGTCTTCCTCCTCCGGCGTTGGCACTCGCAACATTGCGCAAACCCGAGGCTCCCGCGGTTGTGGCCAACAACGAAGCTGACGGTCTGCTTTCAGCGCAGAAAGCAGTCATTCCACCGGTGGCCTCCACTGCCCAGATGTAGCAACAATCCTCGAATGGCAAGGGAAGCCTCGAGCCAGAAGCTGGCGGGCTCCTACAGGGACGTGAGGGCGCGGTCCCAATATGGATTCTGAAGGGTCGAGCGCAGGCGCATCTGCTTCCACACGCCGTATTTGTAGAAGTCGAAGTCGATGCTCGAGGTAATGTTCTGGACCATGCACCACAGCGACCATTTCAAGTCGCCCAGCATCTGGTAGACAAACATGCGCGCCTTGGTGCTGGCTTCGACGCGACCGAAATAACATTCGATCGCCTCATCCTGCATCACGTCGCTCAGGACCATTTCCCCACACCAGGTGGCGAGATCGCAGCAGCGGTCGTTGTTCGACGCGTATTCGAGGTCGACGATCAGGATCCTGTCTTCAGTCAGCAGGAAGTTAGCTGGTGCCGGATCGTTGCAGCAAGGAACGATGTCCAGTCCTGACGCTTCCAGCGCGGCGCGAGCGGTGCGGTACTTCATGTGAATGGTAGGAAAATCGTGCGGGAATGCCGCCCCGAGCTCACGCAATTGAACGATATGTTCATCGATCATGTCAAACAGGGTCTTGGTTAAGCGAAGCGGGGCAGAATTGTTGAAGGTGCGGAACAAGTTAATAGTGGGCGCCCTAATCTCGGCGGAGTGGAAGTCGCGGGTGGTGCAGGGACGAGACCGCTCTACAAAGTCGCTGATTTCCACGCCGCGGTCGCTGAGATCACTATAGATCCGAGGCCCGATGCCAAGTTCGTGCGCGCGCCTGCCGGCCTCGAGCGAAGCGCTCCGATCGATAAACTTCTCGGTCCCGGGGCCTGGCATCTTAAGGAAAAACGTCTGACGCTCACCTCCGATCCTGACGTGCCAGTTAGAATTGCTAAAGCCCCCGAAGATTGGCCGGTAAAAGATGTCTTTGCCCTGCCATGGGGGTACCAAGGAAAGCATTGTTTCCAATGCCAGTTCGGAGGCCGATTGGCCTTCTCCGCACTTCCGTTCCAT